>NZ_JBTNDV010000001.1:0-481689 GCF_054510815.1 Arthrobacter glycogeni
CAGGGCCCCGACGAACCCCGCACCCTCACCCAACTCAGGGCTGACGTCCTCATCGACGCCCTCACCAGCGCCGGCCCGGAATCCGTTGGTGAGACCAACCCTGAGAGGGCTACCGGTGATTCTCTTACCCGATCACGGGCCGGGTCACAGGCCGAAGCACCCGGTGAAGGCAACCAGTCCGGTGAGGGCAACCAGTCGCGGGAGGGCAACCAGTTTTGGGGTGTGCAGGCGAAGGTCTTCGTGACGGTCCCGGTGCAGACCCTCATGGGTGGGGATGCGCCGGGTGAGTTGGAAGGGTACGGGCCAATCGACCCGGACACTGCCCGGAGGCTCGCCGGGCACGCGCCGTCGTTCACCAGGATCCTTTGCCACCCCTTCACGGGGGCCAGGTTGGGTGCTGATGCGACCACGTACCGGGTCCCCCAAGATTTACAGGACGCGGTCAGGGTGCGGGATGGGACGTGCCGTCATCCGGGGTGTAACCGGTTGGCGGTGTTCTGCGAACTCGACCACACGATCCCCTGGTCCCGGGGCGGGACGACCAGTTACTCAAATCTGGCAGCGCTCTGTAAACGTCACCACATGTTCAAAACGGAGGGTTTCTGGCAGTACACCCAACCCGAACCAGGGACGATCATCGCGATCTCCCCCGCCGGGGAAACCTACACCACCAAACCCAACCCACCACCACCGCGACCAGAAACCCCACCACCCTTCTAGGATGAAGCCCCTCCCCAATCGCCGAAGCGGGACATCCGGCGTCTCAGAACGCCGTCAAAACGCCGTCAACCCGCCAGATCCCACGCCTCGGCGAAGAGGGTAATCGTGGCATGCCGCCTGGCCGACCGAAGGCCGACCAAGGAAGAGACGGTGGCCATCCGGAAGGATGCCCACCGCCCAGAGTCAGATGTGGCGATTCTAACGGCCGCCAGCCCGCGACAGCCCGCTGCTCGGCAGGTGCGGGCTGCTCCGCGCCAGGCCGTCCACCACGAAGCGGGACCTACTCCGCAGCGGGGCCTAACTTGCCCAGCACCTACTTGCCCAGCACCTCGGCGGCGACGAGCCATTGGAGTTCAAGGTCGTGCTGTTCAGCCTGAACTATTTGAAGTTTCTTGTTGAGGGTAGCCATCTTCTCAAAGTCGACATCCCCCGCAGCACCGTCATTCATTTGGTGCTGAATCCGCTCCACCTGCGCTGAAGCTTTCCCGAGCTGCCGTTCGATGCGGGTCAGATCCTTCTTTGCCTGACGAGTTTCCTCAGAGCTGTAACCCGAGGACGATCCTGTGCTGCCCTGCCCATCATCGGAATTCAGGGGGGAAGCGCCGGACCCCGCACCCGCGTCCCGGCGCAGTTCGAGATACTGGTCGACTCCGCGGGGAAGGTCACGCAGTTTCCCATCGCCCAACAGCGCCATCTGTGAATCGGTCACTCGCTCAAGCAGATACCTGTCGTGCGAGACGACCACCAGGGTGCCGGGCCAGCCATCCAGTACGTCCTCGATCGCAGCAAGGGTGTCGGTGTCGAGGTCGTTGGTTGGTTCGTCAAGCATCAGCACATTGGGCTCGCCTACCAGGAGGCGTAACAGCTGCAGTCGACGTCGCTCGCCACCCGACAGATCCTTCACCATGGTCCACTGCCGCTGGTTTGTAAATCCGAGTTGCTCCACCAGCTGACTTGCGGACACCTCACGCCCGCCGACGCTGAAAACACGCTTCTCCTGTTCGATCACTTCGGTGACCCGGAGGTGCTCAAGCTCGTCGAGCTCCTTGACCTCCTGGGAAAGCACTGCCGTCTGAACCGTCTTGCCCTTCTTCAACCGGCCAGCATCTGGGGTAACGTCGCCGTTCAGCATCCGTAACAGGGTGGTTTTGCCAGATCCATTGACCCCAACCAACCCCAGTCGCTGACCGGGCGCGAGCCGCAGGGTGATCCCGTCAAAAAGTTCCTTGTCTCCGAGAGACAGGGACACGTTCTCGAGATCCAGGACGTCCTTACCTTGGCGTGCCATCGCCATCTTGCTCAATGCCAATGAATCG
The DNA here is from genome assembly GCF_054510815.1 of Arthrobacter glycogeni. Lineage (NCBI taxonomy): Bacteria > Bacillati > Actinomycetota > Actinomycetes > Micrococcales > Micrococcaceae > Arthrobacter > Arthrobacter glycogeni. The sequence continues at coordinate 2,037 of NZ_JBTNDV010000001.1, forward strand.
CGGGGTTCAGGCACATCGGCGATCAAAGCATTCGCCGCCTCGATGCGGAACTTCGGTTTAGCGGTCCGTGCGGGCGCACCGCGGCGCAGCCACGCCAGTTCTTTTTTGACCAGTTGCTGACGTTTCCCTTCGACGACTGAATCCATCCGGTCGCGCTCGGCCCGCGCGAGCACGTAAGCAGCGTAACCGCCGTCGAATCCGTCGACGACGCCGTCGTGCACCTCCCAGGTGCGGGTGCAGATTTCGTCAAGGAACCAGCGGTCGTGAGTGACCACCAGCAGGCCACCGTCGGTGGGACGCCACCGCTCGGCGAGGTGGTGAGCAAGCCAGGCCACACCTTCCACGTCGAGGTGGTTGGTGGGCTCATCGAGCATGATGACGTCGTCGTCGCCAATCAGGAGCTTCGCCAGCGCAACACGGCGTTTCTGTCCACCCGAGAGCGATGACACCTTCGCATGCCAGTCAACCTCGGCGACGAGCCCTCCCATGACGTCGCGAATCTTCGGGTTGGAGGCCCACTCATGGTCGGCCTGATCGCCGACGATCGCCTCGCCCACGCCCAGGTCGCCGTCGAGAACGTCGGTCTGATCGAGGTATCCGACGTGAACATCCCGACGCCGGGTTACCCGCCCTTCATCAGGGGTGGCTCGCTGAGCGAGGAGCCGCATGAGGGTCGACTTGCCGTCGCCGTTGCGACCCACCATGCCGATGCGGTCGCCGTCCTCGATGCCGAGGGAAACGCCGTCGAGAACGGTGCGGGTAGCAAAGGTGATGCTGACGCTTTCGGCGCCCAAAAGATGTGCCAAGGGTGTACTGCTTCCTGGTTGTTGAGGGTAAAGATGGCTTGAACTGGCCCAGCTTCGGTGGCAGGTCAGGCGATGTAGTCGGTAACAATTCTGGCACCGTGGACCGGGCCATGCACGGCGGTGGCGGTCAGGCCATCGGCGGTGAGCCGTGCCGCGAGTTCAGAGGCGTGATCTTCGCTGGCCGCGAGGAACGCGACAGTTGGACCCGATCCTGACACCAGACCGGCCAGCGCCCCGGCTACCTTCCCGGCATTCAGGATGTCGGCGAGCTCCGGGGCAAGCTCAAGTGCCGCCGGCTGCAGGTCGTTGTGCAAAAGTTCAGCGAGGGCGGTCGCATCCCCGGAACGCATCGCAGTGAGAATCCGGGCATCGATCTCCGGTGGTGCCGCGGGTTCGGTGCCGTCCCGCAGCCGGAGCTCGTCCAGGGTCCGGTAGACCACCGGGGTTGAGAGTCCATAGGCCGAGGTCACGAGCACCCAGTAGAGAGGCGTCTTGGAGATGGCAGGAGTTAGCTGCTCCCCCACCCCGACCCCGACTGCCGTGCCGCCCACCAGCGCGAACGGCACATCCGCGCCCAGCTCCGCCGCCATCTTGGCCAACTCGTCACGGGAAAACCCGCTGTTCCAGAGGGCATCGCACGCCAGGAGGGTGGCGGCAGCATCCGCTGAGCCTCCGCCCATTCCACCGGCTACTGGTACGCGTTTGGTGATGTCCAGCAGCACCCCGGTTGAGTCCTCGCTGAGGTCGGCGAGGACCGCCGCGGCCCGAGCAGCCAAATTGCTGGCATCCAGCGGAATACTCTCCACCGGTAGGTTGAGGGACCCCTGACCGTTGATCGTGACCACAGTGCCGGGCTCGGAATTGACCGTTGCCGTGACTTCCTCGTAGAGAGAGACCGCCAGATACACACTCGCAACACTGTGATAGCCGTCTTCCCTCAAGGGGCCAACGCGAAACGAAACGTTGATTTTTCCTGGCGCACGGACCCGAACGCTGGCTGGTGCGCCACCCAACAGTCCCGCCGTTTTACCTACCTCCATACCCACCAACCTAGGCCACATGGCGCTGAACCAGGAAACCTGCGGGCATCCTCTGCCCAGAAAATCCCGCCGATACCTAACCGTTGTGAACACGTAGTAGTCGTCGTCACACCGCACATGGTTCCCTCATCGAGTCAACATAAATAACCGAAATCCGGCACGAAACCGGTCATTTGTGTCGACTCGAGCTCAAAGCAGGGGGGCGCAGACAGAGGCAGGGAGCTACCGAAGGACACCCCGAGCTAGGTTGCCTGTGTGGCCTGCTGACCGGGTTTCGCCTCGGCAATGCGGGCAAACGCGGCGATGTCCAGCATTTCCCCGCGAAGGCTAGGGTCGACATCGGCCGCGGCCAGGGCCTCCCCCGCCAGCACCGGGCTACCCGCCCACCCCGACAGCGCTGCGCGCAGCGTCTTCCTCCGCTGGGCGAAGGCGGCGTCGATGACGGCGAACACCTCGCGCCGGCTGGCTGACGTTTCCGGCGGGTCGTGCCGGACGAACCCCACCAGTCCCGACGCGATCTTGGGCGCCGGCCAGAACACGTTCATCCCGATCACGCCTGACTTGCGCATCGTGGCATACCAGGCGGCCTTCGCTGAGGGCACTCCGTAGGTCTTCGAGCCGGGACCGGCGGCCAGCCGGTCGGCAACCTCGTCCTGCACCATGACCAGGCCGTGGCGCAGGGAGGGAAAGTTCTCCAGCAGGTTCAGGACAACCGGGACTGCAACGTTGTAGGGCAGATTCGCGACCAGAGCGGTCGGCAGATGCGGTAGCTCAGTGACCCGCATCGCGTCAGCGAGGACCACCTCGAGATTCGCAGCAGTCTCCGGCCGCCAGTGAGCGACGGTATGGGGAAGACGCTCAGCCAGCAGCGGGTCGATCTCCACTGCCACCACCCGTTGCGCCGCGTCGAGCAGGCCCAGCGTCAGCGAGCCGAGACCCGGGCCGACCTCAAGGACCGTCTCCTCAGGATTGAGCCGAGCCGCAGCAACAATCCGTCGAATGGTGTTGCCATCGATGACGAAGTTCTGGCCGAGGGTCTTCGTAGGCCGAAGGTCCAGTTCGGCTGCCAGTCGGCGGACGTCGCTGGCGCCGAGCAGGGGCCGGATCTGCTGGGGGTTAGGGGGCTGAGTCACCTAAGCCATGGTAGTCGCGCGCCCCGCAGAAGCGGGCCCCCACATCGGGAACCTGCGGGTCGTGACCAATCTGTAGAGCAGGGACGTCATCGAGAGGGCCGCTGACGACGACGACGCCAGGGTTAATCCCACTCCCCGTAGACCCTTCGCGTGTTCTCGGCTATCGACTGGCATAGGGTGGCAAGGTCGGCGCCAAGCACCTCAGCCATACTCCTGACCGTGTAGGGAACCAGGTAGGGCGCGTTGGGCCGCCCCCGGAAGGGATGCGGGGTCAGGAACGGAGCGTCGGTTTCGGTCAGCACCAACGCCGGATCCGCAATGCGCAAGGCCTCCCTGAGATTGTCGGCGTTCTTGAACGTCACCGTTCCGGCAAAGGACATATACCACCCGGCGTCGTTGCAGATCCGCGCCAGGGCGGCGTCGCCGGAGAAACAGTGAAACACCACCCGCTCCGGTGCACCCTCGCTACGGAGGGTGGAGACGACGTCGTCGTGCGCGTCCCGGTCATGAATTTGGAGGGCCAGCCCCAACCGTTTGGCGATATCGAGGTGCCGTCGGAAGGAGTAGTGCTGGCTGTCGATCCCCTCGGCGGGCGTCCGATAGTAGTCGAGCCCGGTTTCCCCGATCGCGCGGACCCGCGGATGCGCGGCCAACCGTTCAATCTCGGCGAGCGCAGCCTCAAGGCCCCCATGCTCGGCAAGCAGCGGAGCGTCATTGGGATGAATCGCCACCGCCCCCAGCAGCCGGGGCTCCCGGGTAACAGCCTCGACGGTGAACCGCGACGACTCAAGGTCACACCCCACCTGGACCGCGCCGCAGACCCCCACAGCTTCAGCCGCATCGAGGGCTGCGGCCACACTGACCAGCGGCAAACCGCTCCGGAAGTCGAGGTGGGTGTGGTTATCGATCACCGGAACGGGCAGCGGCTCGGGGGCAGGAGGGTAGTGCCGCTTATCCTGGCGTCCGCCCGCAGCCTGGGCATCGCCGTCAGGAACGGTATCGGTGGGAACGGTATCGGGAAAGGTAGTGCGCGGGGCTGGACGGTACGCCGCGGGGGTGGCTGTATCAGGCATGACTCAACCCTAGCCACCTGCACATCGGCAGCGGAACTTATCCCCACGACAGCAAGTTGTCCTAGTAATCTGTAGGAAAGCAGTTGCTGCGTGCCCCACGGACAAACCAGCCGTGGACGTATCCGACCAGGGCTGACCGACTCAGCTGCACACCGGCGTGCAGTGTTCGCGGAAGGTTCGCATGGATTCCACCAACCAGTACGCCTCACCCAACAGCAGGACCGAGCCCGAGGACTCCCCCACCGAGGGCGGAAGGTCGGCGATGTCCGGTGAGCGGTTCGATGAGACGGCCCGACGGATTCTGGGATCCATCAACACGGTCATCGACGGCAAACCCGAAGCCGCCCGGCTGGCCTTGACCGTTCTCCTGGCCCAGGGCCACCTGTTGGTGGAGGATGTACCGGGGGTGGGGAAGACCCTGCTCGCGAAAACCCTTGCCCGCACCATTGACTGCACTGTGAACCGCATCCAGTTCACCCCGGATCTGCTGCCCTCGGATGTGTCGGGGGTGTCGATCTACAACCAGGACACCCACCGGTTTGAGTTCCGACGCGGACCCGTCTTCGCCAACATCGTGATCGGTGATGAGATCAACCGCGCCTCCGCGAAGACCCAGTCAGCTCTCCTGGAATGCATGGAGGAGCATCAGGTCACCGTCGACGGCGGCACCCACCGGCTGGCGGAACCCTTCATGGTGGTGGCCACCCAGAACCCGATCGAGATGGAGGGAACCTACCCCCTGCCCGAGGCGCAACGAGACCGGTTCATGGCCCGGATCTCCATGGGATACCCGGACCGCACCGCCGAACTGGAGATGCTGCAGACCCACCAGTCCGTCTCGCCGCTGGACGCTGTCCGCCCGGTCGCGAACGTCACCGACGTTGCGGCGATGATGGAACAGGTGCAGCGGGTCTACGTGTCGCCAGCGGTGCGCGAATATACGGTCGCCATCGGCCACGCGACCCGCGGGCACCACCAGCTGCGACTCGGTGCCAGCCCCCGGGCGTTACTGCAGCTGCTGCGGGCCGCCAAGGCTGGCGCCGCGTTGGAGAGCAGGGACTTCGTCCTGCCCGACGACGTCGCCTCGGTCGCCGAAGCGGTCCTGTCCCACCGGCTGATCCTGGACCGCAAGGCCCAGAGCTCGGGGGAAACCCCCCAGTCGGTGGTCGCGGGTATCCTGTCGAAGGTTCCAGTGGAACGCGCTGCGACCAACTCCTACCTGCGCGCCTAGGCCCACCTCATGCGGCTGCTGGCCAGGTTACCGTCCCGGATCCTCACCCCACGCGGGTGGGGACTGGTGATCACCGGCGTCGTGGCGCTCCTGTTTGCCCAGTTCCTCGGCCGCCGGGACCTGCTGTATGTCGGGGTGCTCCTGCTGTGCCTGCCGCTGCTGTCCGTGCTGATGTTACGGCTGATCAAACCGCGGTTCACCGTGGGAAGAAAATTCGCGCCGCAAACTCTGGAGACCGGCTTCACCTCCACTGTCACCCTGTCGGTCGCCGCCAGCGGGCCGGTGAGCGGCAGCGTGGTGATGCGCGAACTGCTTCCCTCCCGGTTCGGGGATTCACCCGAGTTCCACTTCCCGTCCCGGCATCCCACCCGCGGCACCAGCCACTACGAGTACCGGCTGCGGTCCTCCAGCCGTGGCGTATACGACGTCGGCCCGGTCACCGCGGCCTTCACTGACCCCTTCGGGCTGGGTACTTCCCGTCACACGCTGGGCGGTACGGACCGGCTGGTGGTCACCCCCGCGCCCCTTGACCTGCCGCCTTCGCCCCTGACCGGGGCCCGTGGCGCGGACGGATTCGCGGTCACCCGCCGCAACGCCAACCCGAGCGACGACGATGTGATGACCCGTGAGTACCGGCCGGGCGATCCGATGCGCAGGGTGCACTGGGCTGCTACCGCCCGCCATAACGAGCTGATGGTCCGCCAGGAAGAGTCGGTGACCACCCCCGAGGCAACCCTGATCCTCGACCGACGGCAGGCCAGGTACAGCTCGGCGCTCTCCGGAGCTTTCGGGGCCGACCGGGACGAGGAGGGAACGTCGCTGCTGTCCTCCCCCGGCTTTGAGTGGGCGGTAATCGCCGCGATGTCCATGACGGCCCACCTGCTGGAGCGCAACTATGCCCTGCGATTTGTCGATGAAACCGGAGCGCCGGCGCTACAGTCCTCGGTTTCTGCTCCATGGCCGGAGGATGAGGAACACACCGGGATGACAGGGATCCACAATGTTGGCGAAGGGTTGGCTGCGCTGGAACTCCGCCCGGATCCCACGAAACGGACACCATCCCGGCGCCTGCCGCGACCCGGAACGGCGGCTGCTCCCCCGCCCACACGAAACGCGCCCTTCGGTGACCCAATGATGGACAAACTCGCCACGTACAAATTCCGGGGCCCCCTCCTCGCGGTTCTGGGGGCCATTACTGCGAGCGAGGCCAGGGATCTGGCCGGAGCCGCCGAGTATGGGTCCACCTCGTTCGCGATCCTCGTCGCCGACCGCCCCCAGGACCTGCACTCGGTGATGGAAATATTGCGCGCAGCTGGCTGGCACGCTGTGGCGGTCTCCCCCTCCGCTGACCTGAGGGCAGCATGGACCTACTTCGACTCCCCCGGCGGCGCCAGTACGTCCACGACCAAAACCACTGTCAATTCACCTCCGGTCGCCGCTGGAGGACGGCTGTGACCTCCACCCTGCCCCGTCCCAGCCCATCGTCGACCCAACACCGTGAGCCGCCACCCCCTACACGGCTGCGCACAGACCAGCGGCACTGGGTGTCGACTGCGGCAGTGTTCGCAGCCGTGATATTAACGTCGCTGAACCTGAACTCGGTGGTGCTGGGCTGGACCTGGCTGAACCCCGTCGCATTCACTGTTGGGTGCGTGCTAGTGGTGATGGGTGCTGCGCGCAGTGTTCGCCTCCCCGGCCTGCTGGTTCCGGCGGCAGGGTTCGTCGCCCTGGTGGGGTCGGTGGTGTGGCAGTTCTTCCCGGCTCACAGCGTGCTCGGGGTGTTCCCCGGAGAGGGATCGGCTGGCCGGCTGACCATCCTGTTGGATCATGCGGAGAACACTGTCGTGTCGCAGGTGGCGCCGGTGCTGCCCGGAACCGGCATTTTCATGGTGGTCTGCGCCGGAATCGGTCTGATCGCCATCCTCGCCGATACCCTTGCCACCACCCTTCGGCTGCCCGCGACCAGCGGGCTGGCACTGTTCGCCGTGCTGGTAATTCCTGCCGTCGTGCTCCCGCAGAGTGTTGGTGTCCCAGGTTTCGTTGCAACGGTCCTCGGATACCTTGTGATCCTCGGGTGCGGCCAATGGCGGGACAGCCAGGCGACCAGCGGGACTCGGGACGCCTCGGGTGGCAGGCTGGTCCGCGCAGTGTCCATCGGCGCTGCGGCGCTGGTGGTGACCGTGGTGATTCCCCTGGCCGTCCCGGGATTCAACGTTGGCGCCTTCCCGCAGGGTGCGAGGATAAACCTGTGGGGCACCGCCACCGGGTTGAACCCTGTGGTGACCCTGGGAAACGACCTCCGGAACCCGAACGGTTTCGGCAGGATCACCTACGCCACCGATTCTCCCGAGGCTTTGTACCTGCGGGCCGTCACCCTTGAGGACTTCGGCGGGCAGCGGTGGGAACCGGACCAGCGGTACAATCTCAGGGAGCCCGGCGTTCAGGACATGGGAACCCAGGAAGTGCGCGCCTCGATCGTATCCGGTGTAGTGACGACGACCCGGATCACCACTGACTCGTTCACCAGCCCCTGGCTCCTGGCTCCCTACGCCCCGGTGGGTTTCACCAACCTCTCCGGCCGCTGGTCCTGGGATCCGCTCAATCACAGCGTTATTGCCACCGACAACGGGTCAACCGCCCAGCAACGGTATGAGGTGATCAGCGCCGGCCCCGAGCTGACCCGTGAGCGGCTCCAGGCTATTGGGCCGGTTCCCGACGGCGCCGTCGACGCCCAGTTCCTGGAATTGCCGGACACCACCCCCGGGATAATCAGGGACACTGCCGAGGCGCTCACGGCCAATATTGCCAACCCCTATGAGCAGGCCCTGGCGATCCAGGATCATCTTCGGGGACCCGACTTCACGTACTCGGTCGACGCCCCCGTGGAGGGCGGCTATGACGGCAGCAGCCTCGACGTCGTCGCCCGCTTCCTCGAATCACGGTCCGGCTACTGCGTCCACTATGCCGGCGCCATGGCTGTGATGGCCCGGGTGGCGGGGATCCCCAGCCGGGTCGCCGTTGGCTACGCGCCCGGCGACCCAACCGGCGATTCGGAGGAGGGCCCCGAGGGCCAGGAGCTCACCGAGTTCTCTGTCACGTCCCAGGATGCCCACGCCTGGCCTGAACTCTATTTCGACGGCGTCGGCTGGGTGAAGTTCGAACCTACCCCCTCGCGTGGGGTAGTGCCCGACTACGCTCAGACCGCCTTTGCGCCGGGCGCGCCGGAGCAGAACCCCGACGACCTGACGCCCGGTGGCAACCCACTTGCCGACCCTGGCGCACCGGTTCCCGGGACGGGTGCCGAGGAACCGCAGGGCGGGGCGGACCCCGAACAGGCCAGGGAAACCTCGGCCCTGATCACCGGGGTGCTGGCCGGGGCTGTGCTCCTGCTCTTCGTGCCGCTGCTGCTGCGCACGCTGCGGAGCCGGAGCCGCCGTCGCAGGTTCGCTGCGGCGCAAGGGGCGCCGGGTGCTGCGACGATCGCCTGGTCAGAGACCACCGATCTCGCTGCCGACTACGACCAGTCGGCACTGCCTACCGACACCCCCCGGACCTTCGCCACCCGCCTTGCTGCGGCGACGGGGTTCGATACTGCCTCGGCGGCGGCACTGGCGCGGCTTCGCTCCGCGTATGAGGCGGCAGAATATTCAGACCCCGAACTGCGCGTGCCAGGCGGAGCGGGCGGGCGTGCTGCAGGCCGCTGGGAGGATGTCGGCATGGTTTCCCAGTCGCTCCGCCACACCAGTAGCCGGTCAGCCAGGATCAGGGCCCGCTTCCTGCCCCGTTCACTAGCGGGCAGGAAGCGGGTCTGGCCCTGGCTGTGATCCTGCTATCCGTCAGGAAGCAGTAGGGTCGGCGATCCCGACATACTGGGTGTAAAGGTACTCGTCGATTCCCTCCGAACCGCCTTCACGGCCGAGCCCCGACTGCTTGACCCCGCCAAACGGAGCTGCGGCGTTCGATACCACGCCAGCGTTAAGACCCAGCATCCCGACATCGAGGCGTTCACCGATGCGCAGGCCCCGGTTGAGGTCGCGGGTAAAGACGTAGGCGACCAGCCCGTACTCGGTGTCGTTGGCGAGCCGGACTGCCTCGTCCTCAGTATCGAAGGTGGTGATTGGCGCGACAGGGCCGAAGATCTCCTCCTGCAGGATCCGCGATCCGGGGGCGACGTCGGTCAGCACCGTCGCCTGGTAGAAGTAGCCGGGGCCAGCCACCGGCTCCCCGCCCACCACCACCGTCGCGCCGTCGTCGACCGCTGACGTGACCAGCTCGTGAACCTTGGTGCGGCTCTTCTCATCAATCAGCGGGCCAAGCGTGGACCCGTTCTCGGTGCCGCGGGTCGTCTCGAGTTTCATCATTTTCGCTGCGAACTTTTCGGCGAACTCTGCAGCGACCGATTCGTGGATGATGAACCGGTTGGCCGCGGTGCAGGCCTCACCCATGTTGCGGAGCTTCGCGAGCATGGCTCCCGCCACCGCGGCGTCGATGTCGGCGTCCGCGAAGACGACGAACGGCGCGTTGCCGCCCAATTCCATTGACGTCCGCAGCACGTTCTGGGCCGCCGCCGCCAGGAGGTTCCGTCCCACCGGCGTCGATCCGGTGAAAGACAGCTTGCGCAGACGCGGGTCCTCGATCAGTGGCCCGGTGACCCCCTGTGCGTCGGAGGTGTGGACGACGTTCAGCACGCCGGCGGGGAGACCGGCCTCTTCCAGGACGGAGGCGAACAACGACGACGTCAGCGGCGTCAGGTTGGCCGGTTTGAGAACCATTGTGCAACCGGCGGCGATGGCTGGGGCGATCTTGCGCGTCGCCATGGCCAGCGGGAAGTTCCACGGCGTGATCAACAGGCAGGGGCCGACAGGCTTCTTGTTGACCAGGATGCGGGTCTTGCCATCGGGTGAGGTGGAGTACCGGCCCGTAGCGCGGACCGCTTCCTCGGAGAACCAGCGCAAAAATTCGGCACCGTAGGTCACCTCACCCCGAGCCTCGGCGAGCGGCTTGCCCATTTCCATGGTCATCAGCAGCGCGAAATCCTCGGCCCGGGCAGTCACCAGGTCGAAGGCACGCCGCAGGATCTCGCCCCGCTCGCGGGGCGGGGTGCGCGCCCAGCTGTCCTGTGCGGCTGCGGCGGCGTCGAGCGCAGCCATCCCGTCGGCTGGGCTGGCATCGGCGATCGTCAGCAGGGTTTTCCCGGTCGCCGGATCCTCGATATCGAAGGTCTTGCCGGTTGAGGCGTCCCGCCAGCTTCCGCCGATCAGCAACCCGGTGGGAACCTGAGCCAAAAGTTCCTGCTCACGCTGGGTGGTAACTGCCATAGTCGGTGCCTCCAAGAGGTTCTTCGGGATGGAATGTATCACTGCGGCACTAGCCGCCCAGCACCACGCTAGACCCGCAGCTGGAGGCCTGTCCATGCCAGCCTGCACGGCACCACCCGCTGACCGCTGTCCTGGTGCACAATAGCCGCCCGCAGTTCGGGCGGTGTGTCAGCGGGCGGCGATCACCGCGGAGTACAGTTCCCGCTTGCTGATCCGCGACTCCTCAGCAACAGCCGCCACCGCGTCCTTCAGCCGGATGCCCTGGTCGACGAGGGCGGCAACGGCCGCCACCCGGTCCTCTGGTTTAGCTGGCGCAGCGAGCGGTGCACCGCCGACGACGACGGCGATCTCGCCCCTGACCTCGGTAGTTTCAGCCCATTCCAGGAGGTCAGCGAGTGGACCCCTGAGTACCTGCTCGTACCGTTTGGTCAGCTCCCGGGCCACGGCCGCCGGGCGGTCCGGTCCAAAGACCTGGTGCAACGACCGCAACATCACCTCAAGCCGGTGGGGGGCCTCGAAGAACACCATGGTGCGCCGTTCGACGGCCAGCTCACCGAGGCGCGAGTTCCGCTCGCCCGTTTTGCGCGGCAGGAAGCCTTCGAAGCAGAACCTGTCGGTCGGAAGCCCTGACAGGGCCAGCGCGGTCAGCACCGCCGATGGTCCGGGCGCCATGGTCACGTCAACACCGCCGGCGATCGCCGCCTCCACCAGTCGGTACCCCGGGTCGGATACGGACGGCATCCCGGCGTCGGTGACCATCAGCAAGGTCTTCCCACTCTTCACCTCCTTCAGCAGGTCGGCCGTCCTGATGGCCTCGTTGTGCTCGTGATAGCTGACAATTTGTCCCTGCACCCTGATCTCCAGTGCCCTGAGGAGCCACTGCAACCGACGGGTGTCCTCGGCCGCCACCAGATCAGCGGTCTGCAGCAGCGACACCAGACGCGCCGACGCGTCTGCTGCATTGCCGATCGGAGTTGCGGCAAGGATGATCCGTCCGCCGTCGGGACTCCCCGCGGCACGGTCGGCGGCTGTCTCGAACTCCTGCTCCGGGCCGCCGTCGTCTAACTCCAGATGGGCGTCGCCGTCGTCGTGGGTCGCATCGTCGGAGTCCGCTTCATTCCCGGTGTTGATCACTATCCCAGCGTAGCCCCGCCAGACACCTGCCCCGCCCCGGCGCGATCATGCACTGGCAGTAACATAAGCAGGGTGAGTCATACCGCCGTTTCCCCCCCGCCGGCCGCCGGGGCCCCGGCGGCGCGTGGCTGGGTCTACACCCCGCGCACCGCGTACGACGCCGTCGTGTTGCGGCGTCGCCTGCTCGGAGAATGCCTGCCGCTGGGAATCCTCGCCTGGCTGCTGCCGGTCGCCATGATGCTAATCGGTGGAGTGCTGCGATTTGTCCGGCTGGGCGAACCGGACACCCTGGTCTTCGATGAGACCTACTATGTCAAGGACGCCTACTCGTACCTGCTGTCCGGGTACGAGCGGGAGTGGCCGGAAGAACCCGACGCCAACTTCAACAGCGGCAACACCGGCGTCATCCTGGGCACCCCCGACTATGTGGTCCACCCGCCGGTGGGCAAGTGGATGATTGCCCTGGGAATGCTCGCCTTCGGCTCCGACAACGCCTTCGGCTGGCGTTTTTCGGCGGCATTGGTCGGCACACTGTCGATCCTGCTGATTGCATTAATCGCGCAGCGGCTGTTTGGATCCCCGATCCTCGGCGCCGCGGCGGGTCTACTAACCGCCGTCGACGGTCACCATCTGGTGCATTCGCGCACCTCGTTGCTTGACGTGTTCCTGATGTTCTGGCTCGTGGTCGCGTTCGGTGCGCTGCTGCTGGATCGGGACCGGGCAAGGCTGAACCTTTCGGCGAAGCTCCCTGCCCTGGCAGCGCTGGCCCCAGATGGGGTCAAGCCGTCGGCCGCAGACCTGCTGTACGGGCCGTGGCTCGGGTACCGGCCGTGGCGGATCGTCGCAGGGATCAGTCTCGGTCTTGCCGTGGGGACCAAGTGGTCAGCCATCCCGTATGTCGCCTTGTTTGGCCTGATGACCGTGCTCTGGGACATGAATGCCCGGCGGGTTGTCGGAGTGCAACACTGGATCACCGGGGCTGTCCTGCGGGATGGCCTCCAGGCCTTCGTGACCGTGGTTCCGCTCGCAGCATTGACCTACCTGGCGACGTGGACCGGCTGGTTCCTGTCCTCCGACGCCTACAACCGGCAGTGGGCGGCCGACCATCCAGCGCCAGCGTGGGAGTGGCTACCGGCGTCGATCAGGTCGCTGGCCGACTATCACCGCGCCGCCTACACCTTCCACGAAGGCCTCGGCTCCGAGCATCCTTACGAATCCACGCCCTGGTCGTGGCTGGTCATGGGGCGCCCGGTGTCCTTCTACTACAAGGGCGAGCTCGGGGCCGACCAGGGTTGTGCTGTGGACGCCTGCTCCCGGGCCATCACCTCGGTTGGCAACCCACTGATCTGGTGGTCGGCCGCGATCGCGCTCATCGTGCTGGTGTTCTTCTGGGTGGGGCGCCGGGACTGGCGTGCCGGGGCTATCCTCGGCGGTGTTGCCGCCGGGTATCTGCCATGGTTTCTGTACCCCGAACGCACCACATTTTTCTTCTACGCCATCGCGTTCCAGCCGTTCCTGATCCTTGCCCTGACCTACTGCCTGGGCTTGGTGCTGGGCCGCCCCCAGGACCGACCGCGACGGCGGCGCCTGGGCCTGGTCCTGGTGGGCTTGTTTGTCGCTGCGGCAGTGCTGCTCTCCGCCTTTTTCCTCCCGGTCTGGACGGCTGAGCTGATCCCCTACGACCAGTGGCGGCTCCGCATGTGGATGCCCAGCTGGATCTGATGCCGCGTCACGTGACGCACCATACCAAGAGGTGAGACCCTGTCTCTATGCGCGAATCAACCACCGAACTCCTTGTGAATCTGCCGTCGGACACCAACGTCACTGACCTGCTGCTGGAGCAGCACCAGAGATCGCCGGGTGGAGCGCTCTACGCTGTGAAACGGGTGGGCGAGTGGCACGACATCACCGCTGCCGAGTTCCTCACGCAGGTGCAGGCCCTGGCCAAGGGCTTGATCGCGCGCGGCGTCCAGCCCGGCGACGCCGTCGCCGTCATGTCCAAGACCCGGTACGAATGGACCCTGACCGACCTGGCTATCTGGTTTGCCGGTGCGGTGACGGTGCCCATTTACGAGACCTCGTCTGCAACGCAGGTGGCCTGGATTCTCGAGGATTCGGCGGCGGGCCTCATCTTTGTCGAGGACGCAGCCAAAGCTGAGGTGGTCGAGCGTGCTTTGGGTGGCGCCGATACTGACAACCGGTTGTACCTGATGAATTACGACGACGGCGGAGACACCTTCGCCGCCCTCGTGTCCGAGGGTTCAGCTATTGAGGATCATGCACTTGAGGCAGCGCGTGCCAGCCGATCACTCGACGACGTCGCATCCCTCGTCTACACCTCGGGCACCACGGGGCCGCCCAAGGGGTGCGAAATCACCCACGGAAACTTCGCCCTCTTCGCCGTCAACACCCTTGAGTTCCTGCCGGAACTGCTCCGCGAGAAGGACGCCCGGACGCTCATGTTCCTTCCGCTCGCGCACGTCCTGGCACGCGCAGTCCAAGTGGTGTGCCTGGCCGGTGGCGTCAAACTTGGGCACACGTCCAACGCCGCCGACCTGCTGGCGGATCTGGGCACCTATCGGCCGACCTTCTTACTGGTGGTGCCCCGCATCTTCGAGAAGATCTATGCGACCGCTGAGCAGAAGGCCAGAGATGCAAACAAGGGACGGATCTTTGAACTAGGTTCAACGACGGCTGTTGCCTACTCCCAGGCGCTGGACGCGGCTGCCCACGGAGGCCACGGGGCCGGAATGCTGTTGAAAGCGCGGCATGCCCTCTTCAACAAGGTGCTCTATCCCAAACTGCGGGCTGTTTTCGGCGGCGAAGTGACATACACAGTGTCGGGCGCGAGCCCCCTGAGTGCACATCTTGCGCACTTTTTCCGGGGGGCGGGGATCCAGGTCCAGGAAGGTTACGGTCTGACCGAGAGCACCGCGCCGTGCACAGCCAACACCGTTGCCTTGACCCGGGTCGGCAGCGTGGGCATCCCGATGCCGGGAACCCGCATCAGGGTAGACGCCGACGGCGAAGTGCAGATCAAGGGCGTCGGCGTGTTCAAGGGATACCACAACAACACTCAAGCCAACAGAGAGGCCTTTACCGCTGACGGGTATTTCCGCACCGGCGACCTCGGATCGCTGGATGAGGACGGCTTCCTGACTATTACCGGCCGCAAGAAGGATCTGCTGGTAACTGCGGCAGGGAAAAACGTTGCACCGGGACCCCTTGAGGAAAAACTCCGCGAACATCGGCTGGTGGCCCACGCGGTGGTGGTCGGGGACGGTAAGCCGTTTATTGGCGCCTTCCTGACCCTCGATCCCGAAGCCGTTACATCCTGGGGAACCGAAACCGGGCTGGGTAGGCTGACTATCGCCGAGGCCGCAGGCCATGCTGGCATCTGGACGGAACTGCAGGCCGCCGTGGACGAGGTCAACTCGCACGTGTCCGCCGCGGAGCAGATCCGCAAGTTCGCTGTGCTCGACCAGGACTTCGGCCCCGACTCCGGCTACCTCACCCCCACTCTCAAGCTCAAGCGCTCGGCGGTGCTGGCTGAACTGCGCCAGGAACTCGCGGACCTCTACGCCTCCCCGAGAGGCTAGATCTGGTGACCTAGCTGTATTGACCTAGCCAGTCGCTAACCCGCCATACCTCGCGGATCGGCGAATGGGGTTGCGCCGGTGATATCGCGGAGGTGATGCAGGCTAAAGCGCCAGCGAATCCAGGCGACGCTGCCGCGCCGCGTCATCGGCGAGCCGGGACTTCTCCCGACGGCGCTTTGTCGGCCAGGTCAGTACCAGGGTCAGCACTGTCACGACGACGACGAGCACCGCAACAGTAATCGCGGCATCAGTCCAGAACTGCTCGGGGAAGAGACGGATCAAGGTGTCGTCGGTACGGAAAGTCCAGGTGCCATCGGCGAAGAAGACTGCGTGCACCTGGGTGAAGAAGGTCTGCCACCCGAAGATTGCCGTCACCGTCAGGGCAACCATCAGCACCAGCGTCGTCAGGGCTCCGGCAAACAGCGCCCTACGGACCCCACCGGGATAGGTGCGGGCGAGATGCCAGCAGGCAGCAAGGGTGAAGACCAGCATCGCAAGCGCGACGGCGAAGCTGATCACCAGGACCAGCTTCACGTCGAGCATGTGCCCCACTTCGCTGTCCAGGAAAAGCTGGTCGCCATCAGCGTTGACAAGGTCGCCGAGATAGCGGGGCGACGCCCAGTTGAGGATGTAATCGACCGTGTAGGACCCGTAGGTCATCCTGTCATCCGTACTGAACCCGAAGCTGTCGGCCGGGAACCCCGGGCGGTGATACTCGACCCAGAGGAAAAGCGGCGAGGTGACCGCCCGGATTGCGGCCGCGAGCAGCATGATGGGGAAGAACACCGCGATGAGCACCTGGAAGACCCGCGCCAGAACGGGCTTTCCCGTGAACGCTTCATCCCGTTCGACGGCCCGGCGCCTTGCCTCCTCCTCGGAGGGCCGGGCCGATAGTGCAGCCGTGTCGGGAGCAGGATCGTGCGGCGAAGGGGATGCCGGTGGCTCGCCGGCCGCGCGGCGGCCGGAGCCGAAGCCGGCAGCAGCGCCGGACCCGGAAGTCGCGGCGGAGGGGGCAGCTGACGCTGCCGGTTCAGCTACAAAGGCCTCTGCTGCTGGTGCACCAGACACTCCCGGTTCAGCGGTCGCGCTCCCGGCAGTTCCAGCGGGAACCGTCCCGCTGGAAGGATCGCTCCGGCGGGTTGCGTCAAAGCGACTGAGGTCCGGCATCGTGCTGGCCTTGCGCATCGGCAGGGAACTCCGCTGAGCGATAGCGGGCTCTGCAGCACCGCCGGCGGGTTGGGTAACCGCTCCGCCGGCGGATTCGGTCTGCAGGCGAGAGGCACCGGAGGGCGTCTCCTCGGCTGGCGCAGCGCCCGTACGCTGCTCGGTCTCGTCGTTTTCAGCCACTGGGTTTTCTCCTAGAAATTGCTCAAGTACTTACCCTCGAGCGTACCGCCGCACGCCAGGTAACCGCCGGAGGCCGGTCCGACGTCGGACCAGCGAACTCGAGCGCTTCACACGACAGCCGGATACACCACACAACGAATCACGCAGTGCGCGCTGTTTCGCCCCGGTCAACGCTTGAGAGATCCCCTGTGTACCCGGCGTTGACCGCCCGGCGGCCCAGCAGCAAGGTGTAGGCCCAGTACGCGGCGAACACGAGAAACCCGATACTGATCCGCAACCAGGCCGGTAGCGGGCTAGGAGTGACGAACCCTTCCACCAACCCGGAAATGAAGAGCACAAGTACCAGTCCGAGCGCGACGGTGATCAGCGAACGCCCTTCCTCGGCCAGCGCGTTCGCGCGAGTCCGCGCACCAGGGGAAACCCAGGCCCAAAAGAGCCTCAACCCCGCTGCGGCCGAAATGAAGATGGCGGTGAGCTCCATGAACCCGTGCGGCAGGATGTAGATGAAGAAGGTGTCGAGTTCGCCATAGGCGGCCATCGTCCCGCCGGCCATGCCGATGCCCTGCGCATTCTGGTACAGGATCCACGGCGCCCAGATCCCGGTGACGCCAAAGGCGACGGCCTGTAGGGCAATCCACGCGTTGTTCGTCCAGACCAGCCCCGCGAAGGACGCTGCAGGATTCTCAAAGTAGTAGTTGACGAAGTCCTCCTGCACATACTGCTCAGCGAACTCATCGCCGCCCATCGCCGCGATGACACCGGGGGTCCCCGCCACCCAGGCCCCGTACAGCCAGGCGAGACCGACGAATAGGACGCCGACGACGACGGTCAGCCACCGCACCCGGTAGAAAGCCGCAGGGAGGGAAATGACGAAGAACCCCGCCACATCCTCCATAAAGTTGGAGCGCGCGCCGGTAAACCGGGTCCGGGCCCGGGACAACCGCATCGACAGGACCCCGGACAGCGCGCTCTCCGGGGCAATCGACCGGATCATCGACAGGTGGGTGGACGTACGCTGATAAAGGACCAGCAGTTCGTCGGCTTCGGCGCCCGAAAGCTTCCGCAGCCGCACTAGCCCATCAAGCCGCTCCCAGTCCGGGCGGTTCACCTCAACGAATGCATCGACGTCCACCCTTTCAGCTTAGCCGGGCGGTGGCCGATAAACTTCAGAGGACGGGGGCCACGAGGCCTGCCCGACACCGGGGTCGTTCGATCAGGGAGATGTGCAATGAGTTCGGTTGTGACAGGTGAGGCGGTCGTCCTTGAACTACGGCCTGCATCGTTCGGCGCCCGCAGTATCAGCCTGCTCATCGATATCGTCGCCCAGGCAATCCTGGTTCTGGCGATCATCCTCGCGGTCAGCGGCACCCTCGCTGGACCCCTGGACCCGGCGTTGAGCCAGGCGCTGGTGCTGATCCTTCTCATTCTGGTGGTGCTGGTGGTCCCGGTGACCGTGGAGACGCTCACCCGCGGCAAGTCCCTGGGGCGGCTGGTGATGGGACTGCGGATTGTGCGCGACGACGGCGGTGCCATCCGCTTCCGGCATGCCTTTATTCGCGGGATGCTGGGAGTCCTCGAAATCTATTTGTTGGTGGGGTCGCTGGCCTTCCTGGTGGCCGTCTTCAACGAACGGTCCAAGCGGTTGGGCGACCTGTTGGCGGGAACCTACTCAATGCATGAGCGGGTGGTCGAAAAGCCCCGCACCCTGGCCGTCGCTCCCCCGCATCTTGCGCCCTGGCTGGAGACAGCCGACCTGCTGCAACTCCCCGATTCTCTGGCCCGGCGGGTGGCCGCCTTCATCGGCCAGGCACCCCGCCTGACCACGGTGGCCCGCGCGACATTGGCAACCGAGCTGGCAACCGAGGTGTCGGCCTTTGTCGCTCCGGCCCCACCACCTGGCACCCATCCCGAGGACTTCCTCAATGCTGTCCTGGCCCGGCGGCGCGAACGGGACCTGGGCCGGCTCACGCGCCAGCGGGAGCGCACCGCCAGAAGTGCCGAACGGTTGCACCGACTCCCCTTCAGCCAGTGACGACCCCAGCCAAAAACAACCTGCCGCCCCGGCTGTAACCAGGGCTGCGGCTACTGGTTGCTGTACTCGTTCCAAGGAGTGTTCCAGTCGCCGAAGCCATCCCAGATGAACATGGGACCGTATCCGGTGTTCTTGATTTCGACGACGTCGCCGGGACCGAAGGTGTCGTAGAAGTACTTGGCACCCTCGGGAGACATGCCGATGCAGCCGTGGGAGACGTTGATGTTGCCCAATGCCACCTGCGCAGCAGGCAACGCCTCGTGGACAAACGCGCCGCCATTGGAGATGCGGCTCGCGTTCTTCACCACGGTGGGCTCGTAGTAGGCCTCGTCGCCGGGCTGGAGACCAATCGACTCGGCGGTGAACTTAGTGGATTTGTACTGCTCCATCACCACGTGATAGCCGGTGGTCGAGGGCCATTCCTCCGTTCCCAGCGTGATCGGGAAGCTTCGGGTCAGGGCACCATCGATGTAAACATCCATCATTTTGGTGTCATTGTCGACGACGGCGAGCCGGGTGCCGTGGGTTTTAACCACCCTTTCGTCGTCGAAGTTACCGATCATCTGGTTGCCGAAGTCCACCCCAAACAACTGCAGATCGACGGTGATAGTGCTGTTCGGCGCCCAGAAATCTTCGGCGCGGTACCGCACCTTTGTGTCGCTGAGCCAGTGGAAGGCGCCGACCTGGCCGCTGGAGCTGGTGATGGTGATGGCTGATTCCACGTCATCGCGGTTGATGACCGGTTCGCTGAAGTTGATCTCGATAGGTTGGCCGGTCCCCACCGTCGACCCAGCCAACGGATACATGGCCGCGTCGGCCTCGTTGGCCGGCATCACTGTGGTGAAACTCTGAGACTCGGTCGCGGTGTTCCCGTTAGCGTCGGCCAGGACGAACTCAAAATCGTAGGCGGTGGCGAAGTCAAGCCGTTCGGTGGCCGTCCAGACGGAATCACCCTCGCTGAGCGCCCCTTCCATCGGCTCACCGCCGTCCGCGGCGCGCAGTGTGACGCTCTCGATCACTGCATCGTTGGCCCGGACCTCGGGCACTGTCACGGGATTGACACTTTCGGTGTTGTCCGCGGGACTTGCTCCAAAATCAAAGGTGGCCGCAGTGGTGGGTGAGGATGGTGCTGGCGGGGTCGCCGACTCCGCCGTTGCACCACTGGAGGGCGATGATGTTGCTGTGGGTGCGCCCGTGGTGCCAGCCCAATTCGGCGCGACGGCGACTGCCGTCCCGGCCGCTATCAGGGCACCGGCAACCGCGACCCCGCCGACAACCCAGCCTTTTCGGCTCTTGCCCATCCCCTGCTGACGTTCCATCTGCCCACATCCTGCCGAAAAAATAACCACCCCACAACCGATATTACGGTGTGGGGTGGCCGTTGTTGCTCATGTCGACGTGGCAGGCACGTCGACAGGGGTGTCTAGTACCGGTAGTGATCGGACTTGTAGGGACCCGACGCCTCGATGTCCAGGTACTCGGCCTGATTCTTGGTGAGCTCGGTGAGCTCCACACCGATCGCGTCGAGGTGCAGCCGGGCCACCTTTTCGTCGAGGATCTTCGGCAGGACGTACACCTGGTTGGCGTACTCACGATTTCCGTCGAGGTCGTTCTGCATCCACTTGGTGAACAGTTCAATCTGGGCGATGGTCTGGTTGGCGAACGAATTGCTCATCACGAAGGACGGGTGCCCGGTAGCGTTGCCCAGGTTCAGCAGGCGGCCCTCGGACAGCATGATGATCGAGTGCTCGGCCGCGCCGGTTGACTCGTCGGCGGCGAAGACCCATTCGTGAACCTGAGGCTTGATTTCCACCTTGCGGATCCCCTGGGTCTTCGCAAGGCCGGCAATGTCGATTTCGTTGTCGAAGTGGCCGATGTTGCCCACGATGGCCTGGTGCTTCATCCCGGCCATGTGGTGCGCCATGATGACGTCCTTGTTGCCGGTGGTGGTGATGAAAATATCACCCTGCGCCAGAACCGTTTCGAGGCGAGCGACCTGGTACCCGTCCATGGCCGCCTGAAGTGCACAGATCGGATCGATCTCGGTGACGATGACGCGGCCGCCCTGGCCGCGAAGCGCCTCGGCCGCACCCTTTCCGACGTCCCCGTAGCCGCACACCACAACCACTTTGCCGCCGATGAGGACGTCGGTTGCCCGGTTGAGACCGTCGGGCAGGGAGTGGCGGATGCCGTACTTATTGTCGAACTTCGATTTGGTGACGGAGTCGTTCACGTTGATGGCCGGGAACAGGAGCTTGCCCTGCTGCGCCAGCTGGTAGAGCCGCATGACGCCGGTGGTCGTCTCTTCGGTGACCCCCTTGATGTCTTTGGCGATCCGGGTCCACTTCTGGGGATCCTCGGCGAGTGTGCCGCGCAGGACGTCGAGGACCACCGAGAATTCGTGGGAGTAGTCGATGTCGTCTTCGGCTGGTCCGGCCGGCACGTCGCCGGCGGCTTCGAATTCCACTCCTTTGTGCACCAGGAGGGTGGCGTCGCCGCCGTCGTCAAGGATCATGTTTGGGCCCTGTTCACCGGGCCAGCTGAGGATCTGGGTGGTGGTCCACCAGTATTCCTCGAGGGTTTCGTTCTTCCACGCGAAGACGGGGACGCCGGCGGGCTGGTCCGCCGTGCCAGAGCCAACGACGATGGCAGCTGCCGCTTCGTCTTGGGTGGAGAAGATGTTGCAGGAGGCCCACCGCACCTCGGCGCCGAGGGCGGTGAGGGTTTCGATCAGCACGGCAGTCTGGACCGTCATGTGCAGTGATCCGGCGATACGAGCGCCCTTGAGGGGCTGGCTCGCACCGAATTCCTGGCGCAGCTTCATCAGGCCGGGCATTTCATGTTCGGCCAGGCGAATCTGGTGGCGTCCCGCTTCGGCGAGGGAGAGATCGGCAACTTTATAGTCAAAGGTCATGGTGTGGCGCATTCCTGTTCGTTGGTGCTGCACTGAGGACTAGTTAGCGGCCGGCCCATCGTGCTCGTCGGAGCCGGCCTCTGTGGCTGCTACAAGTAGTTCGGGGCGGAGGAGCACGGGGATGCCTTCGTCGATGCTGTAGTGCACCGGATTTCCTGTGCTATCGGTCACCGCGGAGACCAGGAATTCTCCCTCCTGGGCCAGCCTTGAGCCGGTCACGGGGCAGCGGAGCACGGCGAGCAGATCGGGTGATAAAGGGCTCATGAACCAAGACTATCGCGGGCGCGGGTGCTGACAGAACTGCGGTTTGTTCCGGCGGCGGTCCGGGTGGCCTATTGTTCGCGGAGGATGCGCAGGTGCCCTCGGCGCGCACCGCCGGCGTTGGCAGGCGGTTCGAGTGATCCTTTGCTGCCCCGCACCGCTGGGCCAGTGTCCTGGCCGCGATCGGTGGCTGCCTCCCGGACCGCGTTGACCAGGGCGTCGAGGTCGTCGGGATGCGGTGCGGGCGGCGTTGACGGCAGCGCCAGTCGCACCACCTCCCACCCTCTCGGCACGGTGAGCCGCTCCGCATGGGTGGTACACAGATCGTAACAATGGGGTTCCGCGTAAGTGGCCAGCGGACCGAGCACTGCGGTGGAATCGGAGTACACGAAGGTGAGCGTCGCGACGGCGGCGCGCTGACAGGCTGAGCGCGAACAAGTTCGAAGGGATCCCACGACTGATCACCCTACCGGCTCGGGCGCTGGAGAGCGGGGATCACGAGCCGGGCCCGCGCGCCGTCGGGCGTGCAGCCGTGCACCGTCGGGCGTGCAGCCGTGCGCCGTCGGGCGTGGAGACCTTGCAATGGGTACCAACAGGTGCCAATGGGTTTAGAGTCAATACATGCGGGACAGTTCAACATTTTCGGTGCGGCTGACCGACCCGGCTGCTGGCGCGGGGAGCGCCCCTCCTGGCCCACGCTACAGCCGCCGCCGGAGGAACAGGCACGGCCGCGGTCTTCGCGGCCCAATAATACCTTCTCATCTTCCCGGCTCGCGCAGCAGGGCTGAGCGGTTCGACGATTGGGTAATGGAATCGGCTCAGCGGCTGGAACGCCTGTGGGGTGAGCGCATTCTCGATCTTCAAATGGTGGTGCAGGATATCCCCGCCAACCTTGAGACCATGACCGCCGAGTCGCTGCGTGGAGTGCTTGGCACATCAATCCCGGGGGCGCCGAACCGGCCGCCCACCATTATCATCTACCGGCATCTGGTGGAGCTTGCTGCCGGCGGTTTCATTCCACCCAATGAACTGGTTCACGATGTCGTGGTGGAACAGACTGCCGAGCTGCTGGGGATGGCCCCTGAGGCTGTTGATCCTGCCTACGGTCGGTCCCGGGCCTGACCGGGCTCAGGGGCTCGGGGGGACGATCAGTACCCCAGGTTGACCGCTACGCTCGATTGTCCGGCGCTGCCGGGAGGCAGTGAGGTCACCGAAATGCCAGGGTTGCTGTCAATCTGGTGCACCTGCGCCCCGTAGACAGGGTCCCCCGAGGCCCCAATCAGGACCGCCACCACGTCGTCACCAAGGTCCGCGGCGGCCACTGTGACAGTGGTTCCGCCTGCCACGCTGACCGCCTGTTCGCTCTGCAGTGTCCCGTCCCCTGCCACCGGGGTCAGCTGAACCTCGGACCGGCCTGAGGGTGCCCCGAACGTGAGGGCGCCTCGTGACCCGCCCGGGAACACCGCCACCTGGGTATTGCCCAACCGGACACCGGAGGGCGCGAAACCGAAATCGACCGACTCCCCGGCTTCGGTGCCACGGTTCACCCGTGCCGACGCCGAGATGAGAACATCGGAGGCGATTTCGACCGTGTAGTCACCGGCGGGAAGGGTATCCAGTGACACGCCTGTTACTGTGCCAGCGGCGGCGGTGAGCACTCCCCCGTCGGGAAGGTCCACCTCGCCACCCGAACCGTACACCCTGACATTGAGCACTGCGTCAGTGCTGCCCGGCACCACTACCTGGACGGCTGGAACGGCCGTCTCGTAGCCATCCTGGGCGCTGACCTCGTCGGCAATGTCCTTGTCCTGGACCCGCACTCCGGGAATGACCTGGGTGCTCGATGCGGGTGCGGCTGGTTGGAGGAGCTCCACACCCCCGGGTGTGAGTTCGCGCAGCACACTCTGCTGGATACTCCCGGTGACCCGCCCGCCGTCGCTCAACACCCGAACGGCCAGCTGGTCCTGATCGGTGGCGAGACCTGCCAGCACAATCGACTCCGTGCCGCCGGGCGCGATCAGCAATCCTCTGGTTCCGCCGGCTTCGATGGGTCCGTTGGTCCCGTGCAGCTCAAGGTCTACGGTGGCTGGCGTTCCTGACGGGTTGGAGAGGTTGAGGACCGCTGTCGCTCCCACCGTGGTGGACGCCCCGAGGATCCAGAAGTCGCTGCCCGGCGCGGTGCAGTGGCCGACAGCAAGACCGCCCAGATCGCCGTCGGTGGCGCTGTAGCTGAAAACCGCGCCGGAGGTGGCAGGCAGGCCACCCACGGGCTGGGCTGAAAAGACGCTTGACCCATCGATTGACTGGTCCTCAAGCACCCCGGCAGCCCGGGTGGTCAGGCCATCCTCGTTGCTCACCGATTCGGGAGCCGGGTCGTCGCCGGCTTCGTCTGTCGCTTCATCTGTGGCGATGGTGGCCAGCGGCTCGGCGCCACCGAGGGGGGTCAACGCACTGCCAGGCAACGTGCCACCAAGGCTACCGAGCACCATGGCACTGACCGTGGTGCTCGCGGTCTCGGACACTGGACTGAATTCTGGGTCGGCGAGGGCTGCGTCGCTCTCCAGCAGGCGTGGCGCGGCCGGACACACGGCGGTGTAGTCGCCCGCTGGCACCCCGGCCACCGGAATGGGGAACTGCGCTGACGCTTCCGTCGGCTTCAGAAGGGCGGTGCCCGTCACGACGGTGCCGCTGGCACCAATCAGGAAAACCCCGGCTCCGATGCCCACTACCCGACGGAGCGCTGAGGCCGGCCGTCGTTTGGTTCTGGGCCGCGCGGTGGGCGTTTCTTCAACTTGTGGTTCAGTCATGATCTGCCCCTTCCACCGAGGATCGATTCGTTGGGTGGTGTCAGGTCGGTTGGTGGGTTCACCGGAGAGGGGTCAGCCGGAGATGGGTGAGGTGGACGGTCGCTGACGATGTCCGCCGGGCTGTCCGTCTCGTTTGTTCCGACTGTTTCGACAGTGGGCGGTGGAATCAGCACTGCTGGCTGACCGCGGCGACCGGGATAGGCCCTCACGAAACGGGCCCGCGATGGCATGGGGATGGCCAGCATGACAGTGAGTCCAATGATGATGGCCGAACCAATCGCCGCCCAGGGCTCCCAGGCCGTCATGTAACGGACCTCGAGGCTACCGCCATCGGGTGGCAGGACGAAGGCCTGGGACCAGCCGGATGGCGCGGGCTCCAGGGCACGCCCGTCAAGCGTAGCCTGCCAGCCGGCGTCGGCCCGTTCGGCGAGAACGAGGCTGCGTTCGGCAGTCCCGGCCGGAAGGTCTGCGCCAACATTGATCGACTCGGATTCGAGCACCGTGGCAGTGGTCCCGTCAGGATCGACAATCCGAGCGCGGGCGCCCGCCGCAATACCTTCGGCGGCAGCGTCGACAGTACCCGCGTCGTCGTCGGCGTTGGCAGCGCCCTCCGTGGTGGTGGTCGGGACGACTCGCCACAGCCATCCTGACGTGGTGTTGCCTACCGCCACGAGCCCTGGCACCGCGTCGATCTGTGCCGCGAGGACCTCGGCGGCAGAGTCGGATTGCTGCAGTACAACGAATCCGACGCCCAGCTGTCCCAGTTCCTCCCGCGGGTCGTAACCCGTGCCGGCGACGATCACTGCGACGGTGCTGCGGATAGCTGCGGTAGCTTCGTCATCGTTACGCACCTCAGCCGAACCCAGCGGACCGTAAAGGCCACTGGCTGAGTAGATCTGCGACAGCTGGTCGAGCGTCGTTCCGCCGTTGCGCATCAGGGCAGCACTGACATTGTTGTCACCGTCGACGTTCATGACCAGCGATTTGGTGCGTTCCGGGCTGTTTCCGCGGTCGGCGGCGGTGGCGGGGAGGGTGCGTTCGGCGCTCGGCGCGAGGAGGAGGTCGGTGCCGAACCGGGTGCCGGGAATCTGCGCTGCGGCCGGATCCGTTGCTGCGGCGGTTGCGGCCGGCGGGCCCGCGATATCGGCGGGAGAGGGTACCGCCCACAGACCAAGGCTGACGGCCGGACCGATCCCCAGGACGACGGCGGCAGCCACCAGGGCGGGGCGGCTCCGCCGTCGAGAAGCGGAGCCGTCAGTCAGTGCGCGGGTAGCGGTGCGGGCCTGATCTGCGGCGCGTGCACGGTGGACGGCAAGGGCCTTGTCGCCACCAATGACTGCTGCGCCGGCGATCGCCAGCATGAGCACTGACACCAGGGGTCCGGTGAACGGTGTGATCAGCGCTGAGGATCCCACCGCAACCGTTACGAAGGACAACGCTGTGGCAAGCAGCAGCGCGGTGAGGCCCAGTAGCCACAGTCCTCGGGCCATCGCGGTGCCTCGGCCCGGGATGAACAGGGCAGCGGCGGCCAGAAGAATGGCGGGCCCACCCACCAGCACCGCGGCAGCCAAGGCCCACGGACCGTCGGGAAGGAACGGGAGGGCAGCGAGGGGCGCCATCGGATCGAAGGCTACCGGATAGCCCAGCATCTGCTGCCACAGTTCGGCGCCCACGAAGGGGACCGGGACGCCAGGGTCCGCAAGGACGGCGCGTAGCCGATCGGCAGTCGAGCCGATAAAGGGAATAAACAGGGCCAGCGGGGGAAGGAGTGACCACCACAACGTTTTGGCCCGGCGGCGGAGGAGCAACATCGCGCCGAGCACTGCCACCACAAGCAGGGGAAGCAGAGACGGCGCTCCAGCAGTAATCACTGCGAGCAGAAGACCCGCCGTTGCGGCGGCGGTCCAGCTCGGTACACCGTTGATTCCTGGCTTGAGCATCAGGTCGACAGGTCGACGGCGGTGATGCGCCTCGTCGTGGTGGTGCTCGCCGGAAGGCATGGACACGTCCGCCGGGAATGCGCTGGCGCCGGCCTGACGCTGGGGTCCCAGCTGGGGCGCCCTCGCCGCGCCAACCGCACGCAGCAGGGCCAGGCCTGCCAGCGGTAGTAGCACGTGGGCAAGGAGGGCGCCGAGTCGGCCGCTGCCCAGGGCTACCTGAAGGGTCGGCACTGCGGCCCAGAAGAAGGCACTCCAGAACCGTAGTCCCCGGCTCCGGGTCAGCGCCCCGGCGGCGAACCACGCGGACAGTCCGGCCAGGGGCAGCGCGAGGATGGTAAGGGTAACCAGTACCGCGTTGCCGTTGCCCAGCCCGAGCGCGGCCAGTAGCCAGAGTACGTACCCGAACGGATCACCGTGGCCGGGCATCCCCGACCCGAGGGTGATCCACCAGGTTGACGCGTTGGCCCAGATGTCCACCATGCTCGCGGACACCGGTAGCAGCGACCCACCGGCCAGGGCTGGCGCTCCAACAAACCGGTAAAGCCCGATCAGTGAGACTGCGGTGAGGGCCAGACCCCCCGCCACAGCACCGAGTCCCACCCAGGTGCGCGATGGCGCGGCGAGGGAACTGAAATCTTCGGCGGCGTCGCCGGATGGGATATAGGCGCTCTGCTCATCGGCAATCGCCGAGTCGCTGAGGTGGCCCTCAGCGGAGAACGCGTCAAGCACCGACCGCCGGTGGGACCAGACCTCGCGGCGCGGCGTCCGCAGCGCGCGGACTACGCTGCGTGGACGTTTCCTGGTGGCGACGGCCCGGCGCCGGGACTTGAACAGGTCCACCGGACGCAGTACTGCGTCGATGCTGGCAACGAGCTGGCTAAAGCCGTAGCCGGGGTCCTTGGCGAGCAGCCCCAGCACGAGTCGGCCAAAGCCGCCGATCACTGCGCCCACGGCCAGGAAGGGCACCTTCCACAGCGTCGCGTGTTTCAGCCGAAGGTAAACCTCGGCCTTCCGGGCGGCGCGCTGGGCAGCCGTGGGGCGTGTGCGTGGGCCAGCGTGCCGCACGACGGCACTCGGCACCACCACGACGCGGTGCCCGGCCAGCCGGTTGCGCCAGCAGAAGTCGACGTCGTCACCGGTGCCGGGAAGCGCAGGATCGAATCCCTCGAGGGCGTCCCACACGTCGCGGCGGATCAGCATGCCCGCGGAGTTGACGGCGAAGACGTCGCTGCGCGAGTCGTACTGGCCCTGATCGAGTTCGTCGACGTCGATGAGCGTTAGCCGTTCGGCCCATCGGCTGATGGACAGGCCGACGTCGACCACCTTTCGGCGGTTATCCCACTCCACCTGCTTTGACCCGGCGACGGTGACGGAGGGAGCGCGTTCGACGGCGAGGAGGAGTTCGTCGAGGGCGTTGGGTTCGGGCGCCGAATCATCGTGGAGCAACCAGATCCACTCGTGGGCGGTGTCCTCCCCGGTGGGCCGGTTTCGTGCGGGAATTTCGGCGAGGCCCACACGCGCTGCTGCGCCGAACCCGGCGCGTGAGGCAGACCCGACCACTGGACTGCCGACGGGTAGCTCCAACTGCAGGATCGACGCTGAGTCGTCAGTGGACCCGGCGTCGACACCAATCATCAGGTTGGGCTGGTGCTGCTGGGCGCGGAGCGCGGCGAGAGTTGCTGAAAGAAAAGCAGAGCCGTTGTGGGCTACCACAACGGCCGTGACCCGGGGGTGCTGGAGAATTAGACCGCTCGCTTTCGTAGCCGGCGCCGCTCGCGCTCGGACAGCCCGCCCCAGATGCCGAAACGCTCGTCGTTGGCGAGGGCATACTCAAGGCACTGCGAGCGCACATTGCAGGCGCCGCAGACCTTCTTGGCGTCGCGGGTTGAACCGCCCTTCTCAGGGAAGAACGCTTCGGGGTCGGTCTGCGCGCAGAGCGAATCGGCCTGCCAGCCGAGCTCACCTTCGTCGTCGAAGTCCTGGCCGATACCAGGCAGACCAATCCACACCGTCTGATCGCTGCGCCCGGGCGCTTGCCTGGCCGGCGACGAAACGCGCTCGGGCGTCAATAGTGCGGAAGGAGTCGACTCGACTGCCTCCGCGGGGAGGTCGGCCAGTGCCTCATGGGTAGTGAGGAAAGCGGTGGCTTGTTCCTCTAACGAGCTTTCGGTGCTCTGCCGGTACCGTTCGGCGGCGTCCGGGTCAGCCGGATCAACGAACCAGTCGCTCGGAACGCCGCGTGATCCGTAGCGGGCAGACGCCTGTGCCTCGATGGTTGTGCGGTCGTGGACCTTCTTTACCTGTCCCATGTCAGCCCTCCCGGTGTTGCCGCTCCAGCAGCTGCTGTGGTGGATTCAGGCACGACTGCTGAGCAAAAGATGTTTGCGAGAGGCAATGCGGCCTAAGTATCCGGTGTGCTGGAACTTTCCGATACCTAATTACACGCGTGTAATACGTGTTCAGTCAAGCGCTGGGGGGAATCTTATAGAGTAATTTCCAGGGAACCCGTTCACGCCACGCTGAGAGTTTCTCACCACGGCGGCGGCGTGTCCCCTGTGACGCGGGCGAATCCCCTGCATCGGGATTCTTCACCAAAATCGGCAGCAAATTAAAGTCATCTGGAAGGCATCAACCGGTCATGGATCCATTAACCGCAGTCCCTCAACTCATGAATCAGCTCCGCACCCTGAGCCCATCGGAACCCCGCCTGATCTGGTACGGGCCGGAGAGCGAGCGGATTGAACTGTCCGGCCGCGTCCTCGACAACTGGGTTGCCAAGACCTCCAACCTGCTGGTCGAGGAACTGGATGCGAGACCGGGCACCCGGGTTGCGCTGGAACTGCCCGGTCATTGGAAGACCCTGGTGTGGGCGTTGGCTTGCTGGCAGGTTGGGGCAGTCCCGGTTGATGGTGCGTCGGGATCCGGCCGGACAGCGGACATTGTGGTCAGCTCAGCGGCTACCGCGACCGCTGCTGACCCGTCCCAACTTATGGTGTTGGTGGCTCTGGGCGCGCTCGACCTCAAATGGTCGGGCATCCTCCCCGCCGGTGCAGTTGATTACGCCGCGGAGGTGCGTAGCTATGGGGATGAGTTCTTCGACCTACCGCCAGCCGATGCTTCCCGTCCGGCGGTGGAGCAAGAAAGTGGAGACCTCAGCATGGCGGTGCTTTTTGACCGCGCCGCCGCCTGCGGGTGGACTGCGGGCGGCGTGCTGCTGGTTTCTGCGGAGCTGGCGCTTGAGACCACCCTCGCGGCGGCAGTGCATGCCTGGAACACCGGGGGGACCCTGATTGTCGCCCACCCGAGTGTTGCCTTATCAGCGCAGCTGGTGGCCAGCGAACGGGTTACTGATCGCGTGGGAGCGTAGGTTCGGTCGTAGCGGGGTCCAGCGAGCCGGCCAGCCTGGGTCCTGCCTGCGCTCCAGTTGACGCGGTGACTGGGCCCTCGTCGGCTCGGGAGTCGGGGTGGCCGAACAGTTCCCGGTCGTGGCTGAACGCCGGATCCTCGTCCAGCTCGGCATTGAACACCCAGAACCGGTAGGCGACGAAACGTAGGACCGTCGCGAGCACCGTGCCGACGATTCCAGCGAAAAACAGTGTGGGCCGGTCAGTGATGTCCATTGGATATTTGGCGATCCACACGCACCCTGCGGCGATCCCCATTCCGATGAGGTTGATGAGCACGAACATGCCAAGTTCGCGGACCGGGTTCGGCTGCCGACGGCGCCTGAAAGTCCAGTAGCGGTTGGCTATCCAGGCGAAAACCGTCGCTACCGACGCCGAGACGAATCTCGCCTTCACCTCGCTGTCAGACATGGGCCCGTGGATCAGATACCAGAACAACCCGTTGTCGATGACGAAGGCGACACCGCCGACGGCACCGAACTTGGCGACCTCGCGCCAAAACAGGGAGGCCAGGCCTCTGATGCGCTCTGCCATCGTGGAAAACATGACCCTCCGCGGTCCGGTTGCCTGTCCGAATTCACCGTGATTGCGGACGTGCGACGCCGAATGTAGTGCCACCATGCTCCGTGCATAACGACCAGTGAGACATTTTAGCTGCCCAGCATGGGAGTTTCCTAGAAACCGCCCGGCGCAGGCACAGCATGCCAGCGCACCGCCGGGCAGTAGGTACCCTGAGTACGTGACTTTTCCTGTAATCGGTGTGATTGGCGGCGGCCAACTGGCTCGCATGATGGCCTCCCCCGCTGTCCAGCTCGGCTTCACCCTCCGCGTCCTCGCCGAAGGCCCCAAGGTGTCGGCGGTGGCGGCTGTTGCCTCGTCAACGGTGGGCGACTACCGCAACCTGGACGACCTGCGCGCGTTTGCCCGAGGCGTTGATGTGCTGACCTTCGACCACGAGCACGTGCCCGGCGACCTCCTCAGGGCGCTGCAGGCGGACGGCGTCAATGTGCAGCCACCTCCAGAGGCACTGGCACACGCGCAGGACAAGATTGTCATGCGCCGCGCCATTGATCGGCTGGGCCTGCCGAACCCGGAATGGGCTGAGGTCTCGACGATCGGGGAACTGCGCGCGTTTGGCAACAGGATCGGCTGGCCGATCGTGTTGAAGACCCCCCGCGGCGGATACGACGGTAAGGGAGTGATGATGCTCGAGACTCAAGCCGACGCGGCACGCGCCGCCCCCTGGTTCCAGGGCAGCCCCCTGCTCGCCGAGGCTAAAGTTCGATTTAGCCGCGAACTTTCAGCCCTGGTGGCTCGCACCCCGTCAGGCGCCACCCGCGCCTGGCCGGTGGTGCACTCCATCCAAGTTGACGGGGTGTGCGACGAGGTGATCGCGCCCGCCGCTGACCTCCCCACGGAGCTTGCGGCGTCGATTGGCAACGCCGCACTCAGGATCGCCGACCAGCTCGGGGTCACCGGCGTGATGGCCGTCGAACTGTTCCAGACGCCCGACACCGAGCCAGGCTACCTGATCAACGAGTTGGCCATGCGGCCCCACAATTCAGGTCACTGGACCATGGACGGCTCGGTGACGGGCCAGTTCGAGCAGCACCTGCGCGCAATCCTCGACCTGCCGCTAGGCAGCACCGCCATGCTCGGGACAGTGACAGTGATGAAGAACTATCTTGGCGGCGCCAACGCCGACCTTTTTAGTGCCTATCCGACGGCGCTGGCCGCCGAACCCGAAGCGAAGATCCACGCCTACGGCAAGGATGTGCGTCCGGGCCGCAAAATTGGGCACGTCACCGCCGTAGCCCTGACCGGCGAAAATCTTGACACCGTCCGTGACCGGGCGGAACGAACTGCTGCCATCCTTCGTGATGGGCACAACGGCACAGAGCTCCGGAAGGACAACGCGTGAACCACCCACTGGTAGGACTAGTGATGGGGTCCGACTCGGACTGGCCCGTCATGGAAGCAGCGGCCCAGGCGCTGACGGAGTTTGGGGTCCCCTTCGAAGCCGACGTCGTCTCAGCGCACCGGATGCCCACCGAGATGATCGAATATGGCCAGCAGGCCCAGGCGCGGGGGCTACGCGTCATCATCGCGGGTGCCGGCGGAGCCGCGCACCTCCCCGGAATGCTGGCCTCCGTCACTACCCTGCCCGTCATCGGCGTACCGGTGCCGCTAAATTACCTCGATGGCATGGACTCCCTGCTGTCCATCGTCCAGATGCCCGCCGGCGTTCCGGTCGCCGCAGTCTCCATTGGAGGCGCACGCAACGCGGGGCTCCTCGCGGTGCGGATGCTCGCTGCCGGCGAGGGCACCCTCGCCGAACGCCTTCACGGTGACCTCCTCGACTTCGCTGTGAGTCTGCGGGAAAGCGCTGTGCAGAAGGGCGCCTCTCTTCGTGCCCAAGCGGCCACCCCCGGGGGGAGCAGCGTATGAGCCATATCCCCCGCCCAGAGGGGCAGTGGTTGTTGACTGACCCGGTTCGTTACCCGCAGTCGGCTACCCCAAAGATCCGCACCAAGCGCGCCTTCGTCCTCCTGCTGCTGACCCTAGTGCTGCCCGGCTCGGCGCAGATTGTTGCCGGCGATCGCCGCCTGGGCCGCCGCGCTCTGCTCGTGACGTTCAGCGCCTGGCTGGCCATTGCGGTAGCCGCCGTCGTCGCCTTCACCAACCGCAGCGTGCTGGTGGGTCTGGTGACCCACCAGTGGTGGTCGCTGGTGCTCATTATTGTGCTGTTGGTGCTCGCCGCGTCCTGGGCCCTTCTGTTCCTTAACACCCTGCGCATCATCAAACCGCCCCTGCTGGAGCGGTCAATGCGCCCGGTGGTCGCCGGGGCGCTGGTCACCCTCATGGTGGTCACCAGCGGGTCCCTCGCCTACGGCGCCTATCTGCTCAACGTCAGCCGCGGCACCTTCGGCTCGATCTTCCAGACCGGCCCAGCGTTTGAACCCGTGGATGGGCGGTACAACTTCCTGCTCATGGGCGGCGACGCCGGGGAAGACCGCACCGGGCGACGACCCGACAGCATCTCGGTGATCAGCGTCGACGCGGCAACCGGCGCGGCTGTGACGTTCAGCATTCCGCGGAACTTCCAGAACGCACCGTTCACCGAAGATTCACCCCTATGGGAGGTCTACCCTGAGGGGTACAACTGCGGCGACGAATGCATCGTGAACAGTCTCTACCCGGTCGTCGCCCAGGACCATCCCGACCTCTACCCGGACTCGGATGACCCGGGGGCGGAGGCCATGATGGACGCCGCGGGCGGCATCCTGGGTCTTGAAGTTCAGGCCTACATCCTCGTGGACATGGAAGGCTTTTCCCAGGTGATCGACGCCATGGGTGGGATCACTATCGACGCCGGTGGGTGGGTTCCCATCACCGCCGCAGAGATTCCTGGGACCGACCCCATCCGACACTATCCACCGTCCGGATGGATCGCCCCCGGGGTCCAGACACTCGACGGCTACCAGGCGCTCTGGTACGCACGGTCCCGCGAGTTCGTTACCGACTACCACCGGATTGCCCGACAGCAGTGCGTGCAGCAGGCAATGATCGCCCAGCTGGACCCCGCCACCGTGCTGACCCGGTTCCAGGACCTGGCCAGCGCTGGCGCCGATATCGTCGAAACTGATATTCCGCTGGACCAGCTGGGAAGTTTCGTGGATCTTGCGTTGAAAGCCAAGGATCACGAAACCCGTCGCCTGACCATCGGTCCACCCGATTTCGGCACTCCCGCCGACAACTTCGTCACCTATCCGGTGTTCGAGGAGATCCACGCCAAGGTGCGGCAGACGCTCGCCGAAACCACCGGCCCTGAATCCGCCGCTGCAGCGCCAGCTTCCGCTGTTTTGGACGAGCCAGCCATGGTGCAGGTTTTCCAGCCGACGCCGCTACCCGGCACCGTCCCAGGGCAGGTGACCGAGCCTGAGATCACCGAAGAGTACCTTCAGCAGTTGGCTACCATCGGAGACATCGCAACGTTGAGCACCGTGTTGGATAACAACGGTGAATGCAGTCCCGCCTAAGGAAACGAGTCCCATGTATCTGCTGGAGAACACCCTGCGGCCCTACGCCTGGGGATCCGAAACCGCGATTGCCGAACTTCTCGGCCGGGTTCCGTCCGGCGGCCCCGAAGCAGAACTGTGGATGGGCGCCCACCCGGACTCCCCGTCGCGGGCCGTGCTCGACGACGGCACCCGCGTAAACCTCGACCACCTGATCGCCTCCGATCCGGTGCGGACGCTCGGTGCCTCAGCGGTACAGCACTTCGGTGCACGGCTGCCGTTCCTGCTGAAGGTACTCGCTGCCGCAGCGCCGCTGTCCCTGCAGGTGCATCCGAGCAGCTCCCAGGCAAGGGCAGGGTTCGACGCCGAAAACGCTGCCGGGCTTCCCGCTGATGCTCCCCACCGGAATTACCGTGACGGGTCCCACAAGCCGGAAATGATCTTCGCGCTCACCACGTTCGAAGCGTTGTGCGGGTTCCGGCCGGCACCCGAAGCGGCGGCGGTGTTTGAGCAGCTGGTAGCGGCTGTCCAGGCCTCGGGAGCCAGTGTCCCCCAACTGCTGACCGACGTCGTGGCTGACCTCCGTGATTCAGACCCGCGCGCGGCACTGCGTGGCGCCTTCACCCGCCTGCTGACCGGTGGGGAAGCTGCGGCGCAGGCGGCGGAGCTGGTTGCCGCAACCCTCGCGACCGCACCCGGTCCAGAGGCGGCGACGGTCCGCGAGTTGACCGAGCATTACCCCGCCGATCCCGGGGTGCTGGTGTCCCTGTTGTTGAACCGGGTGTCGTTGAGTCCGGGCCAGGCCATCTACCTGCCCGCCGGGATCATCCACGCCTATCTGAGTGGTCTGGGGATTGAGGTGATGGCGTCGTCGGACAATGTGCTGCGTGGCGGGCTCACACCCAAGCACATCGACGTGCCGGAACTGGTGAATACGGTGACTTTCGAGGCGGTGACAGTGCCGGCGGTCGCGGCACGCCACACCGGGCTAGGCCAGGAACTGTACTGCCCGCCCTTCGACGAGTTCGCCCTGCAGCGCCTCGAGCTGCGCTCCGGATCGGGGTCGATGGCGTCGTCCGACGTACCGTTGGCCCAGAACGGGCCGGTCCTAGTCCTTGCCGTCGCCGGCAGCATCGTCCTCGACTCTCCCCGCGGCGACCTCCTGGTGCCGCGCGGCTGCAGCGCCTTCGTTCCAGCCAATGAGGCTCCAGTCATGGTCAAGCTTGCCGCCGGTACCGGCCCCGAGTCCGACCAGGACGACGACGGCGCCCTCGCGTTCGCGGTAACCCTCGCCGGCTGACCCCCCGGCGGCACGCCCCGGCCCGGCGTTCCGGCGTCCCGGCCCTCCGGCGTCCCGGCCCAGAAAAGTAGCTGGCCCGCAAATGAGTGGTTGCCCAACCAAGTGTTTCCACCTTGGCCACTACTCTGCGGCCGACACTCACCCCCGCCACTGCTTTGCCTCACACCGGCGGGTCACACCGGTGGTCCGTGCCTCCGCCGGGTTTCCCTAAGATAGACGGGTGACTGCTTCCCTCGTGGCGAAGGACCTCTCTGGAGGTCACGCCCACCGCACCCTCTTCTCCGGCTTGAACCTGACCGTGGCGCCGGGCGACGTCGTCGGCGTCGTTGGCGCCAACGGTGCTGGCAAGTCGACCCTGCTCAGGCTCCTCGCCGGCGCCGATACTCCGCTGGGCGGCTCCGTGACCACCACCCCCGCCGACGCGTTTGTCGGCTGGCTACCGCAGGAACAGGACCGGCTGCCCGACGAGACGATCGAGGGCTACCTCGGCCGCCACACGGGGACGACCGCGGCCACCGCGGCGATGGAGGCCGCAGCCGAAGCGCTGGCCTCAGGCACCAGCGCCGCCAACGACGCCTATGGGACGGCGCTGGACCACTGGATGGCGTGCGGGGCAGCCGATCTTGTCGACCGTATCCCGCCCGTCCTGGCTGAACTCGGGCTGACGCTGGGCCTGGACACCGCGATGACCGGGCTGTCGGGCGGCCAGGCGGCCAGGGTTGCCCTCGCCGCGCTGCTGCTGAGCCGGTTCGAGATCGTCCTGCTGGATGAGCCCACCAATGACCTAGATCTGGCCGGTCTGAACCGTCTTGAGGAGTTTGTGCGGAGCCTGCGCGGCGGCGTCGTCCTGGTGTCGCACGACCGCGAGTTCCTGGCCCGCTGCATCACTACGGTGGTGGAACTCGATCTGGCGCAGCGCAGCGTTGCCGTGTACGACGGCGGGTATGACGCGTTCCTCGAGGAGCGGGCTGTGGCGAAGCGCCATGCCCGGGAGGCGTACGAGGAGTTTGCCGACAAGAAAGCGGATCTGGTCGGCCGTGCCCGGACCCAGCGGGAGTGGAGCTCCCAGGGTGTCAGGAATGCGATGAAAAAGGCTCCCGACAATGACAAGATCCGGCGCCGGGCCAGCATGGAATCCTCCGAGAAGCAGGCGCAGAAGGTCAGACAGATGGAGTCGCGGATTTCACGCCTCGATGAGGTTGCCGAACCGCGCAAGGAATGGCAACTCCAGTTCAGCATCGGCGCCGCCCCGAGGTCCAGTTCGGTGGTCGCTACCCTGAACGGGGCGACGGTCAGGCGGGGCGCTTTCACGCTCGGCCCGGTGTCCCTGCAGATCAACGCAGGTGACCGGATCGGGATTACCGGACCTAACGGCGCGGGGAAGTCCACCCTGCTCGCCCTGCTGCTGGGCCAGTTGGTGCCCGACGACGGCGGGGCGGGGCTCGGCGCAAGTGTCGCCGTCGGGGAAATCGATCAGGCCCGCGGCGTGTTTGCGGAGACCGAACCGCTCGGTGATTCATTCGAGGCGCTGGTGCCCAGCCTGAACCGGGCCGAGGTCCGCACATTGCTCGCCAAGTTTGGGCTCAAAGCCGATCAGGTCAGCGGGCCGGTGGGCAGCCTCTCCCCCGGCGAGCGCACCCGCGCCGCGCTGGCACTTTTGCAGGTCCGGGGAGTGAACCTGCTGGTGCTTGACGAGCCGACCAACCACCTCGACCTGCCCGCGATTGAGCAGCTGGAAGAGGCGCTGGAGAACTACGACGGCGCCCTGCTCCTGGTCTCGCATGACCGCCGTCTGCTCGAAAATGTGCGGCTGGACATGCGTTGGAGCGTTGAGGGTGGACGGGTCAGCGCCAGCTGACCTAGGACCGCCCGGGCACCTTCGACCTCAGCTTCGCGACAGTGTTCTGGGCGAACCTCAGCCCGTCGCGGGCCAGGGGCATGGCGCGGGAATACAGCGGGTACAGCGGCGAGAGGGGTTTATCCCAGGTGCCAGCCAACTGGTTTTCGTGTTTTGCCCAGCCCATCTTGAACTTCGAGACGCCGTCGTTCAGTAGCCCATTGAAGTCGTAGCGCACTGCGCCGCGTTCCTTCATCGCTTGGACGGCCAGCCACTTCAAGGCGTAGTTGGCCCGTAGCTGTTCGCCCTCGGCGGTCATTCCGCCATAGAGCTCGAAGACCGTGTGAGCACTGGTCGACAGCCACAGGAACGCGACGACGTCGTCGCCCTTGAACGCGGCGAACACCGGCGACGCAGCGCCGAGATTGTCGAAGATGTCCAGGTAGTAGCGGTCCTCGTGGATGCCGAACCCGGCCCGCTCAGCCGTCTGCCGGTACACTCCAAGACATTGGGTCAGCTCGGAACGGGTCACCTCGCGGTAGTCGAGGTCCTCCCGACCGGATTTCCTGATGTACTGGCGGTGCTTTTTGCTCATCTCGGCCAGCAGCTCGTCCTCGGTGTGGGTGAGGTCGAGGATGAGGGTCCGGCCAATCAGGATGGTGTTCCCGGTGCTGCGCCACCCGGCGGGGGCGAGCGCCGACACCGCGGCGGTGGTTGTTTCCCAGTCCGGTTCAATGCTCAACGCCACCGCGCGGTGTGCCTGGCGGACGTAAACCTCAAGCGCCCGCAGCACCTCGGCCTCGCGCCCGGATGCGGTGTGGGGACCGCGCGGACAGTAGGCCAACGCACGGAACGGCAAGGGCAGCTTCCGGAGTAGCACCTGCGCGCAGCCCACGAGGACGCCATCGTCCTGGACCAGGACCCGGTCGACGCTCCAGCCGTGGGAGGCCTTGGTTTTGCCCCAGCCCCAGAGCTGCTGGGGGTGCCCCCGCAAGGCGTTGACGGCGGCGTCCCAGCGGGACTCGTCGGTGCACTGCACAACAGTAAGGGTCATGCACCCAACCCTAGCGTTGATCGCGGGCCACCTTCGGCGACCTCTGTGCAGCGCTTCGTGCACCGCTATGTCAGGCGGGCTACTTCAGGCGGGCATAGCTTTCCCATTTGTGGGCCTGGTGCTCGCCGTCAACCACGCGGATGGTCCCGGACTTGGACCTCATCACGATGGACTGGGTGCGCACGGTGCCCTTGTTGTAACGCACCCCGCGGACCAGGTCGCCGTCGGTGATGCCGGTCGCCGCGAAGTAGCAGTTGTCGCTAGTGACCAGGTCGGAGGTGGACATCACCCGGTCGAGATCGTGGCCGGCGTCGATCGCTTTCTGCTTTTCCTCGTCGCTGGTGGGCCACAGCCTGCCCTGGATGACACCGCCCAGGGATTTGATGGCGCAGGCCGCGACGATTCCCTCCGGGGTGCCACCGATCCCCATCAGGGCGTCTACGTCGGTGCCCTCGCGGGCGGCAGCGATGGCCCCGGCGACGTCGCCGTCCATGATGAACTTGGTGCGCGCACCGGCGGCACGGATCTCGTCGACCAGGGGACGGTGGCGGTCGCGGTCGAGGATCATCACCGTGACCTGGTTGACCGACTTGCCCTTGGCCTTGGCGATCAGGTGCAGGTTCTGCTTGACCGGGAGGCGCAGGTCAACCATGTCGGCTGCCTCGGGACCGGTCACGAGTTTCTCCATGTAAAAGACAGCCGACGGATCAAACATGGTTCCGCGCTCGGCGACGGCGAGGACTGCGATGGCGTTGTTGATGCCCAGGGCCGCCAGGCGGGTGCCATCAATGGGGTCCACGGCGACGTCGCATTCAGGTCCGCTGCCGTCACCGACCCGTTCGCCGTTGTACAGCATTGGAGCCTCGTCCTTCTCGCCCTCACCGATGACCACGACGCCGTTGAAGTGGACCGTCGACAGCAGCGAGCGCATGGCGTCGACTGCCGCGCCGTCGGCCTTGTTCTTGTCGCCGTATCCGACCCAGTGCCCGCCGGCGATGGCTGCGGCCTCGGTGACGCGGACCAGCTCCAGCGCCAGATTGCGGTCCGGCTCGTCGTCGCCGACCGCCAGTGAGCGGGAGAGCGTTGCATACTGGGCTGATTTGGCGGTATTGGACACGTCAATCCTCATCGTCGAAGCGGTGCTGTGCCATTGCTGGCGAAAGCTGTGGGACTAATCCCCTGCGCCCCATCATAGTGGCCCTCATGCACGGAACGATGTGGGCGGGCGGGGCCCGTTTAGGTGGGCGCCCCGGGTGTGGTGGAAAATGGAGGGGTGAGCAACCTCCAGCCCGGATCATCAGAAAGACCCGTCGACGGCGAGCCGCGTCCGGCGACCGGCGAGCAGAGCGACACCGGCCAACAGCCCGGCTCCGAGCCGCAGGTGACGCCGGTCCTGACCCCGAAGCAGGCAAAGCGGGCCAATTCGACAGTCATCGGCATGCTGATCGCGATTGCCGCCACGTTTGGGCTGGTCCTGCCGGTCCTACTCCTGAATCCCACCCACACTGCGGAGACCTACGCTCGGGACATCGACGTGCAGAACGTCTCGGCCGAGGCTGCTGAAATTGCCGGGTACACTCCGTTGGCGCCGGAGGTTCCGGCGGGCTGGACCTCAAACTTCGCTCGCTGGAACGCTGGGGGCAGCGACGGCGTACCGTTCTGGGAGGTAGGCTACCTCACCCCTGAACGGCAGTTCATCCAGCTCACCCAGACCGACAGCGCCAACCCCACGTGGACGGCCCTGCGGCTCGACGACGCCCAGGTCTCCGGGCAACGCACCATCAAAACCGTTGACTGGGAGTTATTGGATAGTTCATCGGGAGACTCATTCCTGACCACTGAGGTCGATGACTTCACCCTGATCCTCAACGGGACAGCCGATCTCGCCGAGTTCGATGTGCTGGGCACCGCGATCCTCGAGGAACTCGCTGCGTCATAGGCTCCGGCAACGGGACTAAACCGGCGTAAGGTGGGCCCGTGGACAACCAATCGACTCCTGCCCAGGCCTGGCAGCGACTCCGCGAAGGAAACCTGCGGTTCGTTTCCGGGGAATCGTCGCACCCCAATCAGGACGCCCTGCACCGCGCCTCGCTGGTCGACACCCAGCACCCCTTCGCCGTCATCTTCGGTTGTTCGGATTCCCGGCTGGCAGCGGAGATCATTTTCGACCTCGGCCTCGGGGATGTGTTCGTGGTGCGCACCGCGGGTCAGGTGATCGATGACGCCGTCCTGGGATCCCTTGAATTCAGTGTCAGCGTGTTGAACGTCCCGCTGATCGTGGTGCTTGGACATGACCGCTGCGGGGCTGTCTCCGCAACGATCAACGCGCTCGACTCCGGAGTGATGCCCGTAGGCTTCCTGCGTGAACTGGTGGAGCGGATCACTCCGTCGGTCCTCACCTCCCGGCGCAACGGAGTCACCGACCTCAACGCCACCGTCGTTGAGCACATCAAGCAGACCTCCAAGCGCATGGTTGATTCCTCGCGGGTCATCGCCGACGCCGTCGAGCAGGGTTCAACTGCTGTGATAGGCGTCACCTACCGGCTGCAGGACGGCACAGCCGAAATCGTCTCCGGATTTGGCGCCTCGTAGCCCCACCAGCAAGAATTGGCGCATGACTCACACGCCTGGATCCGACGCCGACTTCCGTATCGAACACGACACGATGGGTGAGGTCCGGGTTCCGGTCAACGCCCTGTACCGGGCGCAGACGCAGCGCGCAGTGGAGAACTTCCCGATCTCCGGCACCCGTCTGGAGCGGGCGCACATCGAGGCGCTGGCCCGGATCAAGAAGGCCGCCGCCACGGCCAACGCCGAACTGGGGGTGCTCGACGGTGAGCGGGCCCGCGCGATTGAGGCTGCGGCCGAAGAGGTGGCGCAGGGACTGTACGACGGCGATTTCCCGGTCGACATCTACCAGACGGGCTCCGGCACGTCGTCGAACATGAACATCAACGAGGTCATCGCTACGCTGGCCAGCCGGGCCCTGACCGCCGCCGGCAGCGAAACCTCGGTCCACCCGAACGATCACGTCAACGCCTCCCAATCCTCCAACGACGTCTTCCCGACGTCGGTCCACGTCGCTGCGGCGTCCGCGCTGACCAAGGACCTCATCCCAGCCCTCGAACATTTGGCGGCGTCCCTTGAGCGCAAAGCCGACGAGTTCAAGAGTGTAGTGAAATCAGGTCGCACCCACCTGATGGATGCCACACCGGTCACCCTGGGCCAGGAATTCGGCGGATACGCCGCCCAGATTCGATACGGCGTCGAACGCATCACAGCCTCCCTCCCCCGGGTCGCCGAGGTGCCGTTAGGCGGCACCGCCGTCGGCACCGGCATCAACACGCCGGCAGGGTTCCCGGCTCGGGTCATCGAGTTGCTGGCCAGCGACACCGGACTGCCCCTGACCGAGGCCCGCGACCATTTTGAGGCCCAGGCGAACCGCGACGGCCTGGTCGAGGTGTCGGGGATGCTGCGCACCATCGCCGTGTCCCTGACCAAAATCAACAATGACCTGCGCTGGCTCGGTTCCGGCCCCAACACCGGTCTCGGCGAGATTGCCCTGCCCGATCTGCAGCCGGGTTCGTCCATCATGCCGGGCAAGGTCAACCCGGTCATCTGCGAAGCGGTCATCATGGTGTGCGCCCAGGTGATGGGCAATGACGCCACCGTGGCCATCTCGGGAACCAACGGTGCCTTCGAGCTGAACGTCGGCATCCCCGTCATCGCCCGCAACGTGCTGGAATCAGTGCGGCTGCTCAGCACCTCCACCCGGGTGATGGCCGACAAGATGATTGACGGGATTACCGCCAACGAGGAGCGGGCGAGGTTCCTGGCCGAGGCTTCCCCCTCGATCGTCACCCCGCTGAACAAGTACATCGGCTACGAGAATGCGGCGAAGATCGCCAAGAAGGCTGTCGCCGAGGGGCTGACGGTCAGGGAAGCAGTCGTCGCCCTCGGGTTCGTTGAGCGCGGAGAACTCACTGAGCAGCAGCTCGATGAATCCCTCGACGTGCTGTCCATGACCCGCCCGCCACAGTAGGTACCCAGGCGCAGTAGCCGCCGTGGTTCAGGAAAGGCTTGTGCAGAGTTAGACGGTCGGCCCAACTCTGGCTCGGCGAGCGTTACTGGTTTCCCACGCGTCGCCAGCTCGTCGGTCCACCTCCCGCGGATGTATCCGGTAAACGTCCCTTTCAGGCTCCCGTATAGTACAGCCCGTTGTGGATTCACTGAAAGCTGTACTATGGGGTGATGGAGCTACCCGTACATTCTTTGGTGCTGTCCAGGTTCGGTCATGCGCTGTCCGATCC
The DNA here is from genome assembly GCF_054510815.1 of Arthrobacter glycogeni. Lineage (NCBI taxonomy): Bacteria > Bacillati > Actinomycetota > Actinomycetes > Micrococcales > Micrococcaceae > Arthrobacter > Arthrobacter glycogeni. The sequence goes on from NZ_JBTNDV010000001.1 coordinate 44,596, forward strand.
GACCCGGTCCAGGATCCTACTCGCGCTGCGGGACGCTCCGGCTTACCCGAGCGACCTCGCAGACACGCTGGGGGTGAGCCGACAGGGTCTCTCCAATCACCTGGCCTGTTTGCGGGGATGTGGTTTGGTGGTGGCCGTTCCGGAGGGACGCCGGGCACGCTATGAGCTGGCGGATTCAAAACTGGACAGTGCCCTCACCGCCCTGCTGGCAGTGGTGTTGACTACCGATCCGGAGCATTGTATGAACAACCCCGCTGAAGGGTGCTGCTGATTAGTCTGCCGGAGCCCCCTGCTGCCAACTGGCCCAATTCGGCCCGTCGGGCAAAGCTTTCGCGTCGCATCCGCCTCTTCGTTGCCGCAACGATCACCTACAACGTCATTGAAGCCGGGGTGGCGATCACTGCCGGAACAGCAGCGTCCTCCGGGGCCCTGATCGCGTTCGGCCTCGACTCAATTGTCGAGGTGGCATCCGCCGTAGCGGTGGCCTGGCAGTTCTCCGCCAAGGATCCCGGAAGACGCGAGAAAACCGCGCTGCGGGTGATCGCATTCTCCTTCTTCGCGATGGCCCTCTTCGTTGGGTTCGACGCGGTCCGCGCCCTCACTGTCGGGGCGGAAGCTGACCACTCAACTGTCGGGATCGCACTTGCGGCGGTGAGCCTGGGGATCATGCCTTTGCTGTCCTACCTTCAACGCCGTGCCGGCCGCGAGCTCGGGTCAAAGTCAGCGGTCGCGGATTCCAGACAAACGCTGCTGTGCTCCTACCTTTCCGGGGTGTTGCTGGCCGGACTCCTCCTGAATTCCCTTTTTGGTTGGTCGTGGGCGGATCCGATCGCCGCATTGGTCATCGCGTTCTGGGCGGTCAAGGAAGGCCGGGAAGCGTGGAAGGGTGATGCCTGTTGCGTTAACCCACTGGGCCGCGCCGATACCGACGAGACGCCCGAAACAGTCACAGTAGCTGACTGCTCCTGCTGCCCCTGATCACTCCCTCAATCGGCTCGCGGATCTGCGAAAATTCACCTGCCTTCGCCCGCGTCGTGGCATGACCACGCCAAACAGGGGGTGAACCCAGGCGCTTCCCGCAGCCCCGGGGTTCACAGAGGGTGGATTTGGCGTGTTCTCGGAAGAGGATTTTGACCGTCTCATGGTCATCAAGCAGATGAAGCCTCTGGAATTCTCCCTTGAGGAAATGGCCGACATACTCAGCCTCCTGGCAACACCTGACACCTCAGGTATGGGTGGCAGGTTGGCTGGGTTCCTGGAGGGAGCCGTGAACCAACGGGCCAAGATGGCCCGTAACCTGGCCCAGGCTGACGAGTTTATTCAAAGGCTCAGCGTCCAGTCCTGATCGATTGCGGACGCGTGCACGCCAGCTAACGAACGAAGTGCGGCACGCCGTCGGCGGCGAGCGCAGACTCGACGAGCTGCCGGTGTCTGTCGTTCAGCTCCGGGAGCTCGTCCAGGGTGAACCAGCCGACGTCGGTGGATTCGTCGTCGTTCACGCATGCAACACCCGCCACATACCGGCAGCTGAAGTCGGTGTTGAGGAAGGTGCACACGTCCCCGTTGGGGAAGGTGACCGGCCCCACCACCTCCACCCGGATCAGGTGCTCGACCCGCGCCGTCACGCCGGTCTCCTCGAAGATTTCGCGCACAATGCCGGGCCCCGGTTCCTCGCCCGGCTCCAGGATGCCGGTGATGACCGTCCATTGCCCGTTGTCGGTGCGCTTCCCCAGCAGCACCCGGCCGTCGTCGTCGAGCACCACACCGCCGACGCCGGGAAGCCAGAGCGGCTCGTGTCCAATTTTCCTGCGGAGGGACAGAATGAAGTCGGGGATGGGCATGGGTTCAGCCTAGCGAGGGCAGGGCCATCCCGAGCGCGGCCCCCGCAATCATGACCGGACCGAACGGAATCGCCGACGTGAGCGTGCCACGACGAGAACCGATCAGAATGAGCCCCCAGAGCGCACCAAGCCCGAACGCGGCAATCGTCGCCCACAGCAGCTGGCTCCAGCCGACGAACCCCAGGTAGAGCCCCAGCAGGCCGGCGAGCTTCACGTCGCCGAATCCCATCCCCGCGGGATATAGCGCGCGCATCAGGAAGTACGCCAGCCAGAGCACTACTGCTCCCCCAATCATAGTGAGCACCCTGGCTCCGTCCCCGGCCAGCAGGGCGGCCACCCCGAGCAGCAGCCCGGCAACCGGGTAGGCCGGGAAGATGATCCGGTTCGGCAGCAGGTGACTCCGGATGTCAATGACGCCCAGCCACACGCCGGCCACCCCGAAGGCGGCCAGCGCCAGCACAACGAGCACCGCGGCCACCGGGCTGTCCGCGAGATACCTGACGAGGATGTCGGTCATGGGATCAACGGTAGTTGACCCCCGCTGGTGCTCCAATGGCGGCGGTTACACTGTGGATATGTCGGCAACACACAGCGGAACACCAGCAGCCACCTTCCGGTCGCTCTGCAGGTCCTCGCCCTGGAAATGGGAGACCCTGCGCTTCGCTGTGGCCTGGCGCCGCCCCGAGGGAGATACCCGGCCGCTCAAGGCCTGGCTGCGTCGACCGGCGGCCCTCCGGGTTGAGGACGACGACGGTGTGCTCCTCCACAGCACCACCGGCACGGCAGGCTCACGGGACGCCCTCTATGTGAGCGCCACCCGGAAGTCCTGGCTGCTCGCGCCCCGGCTCATCACCCCGGTGTACAACGACGTCGGCTTCGTGCTCCGGCGACCGGATGCCGCATATGGTGAGCCAGCGTTCGGGGACCCGCGGTGGGCGGCGATGCTGGACCCGGTCGAGTTCGCCGGGGAGTCACCCGTCGCCTTTGAGACCCCTTTCGCCAACCGTGTGGAGCTGGAAAATGTTGTCGAGGAGACCTTCCAGGGCCGGCCGGTCCTCCGCGCGGTTGCCACCCCCAACCTCTCCTACAAGCCGTTCGCTCCCGGCCATCCCCTGATTGGACGCGGCCGCACCGAGGTCACCGTGGATGTGGGTACGGGCATCTGCGTGTCCACCCTTGCCCTGGACGGGCCGTTCGCCGGGGGCGGGCACTGGGTGCGCATCCTGGGGGTCGACGAGTATATGGTCGACGACCATTTCGTGGACTCCGGGATGGACCCGACCAACGTCGGCTCCCACATTCCGTGGAATGTGTCCTGACCCTCAGCGCACCGCCCCCAACCGCGACGCACCTAAATTTCGGCGCCCTCCAGAAGTTCGGTAACGAGCGCGGCGATGGGAGACCGCTCTGACCTGGTCAGGGTGATGTGACCGAACAGGGGGTGGCCTTTCAGTGTCTCGACCACTGCGGCGATCCCATCGTGGCGCCCCACCCGCAGGTTGTCGCGCTGGGCAACATCGTGGGTGAGCACGATCTTCGAGTTCAGGCCGATCCGGCTCATCACCGTGAGCAGCACGTTCTTCTCCAACGACTGGGCCTCGTCGACAATGACAAACGAATCGTGCAGGCTACGACCCCTGATGTGGGTCAGGGGCATCACCTCGAGCATCCCGCGATCCATTACCTCCTCCACCACTTCCTGCGACACCAGCGCTCCCAGTGTGTCAAAGACGGCCTGGGCCCACGGATTCATCTTCTCGCTCTCGCTGCCCGGGAGATAGCCGAGTTCCTGGCCGCCGACTGCGTAGAGCGGCCTGAAGACCACCACTTTCCGGTGCTCGCGACGTTCCAGGACGGCCTCCAGCCCGGCGCACAGCGCCAGCGCCGACTTCCCGGTGCCCGCGCGGCCGCCCAGCGACACGATCCCCACCTCGGGGTCCATCAACAGGTCAATCGCCAGCCGCTGCTCGGCGGACCTGCCATGGAGTCCAAAGACGTCCCGGTCACCCCGCACCAGCCGCACCTGCTTGTCGGCCCCTACCCGGCCAAGTGCCGACCCCCGGAGGGAATGCATCACCAGACCGGTGTTGGCTGGCATTTCGGCGGCTTCAGGAAGGAACACCGGTTGGTGGTCGTACAACGTATTGACGTCGTCTTCGGCGACGTCGAGTTCGGCGACGCCGGTCCACCCCGAGTCCTTGACCAGTTCGTTGCGGTACTCGTCAGCCTTCAGGCCCATCGCCGACGCCTTGACCCGCATCGGCAGGTCCTTTGAGACCACCGTGACGTTCCGGCCCTCGTCCGAAAGATTCTTGGCGACGGCGAGGATCCGGGAGTCGTTGTCACCGCCCCTGAACCCGGGAGGTAGCACCGCCGGCGAAATGTGGTTCAGCTCGACCCGCAGCGTTCCGCCCTCTTCCCCGAGAGGGACCGCCCGGTTGAGCCCGTCGTGTTGCACCCGCAGGTCGTCGAGGAGACGCAACGCCTTGCGGGCGAAGTACCCCAACTCGGGGTCGTCACGTTTGGCCTCCAACTCGCTGATCACGATGATCGGCAGGATCACCTCATGCTCGGCGAACCGGGTGATGGCGAGCGGATCCGAAAGCAGAACCGACGTGTCGATGACGTAGCTTCGACTACCGAGGCTCTCGACAGACGAAAGGCCCGCCTCGGCAAGGATCACGTCGTCATCCGTGCTGGTGCGGGCCTCGTGGGTGGCTGTTGGGGGGAGGGTGTGGCCTGAGTCGAATGAACGCTGTGGTGTGTCAGATATGGCCATGTGGACTCCACTGGCGGGGCGTGCCGTCCCCGACTTGTGATGGTTGGGTAAGACAGTGAGGCCGCGAGGCCTGGCACGGCCTCCCCTGACGTCGCGCGGTGCTGGTCTGCACTGTTCGCTGCATCGGTAGCCTCCCGATCAGTCGGCATGGGTGCCTCCTGATGGAGTCGAGAATACGCTCGACGACCGCGTTGAGGGGACCCGGTGCGGCGTGTCGAAGAAGAATTCGCCGTTAACTTCTAGCCGCCGAAACGCCGCTGCCGCCGTCCGTAATCGCGCAGCGCGCGCAGGAAATCCACCCGGCGGAAATCGGGCCAGAGAGCCTCACAAAAGTAGAACTCGCTGTACGCGCTCTGCCACATGAGGAACCCCGACAGGCGTTGCTCGCCCGAGGTACGAATGACCAGGTCCGGGTCCGGTTGCCCGCGGGTGTACAGGAAGGAGGAGATCTGCTGGTCGGTGAGCCCTTCGGCGACGCCCTCGAGGGAACCGCCTTTCGACGCCGCTGCGCGCATCAATTCCTTGACCGCATCAACGATTTCCCGGCGCCCGCCGTAACCGACCGCGACGTTCACGTGGAGGCCGTCGATCCCCTTGGTGTGGGTGGCAAGGGAACACAGCTTGTCGGCCAGGTTGTCGGGCAACAATTCAAGGGCGCCCACCGGCTGTACCCTTACCCGGTTGCTTTCCCCCAACCGGTCGAGAGTATTGGCGATAATGTCGAGGAGCTGCTCAATTTCCTCCGGGGAACGGCCCATGTTGTCGGTGGACAGCATGTACAAGGTAACGACCTCGACGCCGAGCTCCTCGCACCAACCCAAAAATTCGTGAATCTTGTCGGCGCCAGCCTGATGTCCGTCCCGGGTGGGCGCGCCGGCCAGCTTAGCCCACCGCCGGTTGCCGTCGACCATCACGCCGATATGGTGGGGAATCCGGTCAGGGCTCAGGGACCGCTGGAGCCGGCGTTCATAGAAGTTGTAGGCGAATCCTGGGAACTTCACGGGGTGATTCACCTGTCCTTCTTCCTCTGGTACTCCGGCTGCACCAGCTGGGGCGCCGGATAGGTCTACTCCTAAGGTACCGCCAAGGACCGGTTGCTCCGCCGACGGCGTCTGGGTGGTTCTCCCGTATCCCCGCCGGAGCCACGCTACCGGGCGGTAACTTGGGCCCAAAACCGACTAGAATTGGCGCATGACCTCGACCACGCCAAGCGCCCTGAAACCGAAGCTGCGCGGCTGGCTTCATGCAGGGGCGACACCGTTGGCACTGGCCGCCGGGATCGTGCTGATTGCGGTCGCGCCCACCGCCGCCGGCAAAATCACCTCGGCCATCTACGCACTCACCGGGGTGATGCTCTTTGGCACCAGCGCCGTGTATCACACGGGCACCTGGACTGACCGCACCAGGGTGGTCCTGAAGCGTCTTGACCACACCAACATCATGCTGGTGATCGCCGGCAGCTACACCCCGCTGGCATGGGCACTCCTGGAACCCGATAAGGCCGCGGTACTGCTCTGGGTGATTTGGTCCGGTGCGATTGCCGGAGTGCTCTTTCGGGTGCTTTGGGTCAATGCTCCACGCTGGCTCTATGTACCCGTCTACGTGGCCCTTGGCCTGGGTGCCCTGTTCTACCTCCCCGACTTTTTCGCCGCAAGCGCCGCCGCGACCGTCCTGATCTGTATTGGCGGCGCCCTTTACATTGCCGGAGCGGTCTTCTACGCACTGAAGCGCCCCAACTTCAGCGTGAACTGGTTCGGCTTCCACGAACTCTTTCACACCCTGACCATCGCGGCCTTCACCGTTCACTTCATCGCGATCATGATTGCCGTGCTCAACCCGCTCTCCTGAACCACCCTCAAAATCCTTGACCCGTGCCGCAGCACGCAGTAGATTGTTAATCAACCAGTTGGTTGATCAAAGGAAAAGTTGATTAGGATGGCTGCCGCGGACAATGCGCTTCTTGACAGAGCCTTCCTGGCTCTCGCCGACCCGGTCCGGCGCCGTATCATCGCCCACCTCAGCCGGGGCCCTGCCACGGTCAACGAACTGGCTGAACCCTTCGCAATCACCAAGCAGGCGGTCTCGAAGCATATCCAGGTCCTTGAACAGGCACAGCTGGTCACGCGTACCCGCGATGCGCAGCGCCGGCCCGTTCACCTGAACCCGGCTCGGCTTGAGGCGCTCACCGCTTGGATTGACCAGTACCGGTTGGTCCGTGAGGGTCAGTTCCGCAGCCTCGATGCCCTGCTGCACTTATCCGCCGCGGAGCGCGGCAACCAGGAACACCAGAGCCCCAAGGATTCATCATGAGTAACGCATTGACACTCACCGTCCCGGACGCCGCCCCCTTCATCGACTTCGAGCGGGACTTCGACTTCCCCGTCGACCTCGTTTTTCAGGCCCACGCCCAGCCCCACCTGATCGGTCAGTGGCTCGGACCGCGCCGGAACACCATCGAGGTTGATCACTACGACTTCCGCACCGGCGGAAGCTACCAGTACAGGCACACAGGTCCGGACGGCGCCACATACACCTTCAGCGGCGTGTTTCACACCGTCAGGGAGAATGACTTCGCCATCCAGACCTTCGAATTCGGCGGGTACCCCGATGTGGTCAGCATCGAGTTCCTCACCTTCCAGGACCTGGGCAACGGCCGGTGCAGGCTGAGCGGCCATGCGGTCTACCCCACCCAGGAGGCACGGGACGGCATGGCGGCCTCAGGGATGGAGGGCGGGATGGCCGAGAGCTACGAACGGCTTGAAGAGTTGCTTTCCTCGATTGCCCCTAGCTGTATTGCCCTAAGTGGTTGGTAACGCTGCGGCTACAGTCGGGCTATCCGCAGCTGGTCAGTGGTTGGCCGGAGGAGACCCCGGGCCACTGCCGGAACCATTGGGCGCGCGATCGGCGGGGACACGACCGGCGTTGGGACGCGGGCTGGGGGCGCCGCCGTCGTTCGCCTGGCCCTGGGCGGCGTCCGCAGCGGCTGCCTCGTCCACCATTCCCTGGTAGCGCACCCGACGGATCCGCTTCGACATGTCGCGGATCAGGAAGATCACTGCCACCACCATCGCCAGCGTGAAGATGAACCCCCACAGACCAGGGGTCACCTGGCTGGGGTCCAGTCCCGGCCTGAGCCCGTCCTCCTGATTGGGGGCGGGGCTCACGGCGGACACCAGGTTGAGCAGGTAAGACACAATGCACCACTTTCAAAAGGAACGGCGGGCAGCGTGGCCCACCCTCCCTATTCTATGCCAGCGAAGAAGTCGGTCTCGGGCAGTGTGGCCTCAACCCGGGCGTGAATAAGTGAGTAGTCTTCCCACGGCCAGACCTTCCGCTGCAGGTCCGCCGACACGGCGAAGAAGAACCCCTCCGGGTCCACCTGGGTGCGGTGGGACAGCAGGGCCCGATCGCGGTCTTCGAAGAACGCGCCGCACTCGATTTGGGTGGTGGTTTCGTGGGTTGGCGCTGGCGCCTGGTGGCCTTCAGAGTCGGCTTCCAGCCAGGCAGCAATCCGGGCGGCATACGGCGATTGCAGCCCGGCTTCCTCCAGCGCGTTGTGCAGGGCGTGGAACCGTTCAGGGTTGAAGGCGCGGTCGTAGTACAGCTTGGCCGGGGCCCAGGGCTCCCCGGTCCCCGGGTATCGCTCGGCGTCGCCCGCCGCGTGGTAGGCCTCGACAGCCACCTTGTGCGCCATGATGTGGTCGGGGTGGGGGTAGCCGCCGTTCTCGTCGTAGCTGAGGATCACGTGCGGGCGGAACTCGCGAATCAGTTTCACCAGGGGGGCGGCCGCGCGCTCCAGGGGCTGCAGGGCGAAACACCCGAAGGGTAGCGGCGGGAGCGGATCCCCCTCCGGCAAACCGGAGTCGGTGAAGCCCAGCCAGCGCTGGCGGACTCCCAGCGCCGTCGCGGCGCCCGCCATCTCCCGCCGGCGAAGGCCGGCCAAGTCCCGCAGCGCGTGCGGTTCGCCAGCGATCTTCTCGTTGAGAATGTCGCCACGTTCGCCGCCGGTGCAGGTGGCAACCAGGACATCGACACCGTCGGCCGCGTACCGCGCCATGGTGGCGGCGCCCTTGCTCGACTCATCGTCCGGGTGTGCGTGGACCGCCAGCAACCGGAATCCCTGGCCAAGAGTTGACGCGCTAAATGATGAGGTGTTTTCCGGGCTGGGCAACTACTGCTCCTGTGGTTTCGGCTGTCGCTTTAGGCAATAAAATCCGGCGGGGATAAAATGGTGTGCGATGGATACCAACCAGCCGCCAGTATCAAGAGTAGCCAATCGCTACGGCAGCCCCAAGCCGGGAATTCCGGGGCGGACAAGGAAGCGGATCATCTGGGCCGCCCTGGCCTTCGCTGTGGTTGCTACCGCCGTGTTCAGCCTGCAAACGGGTGTCCGCGACGTGACCGCCAAGGACGTCGGGTTCAGCATCCAGGACCCCGGCAATGCCACGGTGGACTTCGATGTCACCAAGGCGCCCGAGAGCACTGTGCAATGCGCCGTCCAGGTACTCAGCGAGACCTACGCTGTGGTCGGGTGGGATGTGGTGGAGATCGGCCCCAACGGCACCGATAAGGGGACCGATGGCGGACGGACCACCGCGCACCGGGCGCAGCTTCGCACCGAGTCCCAAGGTGTCTCCGGTGGGGTCGACGCCTGCTGGGTGCTCGAGGAGACCCCCTCGTCCTAGGACCCTCCCCAAGGCCGGAACGTCTCGGTTTCACTACATTTAGGGCCCTACCCCCCTGCGCTCCCTTGGGATATGTCAGGCATCACGACTACACTGGGGGTAAGACGTTCGGCTCCCCCAACCGGTGATCAGCGGTGTATGTGGTCATCCCAGGGTGGAGCCTTTATTTGTTACTAAGCCTGCTTACAGCACCTTGTGCAGGCTGCCACCATGCCGGAACCACTGAGTTGACGGGTTTCGGACAGAGCTAAGGAGATGCCCGTGTCCACCAACAGTGCACCTGTCGCATGGCTTACCCAGGAGTCCTACGACCGCCTCAAAGCCGAACTGGAACAGTTGTCCGGTCCCGGCCGAACCGAGGTTGTCGCCCGCATTGAGCAGGCCCGGTCCGAGGGCGATCTTAAGGAAAACGGCGGCTACCACGCAGCCAAAGAGGAACAGGGCAAGTCCGAGGCACGCATCCGCCAACTGACAGCTCTTCTCGAAAGCGCCCATGTCGGTGAAGCCCCCGAAGACAACGGGATCGTCGAGCCCGGCATGCTGGTCCACGCCAAGATTGCCGGCGACGACGCCACGTTCCTACTCGGCAGCCGGGAGGTCGCCGGCGACACCGACATCGACGTCTACAGCGAGAAGTCTCCGCTGGGAGCAGCCATCCAGGGCAAGAAATCGGGTGACAAGGTCACCTATACCGCCCCGAACGGCAAGTCGATCGACGTCGAGGTACTGTCAGCCACGCCGTACGTCGGTTAGCACACACTGTGGCGCGATTGCCGCGCCTATGACTGTCGACGGCGGTCCGTCCCATCCGGGACGGGCCGCCGTCTGAGTATCAGGGCGGCGAGGACTCCCCCCAGCGCTCCGAACAGGTGCGCCTGCCAGGACACGTTGGAGCCAACGCTGGGCAGGATCCCCCAGAGAATTGAGCCATACATCAGGAACAGCACGCCAGCCAGCAGGATCTGCCGGAGGCTACGGTTGTAGAATCCTCTGACAATCAGGTAGGCGAACAAGCCGAAGACCAGGCCCGAGGCACCGATGGTGAGTCCCCCGCCGAAGATCCACACCCCAATTCCCGAGGCAAGCCAGCTTGCGGCGACCGCCACAGCGAAGCGTCTGGTCCCCTCCAGGAAGGTCAGGAACCCGAGCACCAGCAGCGGCAGCGTGTTGCTCAGCAGGTGACCGAATCCCGCGTGCAGCAACGGCGCGAACACCACGCCGTCGAGCCCCGACAGCTCCCGCGGATCGATCCCCAACCAGCCGATCAGCCGGGCACCGGTCAGCAGATTGACCAGGTGGATGGCCCAGAGCAGTGCGGTGAACGCGCCGACCAGCAACAATCCTTTGCGGGCCCGTGCCGCGAGCATTGTCAACCCTCGATGACCATGGGCTGGAAGCCTTCGGCCCGCAGGTTGTTCAGGATGAGGTGGCAGTGTTCCTCGCCTTTGGTTTCCATATTGATGGTGATGGCGACATCCCCCATGCTGATCGACCCACCCACCCGGGTGTGATCGACGCCGGTCACGTTGGCATCGGATTCTGCGATGATGCGGGAGATGGTGGCCAGCGAGCCCGGGCGATCGTCGAGGAGCATCCGCACCACCAGGTATCTGCCAGCCGCGGCGAGGCCGCGCTGAATGACCTTCAGCATCAGCATGGGATCAATGTTGCCGCCCGAGAGGATGACGGCTGTGTTACCCGGCGACGCACCATTCTCGGTCAGCTTGCCGTCCAGCAGGGCTGCCACGCCCACCGCGCCAGCGGGTTCAACCACCATCTTCGAGCGTTCCAGCAGGAAGATCAAGGCCCGGGCCAGCGAATCCTCGGTGACGGTGACGACGTCGTCGACCAGTTCCTTGATGATCGAAAACGGGAGCTGGCCCGGCCGTCCGACGGCAATACCATCGGCGATGGTGGACACTTTGGTCAGCGGCACCAGCGCATCGGCCGCCAGCGACGGCGGGTAGGCCGCAGCGTTCTCGGCCTGCACGCCGATGATCCTGATTTCCCGGCCCAGTTCGCGGGCCCTGGCCTTGACGGCGACGGCGACGCCGGCCAGGAGTCCACCGCCGCCCACCCCCATCAGGATGGTGTCGACGTCGGGCACCTGCTCGAGGATTTCCAGGCCGATGGTCCCCTGTCCGGCCACCACGTCCACGTTGTCGAAGGGGTGCACAAACACGGTGCCGGTCTCCTCGGCGTACCGCTTGGCTTCGGCGAGCGCCTCATCCACGTTGTGGCCGTGCAGCACCACCTCGGCGCCGTGGCCGCGGGTCGCCGCCAGCTTGGGCAGGGCGACACCGAGCGGCATGTAGATGCGTGCCGTGATGCCCAGACGCGCCGCGGCGACGGCGACCCCCTGCGCGTGGTTACCGGCGGACGCGGCAACCACGCCCCGGGCTCGTTCGGCGTCGGAGAGCCGAGCCATGCGGACATAGGCGCCGCGGATCTTGAATGATCCTGCCCGTTGCAGGTTTTCGCATTTCAACGACACGTTCGCGCCGATGAGCCGCCCCAGGGCCCTCGACTCTTCGATGGGGGTGCGGGCGATGACGCCGTCCAGCAGTTTCTGTGCAGCCTGGACATCGTCGAGTGTCACCGCGAGATCAAGAAGATCAGTCACTGGTTGGCCTTTCGTGGTTCTTTACTGTGAGTGGTTTCCCACTGTCATACGGATCGGTGTGGGGTGAGCCGGTAGACGGTTCGGGGGTTCCATCGGGCGGGGGCGGCACACCACCCACCGCGGGATCGGTTTCCCAGGAGCGGGAGGCGATATACCGCACCACAGTGTTCACCACGGCAAGCAGCGGCACCGAAAAAAGTGCACCCGGGATGCCCGCGACGAGTGTCCCGCCGGCGACGGCGAGCACGACCGCCAGGGGATGCAGCGACACCGCAGGGCCCATGATCAACGGTTGCAGGACGTGCCCCTCAAGTTGCTGCACCGCGAGGACAATGACCAGCATGATCAGCGCATTCACCCAGCCGTTGGCCACCAGAGCCAGCAGGACAGCGACCAGGCCAGTGAACAGGGCTCCCACAATGGGGATAAAGGATCCGAGGAACACCAGGACACCGAGCGGCAGCGCCAGGGGAACGCCGATCAGGGCAGCGCCGGCGCCAATGCCCACCGCGTCCACGAAGGCGACGAGCATCTGCACGCGCACGTAGTTCGCCATGGAGGACCAGCCGCGACGGCCGGCACCGTCGACGGCCGTTCGGGCGTCGCGGGGCATCAGGCCGACGACGAAACGCCAGATCCGCTCACCTTCCAGCAGGAAAAAGATCAGAGCGAAAACGGTCAGCAGCGCCCCCGCCCCGAAGCTCCCCGCGCTGCTCCCCAGAGAAATTACCCCGGTGACAATGGTGCCACTGTTGTTTTGGACGGCGGCGGCACCCTCGTCAATGAACTGGTCGATCTGGATGGTGGTGAGTCCCAGCGGCCCATCGTGCAACCAACCCTGGACCTGCTGGATCCCCTCGACCGCCTCATCCCAGAGGTCAGCGAACCCGAGCGCCAGCTGTCGTCCGGCGAGCGTCGCCATCGAGCCCACCACACCGAGGAACACCACAACAGTGACGGCGACGGCCAGACCGTTGGGAATCTTTGCCTTCCTGAGCAGGTCCATCACGGGCAGCAGCAGGCTCGCCAGCAGGCCGGCCAGGAGGAGGGGAATGATCAGGAGCGAAATGTGGCCGAGCAACCAGATCAGCCCCCCGGCGACCAGGAGGATCAGGCCGACCCGCCAGGCCCACGCAGCCGACAGGCTCAACGCGTACGGGACGTTCCGGGCCAGCGCGTGCCGTGACGCCTGGTCGGGGGCATCCTGACGTACGTCCTGGGGCTTCCGCTGCGCGGGGCGAATCATCCTGCAATCTTTCCACACGTTACTGACCAAACGACATTGACTCAACGACGCCGGATGACCGGCCCGGGACCCCGTCAGCGGTTCGCCCTAGTGATCACCGCAATTTTCGGATATGTTTGAAACTGTTAGAAAACGTCACTTTGGGAAGGAATTCATGCTTGCCGCTGAACGGCGCGACGCGATCGTGAGCGAATTAGTGTCCAAATATTCTGTTCGCGTCTCCTGGCTTGCCAACCTGTTCGGGGTGTCGGAAATGACGATCCGCCGCGACATCGATGCGCTCGACGCGATGGGCGCGCTGATCCGGGTGCATGGCGGTGCAACCCGGTCACCTGCGTCCAGCGCACTTGAACCGGGATTCTCAGCCAATCTGGATCTGCATTCGGCGGCGAAGAAGCTGATCGCACGAAGGGCCAGCCAGCTGATCCGACCCGGGATGACCATCGCCCTCACGGGCGGCACTACCGTGTACCAGCTCGCTGCCCTCCTGCCGGAGCGTGGCCCATTGACCGTGCTGACCAATTCCCTGCCGGTGGCCGAGTTACTGCACGGCCTGACCGTTGACGCCGCCCCTGGACGGCCGAGCGGGATCACCGTACTCCTCACCGGCGGTGAACGATCGCCGTCGGAGGCCCTGGTGGGGCCGCTCGCCACGGCCACGGTCCGCAGCCTCAACGTTGACATCTGCTTCATGGGCGTCCACGGGATCCATCCCGACGCCGGGATCACCACCCCAAATCTGGCCGAGGCGGACACCAACCGCGCCTTCGCGCAGCACTGCGCGCGACTGGTGGTGCTGGCCGACGCCACCAAGGTAGGAGTGATCAGCCTGGCGCGTATCGCTGACCTGGCCGAGCTCAACTGCATCGTCACCGACGGTTCACCAGCGGTCCATCCCACAGACGACGTGGACGACATGGACGACGCCGACGCCGGCGACGCAGACCTCGTTGATCCCCTCGCCGAGCTGGCCTTGCACACCACCCTGATCACCCCCGACACCGCTCCAGCCAAGGAAACCCACCCATGACCCTGGTTACTCCCACCCGACTCTCCGATGGTCGTGAACTGATCTATTTCGACGCGACGGACACGTCCGCTGCCCTGCACCGGGACCCGGCCGCTGTCGCCGATACCCGGGGGCTGCCGGCGCGTGGCGGCACCGGCGACGCCCGCTTCGACGCCCTCACCGGTGAGTGGGTGGCAGTCGCGGCGCACCGCCAGTCCCGGACGCATCTGCCACCGGCGGACCAATGCCCCCTGTGCCCCACCACCGAGCGCAACCAGTCGGAGATCCCGGCGCCGGACTATGAGGTGGTGGTGTTCGAGAACCGTTTCTCATCGTTCGGTCCATCCCTCGGCGGGCTACCGGAGGCCGCGGGGTGGGGCACCACTGCTCCCGCGTACGGGCGCTGCGAGGTGGTGGCGTTCGACGCCGCCCACGAGGGTTCCTTCGGGTCCCTCACCCCGGACCGGGCGAGGACCGTCGTCGATGCGTGGGCGCACCGGACGGAGGCTCTCTCGGCGCTCGACGGGATCCGGCAGGTCTTCTGTTTTGAGAACCGGGGCGAGGACATCGGCGTCACACTCCTGCACCCACACGGGCAGATCTACGCCTATCCCTTCATCCCGCCCCGCTCCGCCGTGATGGCGAGGGCAGCGCGGGCGCATTACGACGCCGTCGACGGGCGGGAAACGCTGCTGGCGGGGATGCTGGGAGCCGAGCGGGAGTCCGGCGAGCGCATGATCCTTGAGGGCGAACATTTCAGCGCGTATGTGCCCTTCGCCGCCCGCTGGCCGCTGGAGGTCCACCTGGTGCCGCACCGCCAGGTTGCTGACCTCGCGGGCCTGGCCGACGATGAACGCGATGAACTGACTACTATTTACCTGGATCTATTGGGGCGGGTTGACCGGCTCTATTCCACCCCTACCCCCTACATTGCGGCCTGGCATCAGGCACCACTTGACGCGACTTTGCGCCCTGCGAGCCGGCTTCACCTGCAGCTGACCTCCCCGCGCCGGGCCGAGGACAAGCTCAAGTTCCTCGCGGGATCCGAGGCCGCCATGGGCGCCTTCATCAACGACACCACGCCCGAACAGGTGGCGGCTAACCTCCGCGACGCCGTCGGATCAACAACCGCCGTCGGATCAACAACCGCCAGCGAACCAACAACAGAGGACACCCCATGAAGCCCCCCGTACCACCGCCGGTAACCGATCTTGTAGCAGCCTTCACTGGGCGGTTCGGCAGCGACCCGGTGGGGGTCTGGTCGGCGCCCGGCCGGGTGAACCTGATCGGGGAGCACACCGACTACAACTTGGGCTTCGTGCTGCCCTTTGCCATCAACCAGTCAACACGCGTCGCCGCGGCCCGCCGGACGGATCGGACGGTCCGGGTGGCGTCGACCTTCAGCGGCGGCGACGACGTAACGGTCGAGCTCGACGGGCTGCGCCCGGGCAGCGTCGACGGCTGGGCAGCCTACCCGGTGGGGGTCCTGTGGGCGCTGGAGCAGGCGGGGCATCGGCTGCCCGGGCTGGACCTGCTGATCGACTCGAGCGTCCCGGTGGGCGCCGGCCTGTCCTCGTCGGCTGCCATCGAGTGCGCCGTCGCCGTGGCAGCCAACGATTTGGCGGGTGCCGGGCTGTCGGCGCCCGAGCTGGCGTTGGTGGGTCAGCGCGCCGAGAACGAGATGGTCGGAGCGCCGACCGGGGTGATGGACCAGTCCGCGTCACTGCTCGGCCGCTCCGGGCACGCGGTGTTCCTTGATTGCCGCAGCCTTAAGGCCCAACTGGTGCCACTCCCCCTCGCCGAGACGGGACTGACCCTCCTGGTCATTGATACGCGGGTCAGCCATTCGCATTCAACCGGCGGCTACGCCGACCGGCGCGGATCCTGCGAGCGGGGAGCCGAACTGATGGGGGTAGCCTCGCTGCGTGAGTTACGGGTAGCGGACCTTGCGGAGGCCGCCGGGACTCTCGACGAGGAGACGTTCCGTCGCGTCCGGCACGTGGTGACCGAGAATGCGCGGGTCGAGGACATGGTGGAGCTGCTGGCCGCCAAAGGCCCGACGGCGATTGGGCAGCTGCTCGACGCCAGCCACTCATCGATGCGGGACGACTTCGAAATCTCCTGCCCTGAGCTCGACCGTGCAGTCGAGTCGGCCCGGAGTAACGGTGCCCTGGGGGCACGGATGACCGGGGGTGGATTCGGCGGTGCAGCGATTGCGCTGACACCCAACGACGACGTCGACCGCGTCACGGCCGCCGTACAGGATGCCTTCGCCGCTGCCGGATTCACCGCCCCGTCGATCTTCTCCGTGCTGCCAGCCGACGGCGCCGGACGGATCGCCTGAACACCCGGGTGCACCAAAAGGACGGCGCCCGCAGCAATCGCTGCGGGCGCCGTCCTTTTGGTGCGGCTGTTTGGGTGCTGCCGGGAGGCTAGTCGTTGCCGCGCATGATGGCGATCACGCGGATGAACTCGACGTACAGCCAGACCAAGGTGACGGTGAGGCCGAAGGCCGCAGTCCACGAGTATTTCTGGGGTGCACCATTACGCACACCGACGCTGATCGAGGTGAAGTCGATGACCAGGGAGAAGGCGGCGAGGCCGATTGCGAAGATCCCGATGACCAGTCCGAAGGGAATGTCAGTACCAGGAATGGTCGCGCCGCGCAGGCCCCACGGGTCCTGGCTCACACCGAACAGCATCAGGCCGAGGTTGATCAGGCTGAACGCGGCGTAGCCGATGATCGCGATCATGAAAATCTTCATCGCCTTCGGTGTCGCCCGTACCTTGCCGCTCCTGAACAGGACCAGGGTGACGGCGAAGACGGTCAGCGTGCCGAGCAGCGCCTGCAGGGCGATGTTGGGATACATCGCCTCAAGGAACATGGTCAGCCCACCGAGGAACAGGCCCTCAAGGAACGCGTAGCCGAGGATCAGCGCGGGGACCGGCTCGCGCTTGAACGAGTTGACCAGGCCAAGGACGAACCCGCCGATCATGCCAACGACCATCAGTGGCATGGCGAGACCCGGGAGCAGGAAGGCCGGAACAGCCGCACCCAGCAGGACCACGCCGATAGACAGGACCGTCTTGACGATGACGTCGTCGAAGGTCATCCGTCCCATCTGTGAAGGGCCAGCTGACGGCTGGTTGTACAGGTCTTCCATCTGGGTGGTGCTCAGGGCGCTCTGGCCAGCGAGTGCCGTTGCACCGTACCCTGCAGAACCACTGCCTGCCGGGTTGTCGCCACGCGCAGCGGAACGGAAGTTCTTTCCGTTGAATACCGGGTTACCGCCAAGTGCCATGTTAACTAGTCCTCCAATGGGGGATGAATGTACATTTAACCTTACCAATCCCAACGCCCGCTGGGGCATTTTGTTCCCCCACGGCACAACGCCCCACGGCAGTCGTTACCCAATCGCTACCCGCCCGTAGCGATTTGGGCTCCAGGCGAAACGCTGCACGGGTAACATGAACTCACACTCGGTGACATGTGTCACAAGCCGTCCTTACTCCGCCGGAACGCCGGCGGGGTAGCCCATAGTGAGGTTCACAACTTGATAACCCGACCGACGCCTGCGTGGATCAGGAGGCTGCTGGTTTTCACGACCGGCCTCATAGCCATCCTGCTGCTCAGCGCCCCCGCAGCCCAGGGCTACCACCCAGGGACACCCGCCACCTCCCCTGGTGCGCTGGCATCGTCCTCACTTCCCGCCGGCCAGGTCGTGGCCCAGGAGTTCACGGACCGGATCAGTGGTGTTCTCAGGAACGCCGACGGACCCCTTCCGGACGTCACCATTTCGGTGACGGGTAACGGCTTCGAGGGTGAGGCCACCTCCGCCGCCAATGGATCCTGGTCGGTCGGCGTCCCGGAACAGGGCGCCTACGAGGTTACGCTCGTCGAGGAGACTCTTCCCGAGGGCACAACCCTGGCCGAGGGACAAGCCAACCCCCGAACAGTCACCTTCTCCGGTACCTCCAATGTGACGACGCTGTTCCTGTTTGGCGAGGGAATTGTCACGAATACCACCAGCTTCTGGGACACCCTTGCCGAGCGGACCCTTGCCGGCCTCAGTTTCGGCCTGCTCCTCGCGCTGAGCGCCGTCGGATTGTCCCTGATTTTCGGTACCACCGGACTGACCAACTTCGCCCACGGCGAGATGGTCACCTTCGGTGCCGTCGTCGCCTTCGGGTTCGCCGCCCTGGGGTTGCCCATCTTCGTTGCCATACCGCTGGCGGTGGTTGCTGGCGCACTTCTCGGCTGGGTACAGGACGCCGGCCTGTGGAAGCCGCTGCGACGCCGCGGTACCGGGTTGGTCCCCATGATGATCGTCAGCATTGGACTCGCGCTGGCCCTTCGGTACATCATCCAGTTCAACTTCGGTGGCGCGACCCAGCAGCTACCTGGCGCCCAAAGCGCACGCCTCGACTTCGGCCCGGTCTCCATCTCACAAAACAACCTCAATTCGCTGCTGATCTCACTGGTGATCATCCTGCTCGTCGGGTTCCTCCTGCTGCGCACCCGCATCGGTAAGGCCACCCGAGCCGTCTCGGATAACCCTGCCCTCGCGGCCGCGTCGGGTATTGATGTGGACCGAGTGATTCGAATCGTCTGGATGGTCGGCGGTGCCCTGGCTGCGCTCGGAGGCATCCTCTGGGCGTACTACCGTCCCGGTGTCTCGTTCAACATGGGTCAGCAGATCCTGTTGCTCATCTTCGCCGGCGTCGTCCTCGGCGGACTCGGCACCGTGTTCGGCGCCCTCATCGGGTCCATCATTGTGGGACTGTTCGTTGAAATCTCCACCATTTGGCTGGAGGCCGACCTCAAATATGTGGGTGCGCTTCTGATCATGATTCTGGTTCTTCTGTTCCGGCCGCAGGGTATCCTGGGCCGCAAAGAGCGCGTCGGTTAGGGGCTCACACCATGGATTTTGGAAATATTCTTGCACTCGCCTTCGGCGAAATGATCAGCCCCACCACCGCCGCCTATGCACTGGCCGCCCTCGGTCTGGCCGTCCACTTTGGCTACTCTGGCCTATTGAACTTTGGCCAGGCCGGCTTCATGGCGGTCGGCGCCTACGGCTACGCCATCTCGACGCTCACGTTCAACGCCCCCTTGCCGGTCGCCGTCCTGGTGGCGCTCACAGCCTCCGTGCTGTTCGCTCTCCTCCTGGGTATCCCCACTCTTCGACTGCGCGCCGACTATCTAGCGATCGTCACCATTGCCGCAGCAGAGATCGTGAGATATATCGTGACCACCAACGGACTCACCGATGTCACTGGGTCAGCCAACGGACTTGCCAACTTCGAGAATGGCTTCTTCGGGTTGAACCCGCTGGCTCCGGGATCCTACAATGTGGGGCCCATCGCGATGAATGAGCGTGACCTCTGGATCAGGATCGTGGGCTGGACCGTTGTAGCCCTCGCCTGCTTGACCGTCTGGTTGCTCATGCGCAGCCCGTGGGGCCGGGTTCTCAAGGGCATCAGGGAGGACGAGAACGCCGTCCGTGCCCTGGGCAAGAACGTCTACGCCTACAAAATGCAGGCCCTGGTCATCGGTGGCCTGCTCGGTTCCCTTGCCGGTATGATCTTCACGCTCCCCCGCGGTGCCGTGCAACCTGCTAACTACGCCACCGAGCTGACCTTTTTCCTCTATACCTGCCTCCTGCTAGGTGGCATGGCAACCGTTCTCGGCCCAGTGGTCGGCGCGATGATCTTCTGGGTGGTGCTGTCGCTAACTCAGGGGCTGTTGTACGGAGCAATCGAAATTGGAGCCATTACCTTCCTGTCCAACGTGCAGGCCGGTCAGCTGCGGTACATCCTTGTTGGTGTTGCCCTGATGCTGCTCATGGTGTTCAGACCCCAGGGCGTCCTGGGTAACAAGAAGGAGCTGGCGTTCGCATGACCGAACCACAGGAAACGCAGCCGAATACCGCCGGAGACCCGCGTCCCCCCAAGCACAGCGCGGCTGTCGCAGCGAGGTCGGCGGAAGCTGTCAGCGGAGCTGCCACATCGGTTGACTACATGACTGATTCACGCGACATCGCCGCTGGTGAGACGGGTCCCGGCTGCAAGAAAAGGGATCCGATTCTGGTGGCCGAGAAAGTGACGCGAAGCTTCGGCGGCATGAACGCCGTCGACGTCGAATATCTGGAAGTGCCCCGCAACAAGATCACCGCACTGATCGGCCCCAACGGCGCAGGAAAGACGACCCTGTTCAACCTGCTGACCGGGTTCGACACACCCAACAGTGGGCAGTGGCGGTTCGACGACCACAGCATCGCTGGTGTGCCGCCCTACAAGGTGGCGCGGATGGGAATGGTCCGCACCTTCCAGCTCACCAAGGTGATGGGCAAGCTGAGCGTCATGGAAAACATGCGCCTCGGCGCCACGAAGCAGCCTGGCGAGAGCCTGGCGCGCGCCCTCTTCAAAGGGATGTGGGGTAAGCGGGAGAAGGAAATCACCGAACAGGCGGACGTCCTGCTCACGAAGTTCAAACTCGACGCCAAGAAGGACGACTACGCGGCGTCGCTATCCGGCGGTCAACGCAAACTGCTCGAAATGGCGCGGGCCCTGATGGTCAAGCCAGTCCTTGTCATGCTCGATGAACCGATGGCCGGCGTGAATCCGGCTCTCACCCAGTCGTTGCTGGACCACATCAAGAATCTCAAAGCCGAAGGCATGACAGTGCTGTTCGTCGAGCACGATATGCACATGGTCCGTCACATCGCCGACTGGGTGGTGGTGATGGCTGAGGGGAAGATCGTCGCCGAAGGACCGCCAGAGGTGGTCATGAAGGACAAAGCGGTGATTGATGCCTATCTCGGTGCCCATCACGACGTCGACCTCGGGGATTCGAAGGGCGTGGAGCTGCTTGAGGTTGAGCTTGCCCAGGATGAAGATTCCGTCGTTGGGACCGCCGATGCCGGAATCCTCGCCAGTCCCGGCGGTAGCCAGCCGGAGATGGGGCAGGGGGGCACCACCACAACGGAAACCAGCGGACCGGATACCGCGCCTGACAATAGGGAGACCCGACCATGAGCGAGGACAACAGTACGTCGGTGGTCAAGGTCACCGACCTGGTGGCCGGCTACCTACCGGGCGTCAACATTCTCAACGGGTGCAGCATCGAAGCCCGCTCGGGTGAGCTGATCGGCATTATTGGACCCAACGGGGCCGGCAAGTCCACCCTGTTGAAGGCCATGTTCGGCTTGGTGAAGGTGCATTCCGGCACAGTAGTGGTCAGGGATAAGGACATCACCGGGTTGAAAGCCAACAAGCTGGTCAGCCAGGGGGTTGGGTTTGTCCCCCAGAATAATAATGTGTTCGCCTCGCTGACCATCGAGGAGAACCTTGAGATGGGCATGTACCAGCGCCCGAAGGACTTCAAGAAGCGGTTCGAGTTCGTCGCCGACCTGTTCCCCGAACTGGGGAAGAGGCGGGCGCAGCGGGCCGGGTCGCTCTCCGGTGGCGAACGCCAAATGGTGGCGATGGGCCGTGCGCTCATGATGGACCCAGCGGTTCTCCTGCTTGATGAGCCCTCTGCCGGTCTGTCTCCGGTGAAGCAGGATGAAACCTTCCTGCGCGTCCATGAGATCAACCGCGCCGGGGTATCGGTGATCATGGTCGAACAGAACGCCCGCCGCTGCCTCCAGATCTGCGACCGGGCGTACGTGCTCGATCAGGGCAAGGACGCGTACACGGGGACTGGCCGTGAGCTCATGAAGGATCCGAAGGTGATCCAGTTGTACCTGGGCACCCTCGCCGACACCGCCTAGCAGGCGGTGTGATATCGTACAACGCCCGGCTGGGAATCCAGCCGGGCGTTGCACGGTGGCGCGCGTCTTAGCTCGGGTCAGTCCCCGACCACCGCTATCCTCGCCAAGGTGTGAGATCAGGCGACCTAGCCCCGTGTTTTCATCGGATGTGTGGTTTGAGGTGTGTTTAAGCAGGGAAAGGGTGCTCTGACTTGGGAAAATAGTGGTGTCTAAGCCGTTATTTTCTGATCAAGAGGGAGCACCCTTTCGATGCATAAGTCTACCCATGTTTTCCCGCCGGTTCCGGTGGATTTCACTGGCCAGTCGCTGATCTCCCACGCCGGAATGAAGATCCTCACCGGGTTCATCGACGCCCTGGATTTCAAGGATTTGTGCGAGGACCGGCTCCGCCAGTTCACCCCGCCCGGTGCCGCCCACCGCCCCGGCGGGCTGGTAGCCCGTCTCGCGGTGATGCTCTGTGCTGGCGGTGAATACGTCTCGGATCTAGACATGTTCCGGAGCCAATCTGGCATCTTCGGACCCGTGGCCTCCGACGCGACCGTGTCCAGGTTCTTCGACCGGGCCGCCGCGAATCCTGAGGTTTTCGCCCACGGGTTTGAAACCCTGACCAGGACGCTGCGCTCGAGGGTCTGGAAAGCGGCCGGAGACCGGAATCCAGCCGCACGTGCCACACCGGCGGAGCCGCTGATCATTGACCTCGACGCGACGTTAGTGACCAGCCACTCGGACAAGGAAGCCGTGGCGGGCACCTATAAGGGCGGCTACGGGTTCGCGCCATTCACCGCGTCCATCGATCACGGCACCGGGTACGGTACCGGAGAGATTCTGGCGTGCTTACTGCGCCCCGGCAACGCTGGCGCGAACAACGCCGCTGACCATATCCGTGTCTTCACCACCGCCATCAACCAGTTACCCGACGGCTTCTTCAACGAAACAGGGACACTGATCGGGGACAGAGTACTCATCCGCACCGACAGTGCCGGAGCGTCCCGGAAGTTTCTCTGGCACCTCCACGATGCTGGCGTGCAGTTCTCCACGTCTTACCCGCTGCCAGCCAGCAAAGCCCACATGGTGCACTGGCTTGAAGACCAAACCAACTGGCAGCCCGCCCTCGACGCCGCAGGAAACAACCGCCCCGATGCGTGGGTCATCAACGCCACCGACGTCATCCCCTTGATCGATTACCCGCCGGGCACGAACATTTATCTGCGGGCCGAACCCCTTCACCCTGGAGCTCAACCCACCCTGCTCGATCTGGACGGTCACCGGATCACCGCGTTTTTGACCAACTCACCGCGCTGGCACGCACCAGCACTGGCTGCACGCCACCGGGCTCGAGGCCGGTGCGAGAACCGCATCAAGACCCTGAAGAACACCGGCCTGGGGAAACTGCCCTTTCATTCCTTCGCCGCGAACCAGGCCTGGGCGTCGCTGGCATCCTTGGCTCTGAATCTCACCTCCTGGCTGCAACTCACCTGCCTGCCCGCCGGGCACCGGGCCGCGTGCTGGGACATCAAGCGTTGGCGCTACCGGGTTTTCGCTACCGCCGGAAAACTCATCACCACGGCCCGCAAGCAACAACTCTTGTTCTCGGAAACCGTCCCAGAACGAGCCCTCATGACCGTGATACTGGCAGCGATCACCTCACTCAAACACCCCGCGCCCGGCTAACCCCTACCCCTGGGATCACCCCAACGATCAGAGACGAAAACCCACCGGACGTGGAACCGGCGCCCACCCAGAGCGACCCAACAGGGCAACCAACCACGCCCCAAAACCAATACAGCACAAGCGGCCCCGCCCATCGACCTCAAACACCCGACCCAAACTCCGATGAAAAATCGAGGCTAGAGCGACATAGAGCCCTCCAGACCCGCCGGAGCTCACTTCTCGGCGCAGCAAAACGGCCGCTGCACCCCCCAAACAATTCGGGAGGTACAGCGACCGTTTGTGGTGCGAGTGTGGTGCTGGTTTGATCGGTTGAACTGACTAGCCGGCTTAGAGCTTTCCTGTTTCTGAACGGCTCGGCTGCGGGACGTTGTCCCCGTCGAATGCGTAGATCCCGATGAACGCTTCGGTAGGATCTCCATTTTCGTCGAAGCTAATCGGGCCGGAGATACCGTCGTAGTCAATATCCTCACCGTCGCGCAGCAGGGTCACGCAGGCCGCGAAGTCAAAGCACTTTTCGCCATCCTGTGACACTGCCTGCAACTCGGCAGCGATGGCCTTGCCGTCGGTCGAGCCCGCTGCTTCAGCCCCCAATGCCATCAAGTTGACGGTGTCGTAGCTTTCGCCTGCGTAGCTCCAACTGGTAAGCGCGGGATCAATCTCAAGCAGTGCCTTCTGGAAGGCGTCACCGGTGAACGGGCCGGGAATCGTACCCTGGGCTCCCTCGAGCGTGCCCGGATCCAGGTCCTCGCTAAAGTCGCTGGTGTTGCCGTCAACGAAGAACATGGTTGTCGGATCCACACCTTGCGCGGTGAGCAGTGGAACAATACTGGCGGCCTGGTCGAAGCTGATGACAACTATGGCGTCCGGGTCAGCGGCTACCACCGCGTCAACCTGGCTGCTGAACTGTGAATCGCCCTCGTTGAACATCTCGTTGGCGACCACCTGACCGCCGGCGCTTTCGACCGCGTCTGTGACGAACCCCTGCAGTCCGGTGCCGTAGGCGTCGTTGAGGACAATCATGCCCACGGTCTGGGCTCCGCATTCCATGATGTAGTTGCCGAGGATGCCTCCCTGCAGGATATCCGCCGGTGCCGTTCGCCAGTACAGTCCGTCGTCGTCCCAGTCAGTGAAGTCTGGGGCAGTGTTCGCCGGGGACATCTGGATGACACCAGCGCCGGTGATCTGGTTGATCACGGTGCGTGAAACACCGGACGAAGCGGCACCGATGATGCCGCTGACGTCCTGCGACAGCAGGTCGGTGACGGACTGGGTGGCGATGTCGGTGGTGGTGTCACCGGAGTCACGGTGGACGATTTCGGCGTCCTTGCCGAGCACACCGCCCGCCTCGTTGATCTCCTTGATCGCGAGGTTTGTGCCGGCGATCTCGGGTGGGCCGAGGAACGCGAGCGCACCCGTGGTAGGGAGCAACGTTCCCAGCACCAGCGGAGTGTCGGAAACTGTGGTGGCCTCTGGGACAGCGGACGGGTCCCCCTTCGGGTTGGCCTCGGGCGCTTCGCCGCCCTGGCTCTCCGGGCAGCTAAGCCCAGATGCGGCGGGTGCGGTTGAACTCTCGCCGCCGTCTCCTTCAGGAGTCGATCCGCCGCAGGCAGATGCGAAGAGCGCGATGCCCAGTCCCAGGGCGGCGACCTTCGCCGCGCGCGGTGCATTGTCCCCAATGCCGAGCCGCACGAAGTTGCGTGTTGCAGTCATGTATGTTTTCTCCTCGACCGAAAGGCATTATCGGCCTTTGATGCGATCACCAGGTGTTCCTGGTATGTAGAAAAGCTAATGCAAAAATGTGTCGAAACTAAGCAAATACGGTCACATCCTTGTAACGCTCGCCACAGGAAGGCTCCCGCACCCTTTCCGATAGGTCCCGGGACCGCTAATCTGCCCACCATATGACCTCCCGCGGGGATCACCCGGCCCGCCACCATCAAGCGCTACTCGCCAACTCAGGGCAGGCGCAGGTACGCGGTGGGCCGACAGCTAGCCGTCGAGGATGCCAGCGCTGTCTTGACGGGCGCCGGCTCCCAGGTGCAGGCAGTCAAGAGACCACTTCACCGTTCGACGTCCGGTGCTGGGCAGAGCCGCTCCGCCGGGTTGCCCGGGTGACAGCAGAACCACACCGGGGTAGCCGTCAATGAGTTCCCACAGAACGTTCAGGCCGTCGTCGTCCAGCTCGGTGTCGATCCTGTTGAGCACAAGCAGGGGCGGTGAGGCGAGGGACGCCCGGGCCAGGACCAGCCGGGCCCGTTCCGAAACGGTCAGCGGCTCGCCCCCGCGCCGCAGTTGAGTACGGTAGCCCTTGGGCAAGGCGTCAATGGTGTCCGCTATGCCGACGCGTTCCAGCGCGCGTCGCCCTTCATCAGGGTGCAGGTCAGGCCTGCGATACCGGACAGCGCGTTCGACCGTTCCCCGCTCCAGATAGGAGCCCGCAGCGGCGTAGCCCACCAGCTGGCGTTTCTCCTCGGGGTGCGCGGACAAGAGATCCATGCCGTCGACGCACACAGCAACTGCCTCCTCTTGCCGCAAACCCAGCAGAGCCGCGAAGACGGCGTCGACGCGGGCCGGGTCGGTCGCTTCGACGACAACCAGGTCCCCTGGCACGGCACGCAAAGTCGGAGCTGCGCAGACACCACATGACAGCGGACCGACGACGGAGACGACACCCTCTCCCCTGGGAAGAGCCTGCGGCAGCTGCCGCACAATGTTCACTGTCTTGCCAGCCGGTATCTGGCCCCGGTCCAGCTCCTTGACATTGCTCAGTGCCGGGACCAGTATCCGGCGCGCAGCTTTGAAGTTCTGCCGGTACTCGACCACGCGTCCCAGATCGCTGACAGGTGCGGACATCAGACCCACGATGGTCAGCGCGCCGGCGATCGTGGCCGTGTCAATCGATTGCCATACGCCGACGATGCCGACCCCCGCAACGGCGATTGCTGCCGCAGCCGCGGCGGAACCACGGATGCAGCCGGTAATCCGCGAACGGTCGACGGCCGCGTCTACGACCTCCTGACCGGCCTTGCCAATCCGGCGCAGCTCACGCCTCTCCCCGCTTGCCGCCTTGATGGCCGGCGCCGCCGCAACGGTATCCGCAAGCAGCGACGCGAGCCGCCCTCGCTTGCGTCGGACGATTTTCGCTCGGTCAAACGCCGTATGTGCGAGGATCACCATGACCCCCGCCAGGATTGTCAGGGGGATCAAAGCGGCAAGGGCGAGGACAGGGCTGAGAAGCCCCAGACCCAAGGCTGACCCCAAAATCATGGGAATGCCGACTGCCAACGGCGCTATTCCAAGAGCCACCCAGTTGCGCACACTGGTGAGATCATTGGTGGCCCGGGCGATCGTGATGCCGGCAGGCGGGGGCTTCTCGGCGGTAAGAGCGGCGTCGACGAGTTTGAGCCTGATCTGCTGAATGTAACTCTGACCGAGACGCTCAGCCAATACGCGTTCAACCGATCGGAGAACACCGATCCCGCAGGCCACGGTGATGAGACCTGTTCCCGCGAGGAATGCCGCAAGGAGGTCCGCGCCCCCTCCGAGCAGCATCGTCATGAAAATGGCAGTCAGCCCGGCCAGTGCCGCCATCAGCAGCCCCGTACCGATGAGCAGGGCCAGAATGCCTCTTCGATCCCGCTCCACAAGTTTCGGTAGCCGCGCCGAAACCCGGCCGGCTTTGCTTCCGGCACTCACGATGTCTGCGCCGCGGTGGGCTGCACCACCCGAACGATGCTCCGCGCAACCTCAGCCAGACAGAGATCGAAAGTTTTGATGACCGGGACGTCGAGTACCGAGGCGGCTTCCCCTGCTGCCATCGGGGAGGCCGTGAGCAGCCCGGACACCGCGGCGACCTTCACACCGCTCTCGCGCAGTATCCGGACGCCCGCTGTCGCTCCGAGTGCGTCGGCTGCGGAAAACAGCACATGATCGACAATGCCCTGAAATATGGGGTCCGCGAGCAGCCGCGCCGTCTCGCCCTGATACACGCCATCGGCGATCTCAACGACGACGACGTCGGTCTCTTCAGTGCTCAACCGTGCAACCAGCCTGGACAGCAGGCTGCGCACCTCCGTGTACTCAAGCCTGAACGTCGTCGGGTAGCCGAAGTCAGTGAAATCGAGGACCAGGCGGGCCCCAGCGTCGGTAAACAGCCGGGGGTCGTTCCCCGATCCCGTACCCGTCGCCTTGCCAGCTGATACGCGCAATCCAGCGTTGGTCAGACCGTTCACGAGGCAGCCGAGAGTAGTGGACTTCCCCGAGTTCATCGACGTACCGAGTACCGCGACAACGGTAGGTTTCCTGACACCAGACGGCGCGGGGGGTACCTCGGCCGGTGCAAAGTCTCTCAAGTTAAGAACACCCTCGGTTGTCGCGAGTAACCCAATAGGGAGGATGATGGTGGCCTCCTTCATCCCGGCGTGCTGCTCAAGAACCCTTCCGGCAACGCCGCCCCCCGCGACGAGCTGGCATTCGCCAAGATCCCGCGGGACCTCGGCAAGGAACTGGTCTGGCGCGTATCGGTTGCCGTAAGCGACGAGGATTTCATCCCCCACAAACATTGCCTGACGGCGTGAGACCGGGCTTTCCAGTTTGAGGTGTGACCCGAGCTCCACTACACGTGCCAGAACGATGTCCCCCGGACGGGGAACATCCTGGCGGAGCAGGTACCCGCTCGCGTCCTCATCCAGCGACGCGGACAGGAAGCGCGTCGTGTAGGCCCTCTTCGCTTGCTGCAACCGCTCGGCGTCAACCGGAATTGCGAAGTCATTACCTGTACCTTCCAACTTTTTTGCCACCCCCACCGAGGGCGCTACGTTCGGTTCTCTTCCCAGCTCTCTGACCGATTCCTCGGTCAGAACGGTGGGCGACTCGGAGGTACTCAGACTTACTGGCTCAACAATCGAACTCATGATGAAGCTCCTTAGCGGGAGGTAGGAGGGGTGGCAGTCACTCCAGTAAAGAATGCTAAGAAAAGATGATCATGAGACACAGATGAAAGTCTTCTTATCAGCATTTCATGAGAAGTTCACTTACCTGGCGCCGGGTAGTCGACCCAGCAGAGGGCGGTTCACCGGTAGACGGCAAGAACAGTGAGCGGTGCCCCAGGTCAGACTCGAACTGACACTGAACAGATTTTAAGTCTGGTGCCTCTGCCATTGGGCTACTGGGGCGCTGACGGGCTGAATCGTCTACCTCAGAATACGTGATCGCGGGCGAGAGCGTGATCCAGACGCCACAGCGAGGCCCCCGCCACACCGCCAAAGGCGCGTGAACGGCTCGGCGACAGCGAATGTCCCTTTGAGCGGCGCCAGCGCCGTTTAGGGCCTTGATCAGGAAGTCTCCGGTCGAATTGAAGGGATAGTTTTGTCCCAGTTCAGGCCATGGAAACGGACTCCACCTCAGATCGGCGGGGGTTCTGGTTCTGGTCGCGGCGGTGGTGTTGGTGGTGGGTCTGGTCGGGTGAGGTAGGTTTCCCCTTCGGGGGAGATCGCGATGATCGTCCCAGGTTCGGGTTGGGTGTAGTGCCAGTAACCCTCTGTTTTGAACATGTGGTGACGTTTACAGAGCGCTGCAAGATTTGAGTAACTGGTCGTCCCGCCCCGAGACCAGGGGATCGTGTGGTCGAGTTCGCAGAACACCGCCAACCGGTTACACCCCGGATGACGGCACGTCCCATCCCGCACCCTGACCGCGTCCTGCAAATCTTTCGGCACCCGATACGTGCTCGCATCAGCACCCAACCTGGCCCCCGTGAAGGGGTGGGTGAGGATCCTCGTAAACGACGGCGCGTGCCCAGCGAGCCTCCGGGCAGTGTCCGGGTCGATCGGCCCGTACCCCTCCAACTCACCCGGCGCATCCCCGCCCAATAGGGTCAGCACCGGGACCGTCACAAACACCTTCGCCTGCACCCCCCAAAACGAGTCGCTATCCCTCCACTGGATGCCCTCCCTCGACCGATTTCCCTCCCTCGACTGGTTTCCCTCCCCGGGTGTTCCGGCCCGTGAGCCGGCAAAGGAATCCCCGCCAGCCCTCTCAGGGTGAGTCTGACCGGCGGATTCCGGGCCGGCGCCGGTGAGGGCATCAACGAGGACATCAGCGCGGAGTTGGGTCAACGTGCGGGGCTCGTCGGGGCCCTGCAAGTTCCGGGCAGCGGTGTCCACCCGGTGGTAGATCCCCGCGGCATCCTCGACAGGCAAATACGCTTCGAGCCAGGCCATCCCGTCGTAGGCCGGGTTGAGGAGAACTCCGCGTTCCCTCACAGCTTTCACACGCCTGGTGATACCGGACTCGGGGTGCAGCGCCTCGCGTAGTCGTTGGGCCTGATGGTAGAACTTCGCCACCGTCAACACCGCCGCCTTCTCGATCAGCTGGCTCTCGAACACTGCAGAGGGTTCAGCAGCGGTGAATGGGACGCTGGCGGCCTCCTCCACTACCGCCCACGCGTGCCGGCGCGAGAACCTACCGGCCTCCAACGCGTTCAACGTCGCCGGGTAATGCCGGGCCAGGAGCGTACTGTGCTCGATCAGGTGTCCCGCGGTCCGCTCGGGCAAATGCAGGGCGGCGCCGATCTCCGACCCCGTCAGGGTCTTCGACAAGCCCAACGCCGATTGGCCAGCATTAATCCACTCGGCCTGGAGGTCCACAATCCGGGTGATAAGTTTCGCTTCCTGCGCATCCGCCCAGGACCTCAACCCGTCGATGTCCCTCAACGCGTTCAACGCCTCAGAACAATCCAGGCCACCCACCGCAACCAACCCCACCCCACCCGTCAACGCAGGAGGCGCATCGCTGGAGCGCGCCCAGGAATGCGGATCTCTGAAGCCAGAATCAGCAGGGCCAGAGTCAGGGAACCCGGAACCAGCAGAGCCGGAACCAGCGGAGCTTTCACGCGGGTCAGCGACGGGTGCCGTCCATACGGCGACGACGCTCAACGGGCCGTCAGAACCGTACCCACCACAAGCCCCCCTAGAAGTCCTACCGGGCGTCCCCGCGAACGGATTCGCGGGACCGCCCTTGAAGCCGGAAGCCACACCAGAACCGGAAGAAACTACCGACCCGGTGACGACGGCTTTACTGCTTTTCATACCCCCATTCCATCACTCGCCTCTGACAAAATAAGGTCTGCAGGAAGGCCCCCGGGGAAAGAATCTTGAACTATTTTCCGGGATAAGACCAAGGCCTATGTCTGGGGCACTCATGGCCCCAAACCCTTCCGCCGAACCGTGATATCGGGCGACTCAAACGCTCGCCAGCGCACAGGAGCTGACCATCCGGCGAAAGGGAGTGGGTGAAGAAGGAGTGGGAGGGGGTCAGCTCTTGGCGGGCTCACCGTAGGAGTCGCTCCTTGCCGCACCGGCACCGGCTGGCGCTTCGGCCTTCCTCGGCGGAGGGGTCGCTGCCTCGCGGAACTGACGCTTTGGGGTCTGCAGATCCATCAGCTGAGTAGTGTCGCGACCGAACACGAAGCTCAGAATCCAGCTGAAGACCACCCTGAACTTGCGCTCGAACATGGGCATTGCCATGCCGTGGTAGCCGCGGTGTGCCAGCCAGGCGGGGAGACCGCGCATGCCGAATCCCATGATGTTGGCAACGCCTTTGTACTGGCCGAAGCCAGCTACAGCGCCGAGGTTTTTGTGCCGGTATTCCTTGACCCGGCCCACCCCGTTGTTCTGCGCGTAGATGTTCTTCGCGAGAAGTTTGGCCTGTCGCACAGCATGCTGGGCGTTGGGGACGCAGAACCCGCCGACGCCGCCGCCGGTCAGGTCGGGCACTGCAGAGACGTCTCCCGCGGTCCAGGCATTCTCGAGGGGGCCGTTGTCGCCGGTGATGCGCAGTTCGGCGTTGGCCCGAATCCGTCCACGCTCGTCAATGGGGAAGTCGGAGGACCTGACCATTGGGTTCGCCTGCACGCCCGCGGTCCAGATCAGGGTGTCAGTCTCGAACTCGTCTGCCGGAGTTTTGTCCGGCATATTGATGAGCTTCAGCCTGCCGTCCACCGCGCTGGCCAGCGAGGTGTTCAGCAACACCTGGATGCCCCGGGACCGCAGGTGGGCAACTACCCAGACGGCCTGGGACTCGGTGACCTCGGGCATGATTCTGCCCATGGCCTCCACCATGACGAACCTCAGATCCGCATGCTCAAGGCGGTCGTTCTTCTTGACTGCAGCGCGGGCGAGGTCTTCGATTTCGGTGATGGTCTCGATCCCAGCGAAACCGCCGCCGACGACGACGAAGGTGAGGGCCCGGTCCCGCTCGGGGCCGGCGGGCATCAGCGAGGCGGTCTCGATACGTTCGAGGAGCTGGTTGCGCAGGGCGACCGCTTCCTCGATGGTCTTCAGGCCGATCCCCTGGTCCTTGAGACCCTCAATCGGGAAGGTCCGCGTGATCGAGCCTGCTGCCACGACGACATCGCGGTAGGTCAGCTCGAACGGCTCGCCACCGTCTGCCGGAGCGACCACCGCGGTGCGGCGGGCGTGGTCAATGCCGGTGACCTTACCGGTGATCAGTTCGGTCTGCTTGAGGTGCGTGCGGTGCGAAACCACAGCGTGGCGGGCCTCAATATTGCCGCCGGCCACCTCGGGCAGGAAGGGTTGATAGGTCATGTAGGGCAGTGGGTCCACCAGGGTGACGATGCCACCGTGGGACTTGATCTTCTTCTGCAGCTTATGTGCCACATAGAGACCTACGTAGCCGCCACCGACTACAAGAATGCGCGGACGGTCGGAGAACTGTTGATTCAGTGCCATGCCTCGATGGTACCGGACTTTGTGAAAATCTTCACTAACTTTACGTCGCGTGGAAAGCCGGGCTTCTGACGGGTCAGTTAGGGCCGGGGAACGGCCGTATCGAGAGAACCGGTATCCGCGCTTTCATCCTCCGGGTTGGCCAGGGCCGTTCGCCGGGCGCGCAGGACCGCTACAGTCCCCGCAGCGAGAACCACGACAATCAGCCCGGCGAATCCCAGCACGATGGCCGCCGGTAGTCCGCCAGCCGAAGCTGAGGGGTCTTCAGCGACCGGCACCTCGGGTTCGGGGATGTCGACGGCAGTGGCTTCACTGGTAGGCGCATCGGGCTCCGGGGGTGGAGCCGGTTCCCCCCTCCGGTAGATCTCGATGAATTCTGCCATGCTCCCAAGCAGGTTCTCCTCGGGAACGGCGAGATCGGCGTTGACCGCTGCCGCGACGTCGAGAATTCCGTACCCGTAGATAGTGTCACCTTCGGCACCTTCGGCCCCGGCGTCCTGGGCCGTCAGCAGGATCCGGTTGACCACCTGGGCCGCCGAAAGGTCAGGATATTTGGATCGGATCAGCGCCGCGGTTCCGGCGACCAGCGGCGCAGCACCCGAGCTGCCCGACCAGTCGGCGTACACTCCGCCGGGCAAGGCTCCCACCAGGTTCTCAGCGGGGGCGGCAACCCCAATACTGATTCCCTCGGAGGAAGATTCGCGGCTTGCTTCGCCCTGACGGTCCAGGCCGGCGACGGCGAGGACTCCCGGCATGGTGGCCGGGGCCCCGACCTGCAGGGAACCACCCGCACGGTTGCCGGCAGCCGCGACGATGACTACATCGTTCTGCTCGGCGTACAGGAACGCGTCATCCCAGCTTTCAGGCCAGGTGGGCGAGGTGCTTCCCAGCGACATGTTGATGACCTGGGCACCGTTATCCACCGCCCAGCGCACGGCGTCGGGGATCTGGGTGTCGATGCTGATCCCCGCCGGGTTGGGCCCCTTGGTCTCGCCCTCAATCCAGACTGAGACGGCGAGGAGCTCCGACTCCGGAGCGACACCCACGATTCCCTCTGGGCCGCGCCCGTAGCTGTCGGGCCCGGTGGTCGCAGTGGGTTTCGGCGAGGGGGACTCCCGGTCGGACTCCTGGTCCTTCTCGTCGTCGTCAGCAGGCGGTGACGGGCTGGACGGCGGGTCAGGAAGATGGCCCCGCCCGGCAAGCAGGCTAGCGACCAGGGTGCCGTGCTCGGCAACCTCGCCGATGCCGAGCTGACCGTTGGGCTGTCCGGACCCTGAGACGTCAGTGCCACCTACCACCACTCCGTCCAGATCGGGGTGCGAACCGTCGACGCCGCTATCGATCACTGCGACGCGGACGCCTTCGCCCTTGGTGGTCTGCCAGGCTTCGGCAATCCCATAGTCCTCAAGCCAATATTCGCGTTCCCGCAGGTCGTCGGCCTGGGCGGGCGCCGCGGGTAGAAGGGCAGCGGCAAAGACCATCCCTAACAGGCAGGCCGTTGCACGCCGCCAGGAGTTGAGCGCGCCGCGAGAGCTGGTCACTGGATTACTTTCCTGTTCTCGCCGAGGGCAATTCCGTCGAGAATGTCGTGTTCACTGGCGATGAAGGTTTCGACCCTGCCACCTGTAGCGGAGACCAGGTGCGCGGTAATGGTGCGCCAGATCAGTGCGCCGGCGCCGATGACGTCAACGCGTCCCGGGTGCATGTAGGGCAGGGCGGCACGCTGGTCACGGCTCATCCGCACCAGCTCGGTGGCAGCGTTCCAGACCCGATCGTGGGCGAGTTCGGAACCGTGGATATCAGCCGCCCGGTACTCCGACAGCCCCAGCGCATGGGCGGTGATGGTGGTGATACTGCCCGCCACGCCGATGACCCTGGTGACCTTGCCGAACGGAACCTCACGTGCCGCCTCGGTGATCAGCCGCCGCACTTCCGCCTCCATGGTGGCGATCTCCCCGGTAGACGGTGGATCCGAGACAAGGTACCGCTCGGTGAAGCGCACGCACCCCATGTCCATGCTCCGCGAGGCCAGGACGCCGCCGGCGTTACCGACAACGAACTCGGTGCTCCCGCCGCCCAGGTCGACGACGAGCACCAGCGATTCCTCGCTCGCTGGCGCGGCCGGCGGCAACGCGCTCAACGCACCGGCGAAGGATAAGGCTGCTTCCTCGTCACCACTGACCACCTCGGGTGTCACGCCCAGCAACTCACGGATGCCAGCGGCGAACTCCTCACGGTTCCCGGCATCACGGGTCGCCGACGTGGCAACGAACCGGACCCGGTCCGCGCCGTGCCGCCGGATCAGCTCCGCGTACTCGCGGGCAGCGGCGAAGGTGCGTTCAAGCGCCGCCTCGGACAGCCGTCCAGTGGTGTCGACGCCTTCGCCCAGCCTGACCACCCGCATGAGCCGTACGACGTCGGTGAGCGTCCGGCCGTCGTCGTCGACGTCGGCGATGAGCAGCCGAATTGAGTTGGTTCCACAGTCAATGGCGGCTGTACGCATCAGGGGCGCTCCGGTGGGGTGGGATCCGTGGTGGGATCGGCGGCCGCGTCGGCGGCCATACGACGGTTGGCTCGTTTGGTTTCGAGTTCCTCGGGGGTGAGGCCCTGGGTACGGGCGTGGCGGCTCAGTTCACGGTCCGGGACCGAGCCTTCGGAGTCCCAGGCTCCCGCGCAGTAGCAGGTATCGCGGGTCCACCACTCGGAGATGCCCGCAATGGCCTCGTCGCCCAGCGGGTTGACGCCTGGACCCGCGGCGAGTGAATGTCCAACCAGCACGTGCAGGCACTTGACCCGGGTGGGCATTCCCCCCGCCGACACGCCGTCAATTTCGGGCACGGGACCCGTTCCTGACCGGGCCCCGATGGCCTTCCGGACCTGCAGGTAATGCCGGTGGGCCGCCTGGTATTTTTCAGCGAGCACCGGGTCATGTTCCAGCCGCTCGGTCATCTCCGCCATCAGACCCGACGCTTCGAGGCGGGACACTGCTGCGGTGATGACCGGGTGGGTCAGGTAGTAGGTGGTAGGAAAGGGGATGCCATTGGAAAGCCGGGGGGCGGTGGTCGCAACCAGAGGGTTGCCGCAGACGCAGCGGGCACCGATCTCGACTACATCACGCACGGGGCGGCCCAACTGGCGGCTAAGGGTGTCAAGGTCGGACGCGGTCAGCTCGGTGCTGGGCGCAGAATCCATGCGGGGGTCCTACCTTTCGGAATGGGTGGGGTGTAGTGGGTGGCAGGGCGCACACGTCCCTGGGTGAGAACGAATGCTAGGAATCGGTCGCTGAACGTTCGATTGAGTCCCAGAGCGCGTCGACCCACGGCAGGTCCTGCGGGGCTTCGCCTGAGGATCCCACCGCTTCGTCGCCGGGTACGGTCTCGCCCACCACCACGTACCGGGTCTCGCCGGGCATGACCAAAAAGATCCGTTCGCGGGCCTGGGCCTTGATGTAGGCCGGATCCTCCCACCGGGCCAGCTGCTCCTGGGACTCGAGCTGGGTTTCCTCAAGTGCTGCGATCTCGTCTCGCAGGGTATTGAGTTCGCCCTGCTGGAGGAGGTAAGTACGCACCGACGGTGCCAGGAGCACGGTGATGGTCACCAGCACCACTGCCAACGCCAGGAGCCGGCCGGAAAAGGACTTGGCCGGGATCGGCTTGGCATCCTCGGCCGGGATGATGGCGGGCGGCTCCCGCTTGAACGGCTGACGTGCCCGCCGGATTGCCCCGGCCAGCTGTACCCGCTGCTGGGTCCGCGCTTCGGAAGGAGTTAGTGAGGCAGCCGCTGGGGACGCTGCGCTTCCCGCGGGTCCTGCCGCTTTCCTCGCCGGGCCTGTAGCGCGAGGAGCAGCTTTCACAGCCCGGGGGGCTGCAGCCTTCGCTACCTCGGGGGCTGCAGCCTTTACCGCCCCGGGCATTGCAGCGGTCGGCGCCGACCGCACCGCGGGCCGGGCCCGGGGTGCTCCGGACTGGTCCCCGGATGCTGCGGTTAACGGCATCCGGGGACCGGCGCTGCGCGGCACCTTGGGTCGGCGGGTCGACATCAAACTCCTCTAGATCCTCGGGTCAGGGATAGGTGGCCGGTGGGCCGTCCCTACTAACGAGGGTAACCGCCGCTGCTGGTAACTAGGCTGTGAAACGCGGGAAAGCACCGCGTCCGGCATAGCGTGCGGCGTCGTCGAGCTCTTCTTCGATCCGCAGGAGCTGGTTGTATTTGGCGACCCGCTCGGAACGCGCCGGGGCGCCGGTCTTGATCTGCCCGGCGTTGGTTGCCACGCAGATGTCGGCGATAGTGGTGTCTTCGGTTTCACCTGACCGGTGTGAGGTGATGGTGGTGTACCCGGAGCGCTGGGCCAGCGAGATCGCGTCCAGCGTTTCGGTGAGCGTGCCGATCTGGTTGACCTTCACGAGCAGCGAGTTGGCGGTGTCGGCGTCGATCCCGCGAGCGAGACGCACCGGGTTGGTGACGAACAGGTCGTCACCAACGAGCTGGACCTTGGACCCGAGCTGCTCGGTCAGTGCTTTCCAGCCGTCCCAGTCCTCCTCATCCAGGGGATCCTCGATGGAGACCAGTGGGTAATCCCGGACCAGTTCGCCGTAGTACGTGTTCATCTCGGCTGTCGTCAGAGCCTTACCCTCGAAGTGGTACGCACCGTCGGTGTAGAACTCTGATGCGGCGACATCCAGCGCCAGCGCAATGTCCTTGCCCGGCGTGTAGCCTGCGCGCTCGATGGCCGTGGTGATCAGGTCAAGAGCTGCACGGTTGGACGGCAGGTTCGGGGCGAAGCCGCCCTCGTCGCCCAGCCCGGTGGCCAGGCCCTGCTCCTTGAGCACCGACTTCAGCTCGTGGTAGACCTCGACGCCCCAGCGGAGGCCTTCCGAGAAGGACTCGGCACCGAGGGGGACGATCATGAATTCCTGGACATCGACGTCGGAATCGGCGTGAGAGCCGCCGTTGAGGATGTTCATCAGGGGGACGGGAAGGACGTGGGCGTTGGGGCCGCCGAGGTAACGGTAGAGCGGCAGCTTCGAGGATTCGGCGGCGGCGCGGGCGATGGCCAGTGACACGCCCAGCATCGAGTTGGCGCCCAGGCTCGACTTGTTCTCGGTGCCGTCGAGGTCGATCATGGCCTGGTCGATAGCCCGCTGGTCGGTGGCGTCAAAGCCGAGGAGTGCCGGCTGGATCTGTTCAATCACTGCTTCGACTGCCTGCAGGACTCCCTTGCCGAGGTAGCGGGCCTTGTCGCCGTCACGGCGTTCGTTGGCTTCGAACGCACCGGTGGAGGCGCCTGAGGGGACCGCTGCACGGCCGAACGTGTCGTCGTCGAGCAGTACCTCCACCTCAACGGTGGGGTTGCCGCGGGAATCAAGGATTTCACGTGCGTGGATGGCATCGATGATGGCCATGGGAATGCTCCTTCGGTCCTGGGATAGGTAGTCGCGGTGCGTCCGGTCAGGGCTGACCTGTCCGGCTTGGGGTATCGGCGGCGGGGTCTCCCCCCAGCCTAGTGGAAACGTCGGGGGCGGCGCCGATCGTGTCTTCCTCGGTCAGCCTGGCCCGTTCCTGAAGTCGGAGCACCGCCGCCCGGAGGGCAAGCTCCGGGTCCAACCCATCGGCGGTGGCCCGGCGGACCATCGACAGCAGCAGGTCGCCCAGCTCCGCTTCGGTCTGCGGGGCATCAGCGAGCAGGGCCGTCGCAGACTCCGGCGCCGGCTCAGCCGTCCGCCGGAGGGTTTTTGCCGCCAGGGCCAGGGCCGGCAGGTGCACGGGGATGCCGTGGAACGGGTCGACCCGCTGCGGCTCCTCGACCCGCTTGACCTGGTGCCAGGTCTCAACGATGGACTCGATGGTGGCGGGGAAACTTTCCCGCAGCTCCCCGTCGGGAGTAAAAACGTGCGGGTTACGCCGGATCATCTTCCGGGTCAGCCCGTCAACGACGCCGGCGAGGTCGAAGGTGCCGTGTTCGCGTTGCAGCTGGGCGTGGAGGACCACCTGCAGGAGGACGTCACCCAGCTCCCCGCGCAGGTGGTCGGAAACCTCGGATCCTGCGGAATTACCGGCGCGTGTGTTGAAAGCGTCGAGTGCGTCGACCAGTTCGTAGCACTCCTCCACCAGGTATTCAACCAGCGAGGCGTGCGTGAGCGCGGCCATCCACGGGCAGTGTTCCCGTAGCTGGGCCACCACCTCGACCAGCCGGTCCAGTGGATGCTGGCCTGCTGGCGAGGTGGGGCCCGGTACTAGCTCAGGCATCAGCGCGAAGAAAACCTTCGGTAATGTAGTCGGCCAGGGCTTCACGGTCCTCAAGCGGCAGGAATGCTGCGTCGACCGCGTTGAGGGTCAGCTGCAACAGGTCATCCATGTCGTAGTCGAAGGTTTCGGTGAGAAGGTCGAACTCGTCGGTCAGGGTGACACCGCTCATCAGGCGGTTGTCAGTGTTGACGGTGACCTTGAACCCGAGTTGGAACAGCAGGTCGATGGGGTGGCTGGCAATGTCCCCACCGAACGCAGCGACCGCTCCGGTCTGCAGGTTGGAGGAGGGGCAAACCTCGAGGACGATGCCGCGGTCCCGGACCCAGGAAGCCACCTGGCCCAGGGAGACGACGCCGAGTTCCGGCGCGTCGCTATCGGCGTCGTACTCAATTTCAATGTCTTCGGCGATGCGGACTCCGTGGCCGAGGCGGAGAGCGTGACCATGCACCAGCGCGTCAACAATACTGTCCAGGCCAGCGGCCTCCCCCGCGTGGACGGTAACGGGGAACTGGTGTTCGGCCAGGTAGGTGAAGGCATCCTTGAACCGGGAGGGCAGGAACCCGTCCTCGGCTCCGGCGATGTCGAAGCCAACGGCGCCCTTGTCGCGGTGCCTGACGGCCAGTTCGGCGATTTCCTGGCCACGGTCGGCGTGCCGCATCGCGGTGATGAGCTGGCCCACCTGGATGGCCCTGCCCCCGGCGACGACGGCGTCGACTCCCTCGTCGAGGCCCTGCTGGACCGCCTCGACTACCTCATCGAGGCTCAAACCCTGGGTAAGGTGCTGTTCCGGCGCCCAGCGCACTTCACCGTAGACGACGCCGTCGTCGGCAAGGTCCTCGACAAACTCGCGGGCTACCCGGATCAGACCGTCGCGGGTCTGCATTACAGCAATGGTGTGGTCGAACGTTTCGAGGTACCGGACCAGGGAACCGGAGTTGGCTGATTCGCGGAACCACTCCCCCAGGGCCACAGCGTCGGTGGACGGCAGTTGGTGGCCCGCTGCCTCGGCAAGCTCGATGATGGTGGCCGGGCGCAGACCCCCATCCAGGTGGTCATGCAGGGAGACCTTGGGCAGGCTCCGCAGGTCGAAGGTGAGGTCGGTCGCTGGGGAAATGATTGGCTCAGTCACTCCACTTACCTTACGCGAGGTGCGGTGGCGGGCCTATCGGTGGACGCCGCAATTATTGGCTGTCCGAGTGAACTTTGGCAGGCTCGGGGCGCAGGGGTGTGGAACCGCGGACCGCCGCTATGATCCGGTCGACGATGACCCCCAGAACCACGGCGATACCGATGGCCACCAGTACTCCGAGCAGGTGATTGTCTTCAAACCATGATCCTGCCAGGACACCGATTCCCACCGAGTAGGTTGCCCACACCACGGCCGAGAGCGCGGTGAGCCCGACGAAGCGTCGGCGCGAATAGCCGGTGGCTCCGGCGGTGAGATTGACCGCCACCCGTCCGATCGGGATGAACCGGGCCACAAGTATCAGGGAAGCCGCCCGCTTTTGCAGCTCATACGCGGCCCAGCCGAAGGATCGTTGCATTCGGGCGGAGCGCATCCACCGGAACCGTTGGGTCCCGATTGCTTTGCCCATGGCGTAGGCAATGTTGTCTCCGATGAACGCTCCGAGACCGGCGGAGATGACGAGGAGCCAGGGGTTGGGGACGCCCTGGGTGAGGACGAGAGAGGCGAGGCCCACCACCACCGATTCGCTGGGGAAGGGAGGAAAGAATCCGTCGACCGTGCAGCAGATGAACACCAGGAGGTAGACCCAGGGCTGCTCCGCGGTGCTGAGGATGAACGTGCTGGCCGCGTTCAGGACTGTGATGACCGAGTCCATGTGTGGCCCACCCCCTTCTTCCCGCTCGCTGACTGTTCGACAGTTATCACGATGTCATCCGCCGGGGACTACTGCCATGGGTGGATCCCCTGACACGACCCCTGTTTCCGCAAAGGTGGAGGGTGGCTGACTCGGTACCGGAATGTTCGGTCCCCGTGATAGTTCAACGCTAGCCCGCACACGACCGACGCCGCGTCGACCGTTCGGCTGATCTTCCCGCCGCCCGCGTCCACCCATAGGAGGACCTGCGGACAAAACGGGGCGGGTACCGGCGGCGCGGCGTCAGGGTAAAACCTCGGGGGGCTAGGCCTCCGCGATCCGGTCCAGGATGAGTTGCGAATCCGGCCGGGATCCTTCGGGGGCGATGACGACGGCGCCCTCGAGCGCCTCCCGCGCCCGCCCGAATTTCTCCGGCGTATCGGTGAGCAGGGTCATCAGTGGCTCCCCCGCGCGCACCAGCGCACCCGGCTTGGCGTGCATCCTTATTCCCGCCCCCGCCTGAACGGCGTCCTCCTTGCGCGCACGCCCCGCGCCGAGGCGCCAGGCAGCAATACCAACGGACAGGGCATCGAGTTCCACGAGCACGCCATCGGCGGGAGCGTAGACGGTTTCCGATTCCCTGGCGACGGGCAGCTCGGCGCGTGGGTCTCCGCCCTGGGCTTCGATCATTGAGTTCCAGACGTCCATGGCCCGTCCGTCCCTGAGCGCTGCAGCCGGGTCGGCGTCCCGGACACCGGCGCAGGCGAGCATTTCCTCGGCCAGCCTGATGGTCAGTTCCACCACGTCCTGCGGTCCACCACCGGCGAGCACCTCAACCGACTC
Source organism: Arthrobacter glycogeni (assembly GCF_054510815.1). Taxonomy (NCBI): domain Bacteria; kingdom Bacillati; phylum Actinomycetota; class Actinomycetes; order Micrococcales; family Micrococcaceae; genus Arthrobacter; species Arthrobacter glycogeni. Next base: position 85,881 of record NZ_JBTNDV010000001.1, read on the forward strand.
CTGCACCTCAATCGCGTTGCCGGCGGTGAGGCCCAGCGGCGTCGCCATGTTGGTGAGCAGGGCAACCGTGTTGACTCCCGCATCGAGGCCGAGGGCCACCATGGTGCGGGCCAGCTCGCGGGCCTGGTCAAGGTTTTTCATGAACGCGCCGCTGCCCACCTTCACGTCGAGGACCAGTGAGCCGGTGCCCTCAGCGATCTTCTTGCTCATGATGGACGAGGCGATCAGCGGGATGGCTTCGACGGTGCCAGTGACGTCCCGGAGCGCGTACAGCTTCTTGTCGGCCGGGGCGAGGCCCGCACCGGCGGCGCAGATCACTGCGCCGACGTCGGCGAGTTGGCGCATCATCTCGTCGTTGGTCAGGTCCGCCCGCCAGCCGGGGATGGACTCCAACTTGTCCAGCGTGCCACCCGTGTGGCCGAGGCCCCGCCCCGACAACTGCGGGACGGCGACACCGAACACTGCCACCAGGGGCGCCAGGGGCAGGGTGATCTTGTCGCCCACTCCGCCGGTCGAGTGCTTGTCGCTGGTGGCTTTGCCCAGGGACGAGAAGTCCATCCGCTCACCCGAGGCGATCATCGCCGTCGTCCATCGGCTGATCTCGGCACGGTCCATCCCGTTGAGCAGGATGGCCATGTTGAGGGCGGCCATCTGCTCATCGGCGATGGCGCCGCGGGTGTACGCGTCGATGGTCCAGTCGATTTGCTCCGGGCTGAGGGTACCGCTGTCCCTTTTGATGCGGATGATGTCGACGGCGTCGAACTGATCAGACATGTACTGGGTGTCCTTAACTTCGGTGGCTACGTTGTGGGCTGCACAGGGTGCGCCCTAGGGGTTGGCGGTGAGGTGCTCAGGTCCGAAGGCGTCGGGCAGCACCTCGTCCATGGTTTTGATGCCGCTCACCGTCAGGAGCACCATGCCGGGGGCACGGAACTCGTACAGCAGCTGGCGGCACCGGCCGCAGGGCATCAGGGTGTTGCCGTTGCCGTCAACGCAGCTGAACGCGACGAGCTTCCCGCCGCCGGTCATCTGCAGCTGGCTCACCAGGGAACACTCCGCACACAGCGTCAGCCCGTAGGAGGCGTTCTCCACGTTGCACCCCGAGACCACGCGGCCGTCGTCGGTCAGTGCCGCGGCGCCGACCGGGAACTTCGAGTACGGCACGTAGGCACGGCGCATCGCCTCGGTGGCCGCCGCGGTGAGCTGCTCCCAGGGGATCTGGTGGCCCGCGGTGGGGACAGCGGTCATGGCTACTCCTTGATGTACGGGGTGCCGCCGGCTGCGGGTGGCCGCGAACGGCCGACCAGCCCGGCGACGGCGAGGATTGTGACAATGTACGGGAGCATGGCCATGAACTGGCTCGGCACCGAGGTACCGATGATGGAGAGCACATACTGAAGGTTGGTGAAGAAGCCGAACAGGAGGGCCGCGAAGAACGCTCCGATCGGGTTCCAGCGCCCAAAGATCAATGCCGCGAGGGCAATGTAGCCTGCACCGGCGGTCATGTCCCGGGAGAAGGAGCTCACTGAGACGAGGGTGAAGAAAGCGCCACCGAATCCGGCGACAGCGCCGCCCAGCAGGACATTCCAGAACCGGGTGGCATTGACCTTGATCCCCATGGTGTCTGCCGCCTGCGGGTGTTCGCCGACGGCCCTGACCCGTAGCCCCCACCTGGTGTGGAAGAGGCCCACGTAGATGACAATCACTGCGACATACATCAGGTAGCCGACGATGCTCTGCCTGAACAGGATGCCGCCGATGATCGGCAGGTCGGACAGGAACGGGATACTGATGATCGGCAGGTTCGGTGGAGAGTTGAAGGTGGCGGAGTCGCGGTCCAGGAGCGTCGAGGCGAGGAACCCGGTCAGCCCGGAAACCAGCACATTCAGCACCACACCGACGATAATCTGGTTGACGTAGTACTTGATGCTGAACACCGCGAGCACCACCGAGACCAGGGTCCCGGCGAACGCGGCGGCGATCAGACCGACGTAGGCGTTACCGGAAATCGAGGCCGCTACGGCTGCGGCGAACGCACCGGAAAGCAGTTGGCCCTCGATGGCAATGTTCACCACACCGACCCGCTCACACAGCACGCCGGAGAGGGAGCCGAAGATCAGCGGGATCGCGAGGGTCACCGATCCGGCGATCAGACCAGAGAGAGAAATACTGGGCGTGTTTGCGCTGCCCACCACCCATGTGAGGAAGGCAACCATGAATAGCGCACCGTAAATGATCGGAATCCACCGGTTCACCGGGCGACCGTTCCTGACCTGCAGGAACGAGTACACGGCGATCAGGGTAAGGACGACGGCGGTGAACCAGCCGACTCCCGCCGCGGGGAGCGCCACATCGGCCAGCCGGAACCGGTCCGAGTCGTCGGAGACCCGGAAGACAGCGGTCTGCGATGGGCCGCCCAGCGCGAAGACGAGCAGGGCGACCAAGGCGCCGATGCCGAAGCCGATGGGGGCTTTCCAGTTCCTGACTGTCGGTGTCCGCGACGGGCCCTTGGGCCGCATGTCTGTTGCAACGCTCACGCCACTCCTCCAGCTGCCGTCGTGGTGGTGATTTCCTGGAAGGACTGATCGGTTTTGTTGGTCTTTTTCTTTTTCCGGTCGATCCTGAAGATGGCCTTGACCAGGGGCGGTGCGGCGATGAAGAGCACAATCAGTGACTGCACTACCAGCACGATGTCGATCGGTGTGCCGGTCTGGGTCTGCATCTGGACCCCACCGGCGCGGAAGGCACCGAACAGCAGTCCGGCGAAGAACACGCCCCAGGGATGCGAACGGCCCAGCAGGGCAACGGTGATCGCGTCGAAACCGAAACTGGCGGCGATACCACCGGTCAGGACCTTCTCGGTACCGGCGACCTGCGCCACCCCGGCCAGGCCGGCGAGGCCACCGGCAATCATCATGACAACGACGTACCCCCTGGTCACGCTGATACCGGCGGTGCGTGCCGCGTTCGGGTTGGCGCCGACGGCCCGGAGTTCGAAACCGGTCGTCGAACGGTTCAGCACCCACCACACGCCGTAGGTTGCCGCGAGTGCGACCAGGAAGCCCAGGTGCAGGCGGAAGCCGGAGCCCAGGAGCAGCGGGAACAGGGCCGAGTCGTCCAGCCGCGGGCTGATCGGGTTGGACGAGCCGGGGTTCTGGAACGCCGGGGTGAACAGGAGGTACGCCACCAGGTACACGGCGACGTAGTTGAGCATGATCGTCACGATCACCTCGTGGGCTCCGGTGCGTGCCTTGAGGATGCCGGGGATGAAGCCCCAGAGCGCACCGCCAACAAAACCGGCGAGCACAGCAATGAGGAGGTGGATGCCCGGCGGTAGGTCAAGGGTGAAACCGACCCAGGCTGCGAAAGTTGCGCCGAGGATGATCTGTCCCTGGGCCCCGATGTTGAAGAGTCCGGTGCGGAACGCGATGGCGACGCCGAGGCCCGCCAGGATCAGCGGGGTCGCGACCGTGAGCGTCTCGGTGAGCGGGCGGAACGCCTGCGCGATGGTGTCGGCTCCGGGGTTGAAGACGGCGCCCTGGAACAAGGCAATGTACGCGCCGCTGGCTGCTTCCCAGGCGGCGGACAACATGTCGCCGGGCCTGCTGAAGAAGTACGACGACGTCTCGGCGACACGCTCGTCGGTGACGGCGATCAGGAGGCCGCCCAGCACGATGGACAGGACCACCGCCAACAGAGCCACCAGCGTGCTTCCGCCCATGATCCGGTGGAGGACGCTGCGGGAGCCCTCGCCCTGCTGCAGCTGTGAGCTCATTGTTTCTCCTCCGCGGACTGGCCCAGGGCCTCGTCCGCCGTCATTCCGGCCATCATTAATCCAAGGACGTCCCGCGGGGTGTTACCGGGGACCACGCCCATCAGCTGTCCGCGGTGCAGGACAGCAATCCGGTCGGCTAGTTCGCTGATCTCGTCCAGTTCGGTCGACACGATCATCACCGGGGTCCCGCCGTCGCGCTCCTGGACGATGCGCTTGTGCAGGAACTCGATGGACCCGACGTCGACGCCGCGGGTCGGCTGTGAGGCAATGAACAGGTTCAGTGGCCGGGATAATTCGCGTGCCAGCACCACTTTTTGCTGGTTACCGCCCGAGAGGGTGCCGACAGCCGATTCAGCTGACTGGGTGCGCACGTCGTATTCGGCGATCTTGGCCGTGGCGTTGGCCTGGACCACCGCGGGTTTCATGGCCAGACCCTTCGCGAAGGGCGGCTCGTTGTACCAGTTGAGGATCAGGTTCTCGGCGACCGAAAAGGTGCCGACCAGCCCATCAACCTTCCGGTCTTCGGGGACGAAGCCGACACCCTGCCGGATCACCTCTTTGGCCTTCATCCCGATCAGTTCGGTGCCCTTCAGCGTGATGGATCCGCTGGCGTGGGGCTGCAGGCCAAGAATGGCTTCGGTGAGTTCGGTTTGGCCGTTGCCCTGGACACCGGCGACGGCGAGGATCTCACCCTGGGCAATGTCGAAGGTGACGTCGTCGACCAGTCGCTGCCCGGTAGCGGAGAGGACAGTAAGATTTTTGACCTGGAAGGTGCGCTCCCCCGGCTGGGCGGGCGCCTTGTTCAGGCTCAGGCTCACCTGACGGCCGACCATCATGTTGGCCAGGTCGGAGGTGCTGGTGGCAGGGTCAACGGTTCCCACCACTGCGCCGCGGCGGATCACGGTGATCACGTCGGAGACGGCCCGGACCTCGCGCAGTTTGTGCGAGATAAAGACGATCGCCGTGCCCGCAGCCTTGAGCTGGCCGATGATCTCGATCAGTTCGTCGGTCTCCTGGGGGGTCAGGACAGCAGTGGGCTCGTCGAGGATCAGGACGCTGGCGTTACGGACCAGTGCCTTAATGATCTCGACCCGCTGCTGCACGCCCACCGGGAGGTCTTCGATCAGGGCGTCGGGGTCGACGTCGAACCCGTACCGGTCGGAGATGTCACGGATCTTGGCGCGGGTTTTCTCGAGGTCGAGGAGACCGCCGGCGCGGGTAAACTCGTCGCCCAGCGCAACATTCTCGGCGACGGTGAAGACGGGGATAAGCATGAAGTGCTGGTGCACCATGCCGATCCCGGCGGCCATGGCGTCGCCGGGGCCCCTGAAGGTGACGGCCTTGCCGTCGAGCAGGATGCTGCCGTCCGTGGGTTCATACAGTCCATAGAGAACATTCATGAGAGTGGATTTGCCTGCGCCATTCTCGCCGAGCAGACAGTGCACTTCGCCAGGTTTGACGATGAGGTCGATGGAGTCGTTCGCCACCAGGGTGCCAAACTTCTTTGTTATTCCCTGCAGTTCGAGCAACAACGGACTCCAACCACCTGTTCTGGATCAGGACCACCACTGCGGCGGTGGCCGGTAGGTGGTCGATGAGATGTCTGCTGGACACCAGCCTAAACGCATAACGCGCCGCCAGCCCCGCGTGCGGATGTACCCTCACGCGGAGCGGCGGCGCGTTATGCCACAGCTGTTACTGCTGTGGGCTGGCTTCAGATTCCACAGTGATGTCGCCCGAGATGATGCTGGCCTGGATCTCTTCCAGTTCGGCCTTCAGCTCGTCGGAGACCGACTCCTCCTGGTCGTGGAAGGGCGCGAGGGCTACCCCACCGTTTTCCAGGGTGCCCACGTAGGGGGCGTTGTCGAACTTGTCGTCGACGTCGGTGCTGATGACCTCTTCGACCGCTTCACCCATCAGTTTCATGACCGAGGTCAGGATGAATTCGTTGCCGGCGTCCACGGTCAGGAAGCCATCGGAGTCAACCCAGATGACCTTGGCGTTGGCGCCGTCGGCGTTGGCTTCCTCGACCGCTTCGATGGTGCCTACGCCCACTGGGCCGGCGACCGGCATGATGATGTCGGCGCCCTCGTTGATGAAGTTCTCGGTGTTGGTTTTGCCGTTGGCGAGTGACTCGAAGTCACCGGTGAAGGTACCGGTCTGGGCTTCTTTGTCCCAACCGAGCAGCTGGACGTCGGTGTCCTTCTGCTCGTTGTAGTAGGCGACGCCATCGGCGAAACCGTCCATGAAGATGGTCACGGTGGGGATCTGGATGCCGCCGTAGGTGGCTACAGAGCCGGTCTCGGTGGTACCTGCTGCGGCGTAACCGGCCAGGAATGCAGCCTGAGCCGTGTCGTAAATGATGGGCTTGACGTTCGGCAGGACGATCTGGCTGTCATCGACGATGGCGAAGTTCGTGTCGGGGTTCGCTTCGGCGGCTTCGGCGGTGGTCGCCGAGAGCAAGAAACCGACTGTGACGATCAGGTCGCAACCGCTGGTGACCATCGAATTGACGTTGGGGGCGAAGTCGGTCTCGGCCTTCGATTCCGCTTCACGAATTTCGATGCCCAGGTTCTCCTGAGCCGCGGTGATTCCCTCGTAGCTGGACTGGTTGAACGACTGGTCGTCGAAGCCACCGGAGTCGGAGACGATGCAGCCGGTGTAGTCGACTGTCGCTTCTGTTGCGTCCCCGCTGGCATCGGCTGATCCTGCTGGCTCCTCTGGCGCCGCGCCGCAACCGGCCAGTAGCAGAGCGGAGACACCGAGCATTGCGGCTGACAGGGCCGTCTTGTTGTTGAGGCGCATGGTGGTGCGCTGTGAGTTCTTCAAAATTCCTCCAGAAAGAAATGAGCCCCACGGCTGAAGATCTCAGTGAGTGACCGCCACTGACGCACTGGCGTGCGCAAGGCTCTGTTTTCACTGATTTTTCGTAGGCACTGGGCCGCGCCGTGGGCCGGCACGATATGAACTTACTCTAGCGGCGCACCGCCCCAGCTCTTACCAAATCAGGCGACGAAGATCACATTGTTCGGGATTTGTTACCAACCGGTATTCCGTTGGAAACGTCGTCGGTCCACGCGGCATCCAACGCTTCCAGCGAGGCTACCCGGGAGGCGACGTCGTACGTGGTTCCGGTGATCATCACTTCGTTGACGCCGGTCTGCTGAACCAGGGCAGCCAGGCGGTTCACTACCTGGGCCGGAGTGCCGACCGCCTTGATGGCGGGCAGGTGCTCCAGCACCATCAGTTCCTGGTCGGTGAGCTGCCGGGACGCGGCGTCTTCCGGGGAGACGATGGGACCCAGCCGCCCCGAGCGGAGGGCCAGCGCCATCACCCGGGCGGGGCCGGCCAGGTAATCGGCTTCCTCCTCGGTGTCCGCGGTAAGGGCCGAAGTGGCCAGCATGGCGTGCGGTTCGTCGAGCACCGGGGAGGGCTGGAAGTTGGACCGGTACAGGTTCATGATTGCCGCCGGGTCCTCGTTGCCGAAGTGGTGGGCGTAGCTGTACCGCACGCCGAGCATGCCGGCGAGCTGCGCCGAGTAGGAGCTGGAGCCCAGCAGCCAGACCTCAGGGAAACTCGTGGCCGACGGGGTGGCGACCAGGTTAAGGGCCTGGTCCGGGGAGCGGTGGTCGCCGAGGAGTGACATCACCTGAAGGACGTGCTGCGGGAATTCCTCGACGCCCAGGCCGCCGGCCTGCCGCCGGAGGGCCATGGCCGTGGCTTGATCGGTGCCGGGAGCCCTGCCGATGCCCAGGTCAATCCGGTCCGGGTACAAGGCTTCGAGCAGAGCGAACTGTTCGGCGACCACGAAGGGTGCGTGGTTGGGGAGCATCACACCGCCCGAGCCGAGCCTGATGCGCTCGGTCTGTGACGCCAGGTGAGCCATCAGCACGGGCGGTGAGGTGGAGGCCACGGCGGGCATATTGTGGTGTTCGGCGACCCAGAAACGCCGGAACCCTAGCCGGTCGGCCGCCTGCGCGAGGGTGGTGCTGTCGGCCAGCGCCTGACCGGAGGACTTTCCGACGCCGACGGTGGCGAGGTCGAGGACTGACATGGGCGGTCGGGTGCTTACTGATGTGCTCACAGGGAAGGTAACCGGCCTGGTGCCTTCCCTATTCCATTCGGGTCACCGTCCCCCTGGGATCAAGTCCCAGGGTTTTGGTCGGCCCCAGGGTTTTGGCTAATGCCTGACAGCGCGGATGGCGCGCAGCGCAGCGTTGGCCATCACCCTGACGCCGCAGCTGATGGCGTGTTCGTCGGGGTTGTAGTCGCCCCGGTGCAGGTCATACGTTTCGCCGCCATGGGTTCGGGTGCCGAGCCGCATCATGGCGCCCGGAACTTCCTGGGTCATCCACGCAAAATCCTCCCCGCCCATGGACTGGGGGGTGAGGACGACCGCATCGGGGCCCAGTTCGGCGCGGGCCGCCGCTTCGAGCAGCCCGGTTTCGGCCTCGGTGTTGATCACCGGGGGCACCCCGCGGGTGTGCTCAAGGTGGACCTCCACGCCGAAGGGTGCAGCAATCTGACGGACCGTACTGTCAAGGAGGTCCCCTGCGGCCTCCCATGCCTCGCCGTCAAGGCAGCGCATGGTCCCGGACATGAACCCATGCCCGGGAATTGCGTTGGGGGCGCTGCCGGCGTGGATCTGACCCCAGACCACCGATACGGCGCTGCGGACGTCGATCCGGCGGGACAACACCGCAGGCACATTCACCGCAATGTTCGCGAGCGCAAACACCAGGTCCTCGGTCAGGTGCGGGCGAGAGGTGTGGCCGCCGCGGCCGGTCAGCTCTACCCTGACGGTGTCGGAGGCCGAGGTGATCGCGCCGATCCTGGTGCCGACGAGGCCGACGTCGATATGCGGGTCGCAGTGCAAAGCGAGGATCCGGGGGACACCACCGAGCACTCCCTGCTCGATCACTTCGAGGGCACCGCCGGGCATCATTTCCTCGGCGGGCTGGAAGATTACCCTGATCCGCCCACCCAGCGGTTCGTCGTCGTTCATCCTGCAGAGCACCAGCGCCACACCGAGCATCACGCTCGCGTGGATATCGTGCCCGCAGGCATGGGCGATTCCGGTCGAGGCGGAGGCATAGGGAAGGCCGGTCTCTTCGAGAACCGGGAGGGCGTCGATGTCGGCGCGCAACCCCAACCGGATGGGACCTTCCCCGATGTCAACGAAAAGTCCTGTGTATTGAAGGCGCTGGGGGTGCAGACCCGCCGCTTCGAGGCGCTCAACCAATCGATCCGTGGTGCGGTATTCCTTGTGCGAAAGCTCGGGGTGGATGTGCAGATCCCTCCTGAACCGGGTCAGTTCCTCGAGCAAGGGGGCAAGGAACACACCGATGGGCGGAGCGACTGACGGAACGGTTGGCGCACTGCGATTGGTCTGCACCCCTCCAGCCTAGCCACCGCGGGTCTGCACCGGAGAACTGTGCGGCAGCATGAAGCTGCCCGGCATCCCTCAACCCCGCCGGCGCACCGCGAGATCTGGAGAGTTCAGCGCCGTCGAACCCACCAGACCTACCCCTTCGGCGATGGGTAGGAAGGGTGTCTTCGGCGATGGGTGGGAGGGAATGCTAGAGGACGTCGATCTCGCCGCTGGCCCGCAGGTGCTCGACCGCCTTCTTGACTTCCTGGGCGTGCTCTTTAGTGGTCACGAGGAGCGCGTCAGGGGTGTCGACAATGACTACATCGTCGATCCCGATCAGGGCGATCACCCGTTTGGTGTCGGACACGACGATCCCCGAGGCGTTGTCGGAGAACACCCGCGCACCCTCCCCCATTACCGTCAGCTTGCTGTTTTCGATAGCCGGGTTCAGCCGGCCGATGGCGGCGAAGTCGCCGACGTCGTCCCAGCTGAAGTTGCCGGGGATCATTGCGACATCGCCAGCCGCGGCGGCCGGTTCGGCGACCGCATAGTCAATGGCGATCTTGGGCAGGGTCGGCCAGACCCGGCGGGCCACCTCGACCCGGGCAGGGGTGTCCCATGCCGTGGCGATCTCGGTCAGGCCGGCGTACAGCTCTGGTTCGTTGGCTTCGAGGTGGCGGAGCATCAGCGCCACCGGCGCAACGAACATGCCAGCGTTCCAACTGTAGTTGCCGGTCTCAAGGTAACCGCGGGCCACTTCCTCGGAGGGCTTTTCGACGAACTCAATCACCGCGTGGGCGCTCGGGGCACCCTCAATGTCAAGGGTTTCGCCGGCCCGGATGTAACCGAAGCCGGTCGCGGGGAGGGTGGGCTGGATCCCGATCGTGACAATGTATCCCTGCGCCGCGGTGTGGATGGCCTCCCGGACCGCGTCCTGGAACACCTCGACCGGCGTAATGACCTGGTCGGCGGCGAAGGAGCCCATGATGATGTCGGGGTCCCGCTGGTACAGGATGGCAGCGGCGAGCCCGATGGCAGCCGCCGAGTCCTTCGGCTCACTCTCAAGGACCAGATTGGAGTCCTGGATCTCGGGGATCTGCTTCAGGACGGCCCGCCGGTGCACCTTCCCGGTGACCACCATTATGCGGTCGCCGCTGAGGGGTCCCAGGCGGTCATAGGTAGCGCGGATCAGCGTGCTGCCGGACCCGGTCAGGTCATGCAGGAACTTCGGGGCGGCCGCGCGGGACAGCGGCCAGAGGCGTGTTCCTACCCCCCCGGCGGGGATCACGCCATAGAAACGCTCAAGCGCCTCATCTGGGTTCTGGGCACCAGCCCTGTGCGTAGTCATCGCCTCCACGTTAGTGCACAACGCCGAATACTCGCTGGTACGCCTCTCGCTTCAGGCGCTGTCAAGAATGTCGCTGTTAAGAATGTCACAGCGTAGGGAAGCCTAAATTGAACCTGCGGGTGACGGAGCCTACATTAGGATCAAGTGAAGAGTGCTTTCGCACCGGGGTCTACCTGCGTGGCAGACACGCAAACGCCGGGCGTTGCAGGGGAGGTTATTTCAGTGTCGAAGACACCAGCAGGCACCCTTTATCGCGGCCGTGAAGGCATGTGGTCCTGGGTAGCACATCGTATTACCGGAGTAGTGATCTTCTTCTTCCTCCTGGTCCACGTGCTCGACACTTCGTTGGTGCGGGTGTCTCCGGAGGCGTATGACGCAGTGATCGAATCCTACAAAAACCCCATCATGGGCTTGGGCGAACTGGGGTTGGTGGCAGCCATCGTTTTCCATGCGTTCAACGGGCTGCGCGTCATCCTGATCGACTTCTGGAAAAAGGGACCCAAGTATCAGCGCCAACTTCTGTGGGGCGTCGTCGGACTGTGGTTTGTCACCATGGTCGCGTTCTCCATCCGTCATCTCTCGGTTGTCTTCGGAGGTTAAGCCATGGCTACCCCAGTCATTGAAAGTCCCCGCTCGGGCCGCGTAGCGCCTGAGTACACGCGTAGCGGCGCCAGCAAGGGCAACTTCGAAATGTTCGCCTGGCTGTTCATGCGGGTCTCGGGCATCATCCTTGTGGTACTGATCTTCGTGCACCTCTGGACCTCATTGGTCGACGGCGACGGCATTAAGGGCGTCGACTTCGGCTTCGTGGCAGGCAAGTGGGCCCAGCCTGTCTGGCAGATCTGGGACCTCGTGATGCTGTGGCTGGCCATGCTGCACGGCACCAACGGCATCCGGACCATCATCAACGACTACGCCGAGAAGGACTCGACCCGGTTCTGGCTCAAGAGTGTGCTCTACGCCTCGACCGTCGTCATCATCGTGCTCGGCACCCTGGTGATTTTCACCTTCGATCCGTGCCCAGTGATCGACGGCGTGGCGCACGTAGCGCCATACTGCCCGGCCCCGTAGGCTAGCGACGCTTCCGGCCGCCGGCGCGGCCGTCCGGTTACAACAGAAAGAGCAACACGTATGCAGGTCCACAAGTACGACGTCGTCATCGTGGGTGCCGGCGGCGCTGGCATGCGCGCAGCCATCGAATCCGGTCAGCGCGCGAAGACGGCAGTACTGACCAAGCTGTACCCGACCCGCTCCCACACCGGAGCGGCTCAGGGAGGCATGTGCGCGGCCCTGGCGAATGTCGAGGAAGACAACTGGGAATGGCACACCTTCGACACGGTGAAGGGCGGCGACTATCTGGTGGACCAGGACGCTGCCGAGGTGATGGCCAAGGAGGCCATCGATGCGGTCCTGGACCTCGAGAAGATGGGCCTGCCGTTCAACCGCACACCTGAGGGCCGCATCGACCAGCGCCGGTTCGGCGGTCACACCCGCGACCATGGCAAGGCTCCGGTGCGCCGCTCCTGCTACGCCGCCGACCGCACCGGCCACATGATCCTGCAGACCCTGTACCAAAACTGCGTCAAGCACAATGTCGAGTTCTACAACGAGTACTACGTCCTTGACCTCCTGACCGTTCAGGAGGAGGTCACAGTCGACGAGGTCACCAAGGTGCAGACCCGGGTGGCCGGCGTCGTCTCGTACGATCTCGCCACTGGCGAACTTCACGTGTTCCAGGCCAAGTCGATCATCTTCGCCTCCGGCGGAGTCGGCAAGGTGTACAAGACCACCTCCAACGCTCACACTTTGACCGGTGATGGCATGGGCATTGCCTTCCGCCGGGGCATCCCGCTTGAAGACATGGAATTCTTCCAGTTCCATCCAACCGGTCTTGCTGGCCTCGGCATCCTGCTCTCCGAGGCAGCTCGCGGTGAAGGCGCGATTCTGCGTAACTCGGAGGGTGAGCGGTTCATGGAGCGCTACGCTCCGACCATCAAGGACCTGGCGCCCCGCGACATTGTTGCCCGCTCAATGGCCAACGAGGTACGGGAAGGCCGCGGCTGCGGGCCCAACAAAGATTACGTCCTGTTGGACCTCACCCACCTTGAGCCAGCCCACATCGACGCCAAGCTACCCGACATCACCGAGTTCGCGCGGACCTACCTGGGCGTTGAGCCGTACACCGAGCCGGTACCGGTCTTCCCTACCGCCCACTACGCCATGGGCGGCATCCCCACCAATATCAAGGCAGAGGTCCTGCAGGACAACGACACGGTGGTGCCTGGTCTGTACGCCGCAGGCGAGGTTGCCTGCGTCTCAGTTCACGGGTCGAACCGTCTGGGCACCAACTCGCTGCTCGACATCAACGTGTTCGGTAAGCGGGCCGGGATTTACGCCGCTGAGTACGCGTTGACCGCCGACTTCGTGGAAATTCCCGAACACCCGCTGGTCGAGACCGAGTCGCTGCTCGACACCATGCGCAGCTCCGAGGGCGGCGAGCGGGTGGCGCAGATCCGCAAGGAGCTGCAGGACATCATGGATGCCAACGTCCAGGTGTTCCGCACCGAGCAGACCCTGTTGGAGGCACTGAGCGTGATCGATGGGCTGGAAGAACGGTACAAGCACGTCACCGTCCAGGACAAGGGAAAACGGTTCAACCTTGACCTGCTCGAAGCCGTTGAACTCGGGTTCCTGCTCGACATGGCCAAGGTCATGACCGCTGCAGCCCTGCACCGGAAAGAATCCCGCGGTGGACACTTCCGCGAGGACTTCCCCGAGCGGGACGACGAGAACTACCTGACCCATTCGATGGCCTATCGGGATCCGACGGCCACCGATACTTCCGGGGTGCGCCTGAAAACCAAGCCGGTTGTGTTTACCCGTTACCAGCCCATGGAGCGTAAGTACTGATGAGCACTGAAACAGTCGAAAGAGAACCAGCCTCCAAAATTGACCTCGCACCGGGGATTGGCGGCGGCGGGGAAATCCCGACGTTCGACATCACGCTGAAGGTCCGCCGGTTCAACCCGGAAGTTTCAGACGACGTCTACTGGGACGAGTGGAAGCTGACCATGTATGGCACCGACCGCGTGCTCGACGCCCTCCACAAGGTCAAATGGGAGCACGACGGCACTGTAACGTTCAGGCGTTCCTGCGCCCATGGTGTCTGCGGGTCGGACGCGATGCGGATCAACGGCCGCAACCGGCTGGCCTGCAAAACCCTGCTGAAGGACCTCGACACGTCGAAGCCCATCCTCGTGGAGCCCATCAAAGGCCTCCCCGTGGAGAAGGACCTCATCGTCGACATGGAGCCGTTCTTCCAGTCCTTCCGGGAGGTCATGCCCTTCCTGGTCAACCGTGGCCACGAGCCCACCAAGGAGCGCCTGCAGTCTTCGGAGGAGCGGGAACGCTTCGACGACACCACCAAGTGCATCCTTTGCGCCGCGTGCACGTCGTCGTGCCCCGTCTTCTGGACCGATGGCCAGTACTTTGGTCCCGCGGCGATCGTGAACGCGCACCGGTTCATCTTCGACTCCCGCGACGACGCCGGCGACATGCGCCTGGAGATCCTCAACGATAAAGAGGGTGTGTGGCGCTGCCGCACCACGTTCAATTGCACTGAAGCCTGTCCTCGAGGCATCCAGGTCACCAAGGCCATCGCCGAGGTCAAGCAGGCCATTCTGAGCCGCAAGATCTAGTTTCGTTCGTTACCGCTCAGCGCGGAGATGAACTACGGGAGGCGACGCGGCTCCGCTGTTTCAGCGACCGGCCGTGGCGTGGTGCGAGCCTGGCTTCGGCGTCGGCGGCGCCGATGGCACCCCACGCGGCGGCCAGCAGATACACCTGGCTAAGCAGGAAGAACCAGACGAACAGCCCGACGACGACGGTGAACGGGGCCAGCAGCGGGTTGCCGCCACCCACGCTGGCGAGAAGCAACGTGCTGAACGTCCGCAGCACAGTGCTTCCCACCGCGGTGATGAGCGACGACTGGATGAGCAGCCGCCGCGACTGTTCAATCCCCGACGCGCGTCGGAACAGGATCACTGCCACGGCGAAGTCGAGGACCAGCATGATCACGATCCCGGCGAGCTGGGTCAAGGGCCGTCCAGTGTCACCGAAGTCCAGCCAGTCGAACACCACGTCCAGGAGCGTGTTGGCAACCAGCCCCACCACGGTGGTGAGAACCATGGCAACCCCCAGCACCAGCAAGGTTCCAAGGTCTTTCACCCGGATCAGTACCGGGTGTTCAGCCAGCGGAGGGAGGGCAAAAATCCCGCGCATCGCCTGCCTGACCCCCGCAATCCAGCCCAGGGCGGTAATCACAGTGATGATGGTGGAGACGATCAGGGTGAGGGTCAGGCCGTCGTTGGCGTTGAACAGCTGTGCCGGGGTGGCCAGGCCGGGCCCGTCCGGTTCCATTTTGAGGATTCCCGGTGCCGCAGCATTCACCGCCTCGACGATGAGGTTCTGCAGGGGAACGTTTCCGGCGACCACCAGGCCGAGGATCGAGAACCCCGCCAGCAGCAGCGACGCCATCGAGAAGAACAGGCGATACGCAATGCCTGCGGCCATCAGTGGTCCCCGGCGGACCGCGTACAGGTGGAACACCCGCACCGGCCGCTGCACGAAAATCCTGGCCAAGAAATAGGTAGTCGTTGCTTCCAGCAGGGGAAGCCCACCGGTACCCCGGCGCCGCACCTTGTTCAGCTCCTTGCGAGCGTCGATCACCTTGAGTTTGAGGTGGGCTAGTTCGGCCGGTCGGGGCTCGTTATAGTAGTCGATCTGGGCCGGGGTGATCGCCCTGGTTTTGATCCTCGCCAAAGCTCAGCTCTTCCCTCAGTCTCCAGGTGCCGCACGAATCGTGCTCGTATAATCCCATAGTACGGACCGTGAAGGATGCCTCGAATCCGGCTAGTTGGGTCTCCGCCCCATCCATACTCGCTGCGCTGACGTCGTGCGCGACAGTCACATGGGGGTGGAACGGGAATTCGAGCGACCGCTCCAGGGGTCCGCACTGGAGCCTGGCGTGCAGCTCTGCGCAGGCATCGAAGCCTTCCTCAAGGTTGAGGAAGACCACCGGGGATACCGGCCGGAACGTCCCGGTGCTTTTGAGGGTCACTGTAAAGGGCTTCTGCCCGCGGGCCACGTCACGCACATGCTTGACGGTCGCGTCCCAGTCGGTCGCGGGCGTGGTGGTCACCAGGGTGATGTGCGCCGGAATCAGTTCAGCCATCGGGTCACCGAAGGAGGCACGCCACCGTCCGAGCTCGGCTGCCAGCGGTTCGGGGACCGCGATGACGACGCCGACGCAGCTTTCCCAGGCACTTTCACCATGGTGCGCGGCGAGTCCACCGACCGGCGACGGTTGGCTGCTGGTGGTGGCGCTGACAGGCTGGTCCATGCGGTTAGCGTGCTCCGCCAACCGGGGGGAGGAAACCAACCTTGGTGTACACGTCGGCCAGCGTGGCCGACGCGATGCTGCGCGCCTTCTCCGCGCCACGGGCGAGGAGGCGATCCAGCTCGGCGGGATCGTCGAGCAGTTCCCCCGCGCGAAGCCTGATCGGATCGAGGTGGGCTACCACCACGTCAGCCAGTTCGGTCTTCAGATGCCCATACATCCGGCCCTGAAAGTCGCCCACCACGTCGTCGATGCTCTTCCCGGTGAGCATCGAATAGATGGTGAGGAGGTTGGAGATGCCGGGTTTGGTTTCCTTATCGAACCGGATCTCGGTCCCGGTGTCGGTGACCGCCGATTTGATGCGCTTCGCCGTAACCTTGGGGTCGTCCAGCAGGTTGATCAGCCCGGCCGGTGAGCTCGCGGACTTCGACATTTTCGCCGTCGGGTTCTGCAGGTCATAGATTTTCGCCGAATCTTTCTGGATGAAGGGCTTGGGCACAACGAAAGCTTCACCGAAGCGGGAGTTGAAGCGCTGGGCCAGATCGCGGCTCAGCTCGACGTGCTGGCGCTGGTCCTCCCCCACCGGTACCCCCTCCGGCTGGTACAGCAGAATGTCTGCGGCTTGAAGGATCGGGTAGGTGAAGAGACCCACGCTGGCGGCGTCCGCGCCCTGTTTCTGGGACTTGTCCTTGAACTGGGTCATCCGGGACGCCTCACCGAACCCGGTGATGCAATTCAGCACCCAGCCAAGCTGGGCGTGTTCGGGCACATGCGACTGGACGAACAGGGTGCACTTGTCGACGTCGACGCCCCCGGCGATGTACTGGGCGGCGGTGCGGCGGGTACGTTCGGCGAGTTCGCCCGGTTCCTGCGGAACGGTGATGGCGTGCAGGTCGGGGATGAAGTAGATCGCTTCGTATTCGTCCTGCATGCGCACCCAGTGCACCAGCGCGCCCAGGTAGTTGCCGAGGTGCAGGGAGTCGCCCGAGGGTTGCATCCCGGAGAGGACCCGCTGCCGTGCACCGGTGGTGGGAGTAGTCATGATCACAAATCCTGAACGTTAGAGCCGGTAATCCACTACCAGCGGAGCATGGTCTGAGAAACGCGTGTCCCAGGAGGACGCCCGGTCGACGACGGCGTCGGCTGCCGCGGCGGCGAGGCCCTCGGTGGCCAGGTGGTAGTCGATGCGCCAACCGGTGTCGTTGTCGAACGCCTGGCCGCGCCAGGACCACCACGTGTAGGGGCCGTCGATCTCCCCGGCGAGGCGGCGGTGCACGTCAACGAAACCGAACTCGTCGTCAAAGAGGCGGTCGAAGTAGGCCCGCTCCTGCGGGAGGAACCCCGCCTTCTTCAGGTTGCCTTTCCAGTTACGGATGTCCAACTGGGTGTGGCCCACGTTCAGGTCGCCTACCAGGAGGGTGTGATCGCGGGAGAGGCGCAGCTCGGCAAGCCGCTCCGACATGACAGCGAGGAAGCGGTACTTGTCATCCTGCTTGGGGCTGTCGGCTTCACCCGAGTGAACATAGGCGCTGACGACGGTGAGGATTGCACCCGCCACCTCGAAATCGGCTTCGACCCAGCGGCCCGACGTGGCGAAGTAGCCGTCGCCGATGTGGGTGCGGGTTGCTGATGGGGCCATCCGTGACGCGATGGCCACCCCGGCGCGGCCTTTGGCTGCTGCCTCGGCGTGGAGGATATGCCAGGAGTCCCCGAGCAGCCCCCGAAGGATGTCGTCCGGGGCCCGCACCTCCTGCAGGCACAGGATGTCGACGTCGCGCTCGGCGAGCCAGTCGGCCATGCCGCGCTTGTAGGCGGCGCGAATGCCGTTGACGTTGACCGTGGCGACCCGCAACCGTCCCCCGATTTCGGGGGCCAACGCGGCGGTGGAGGGGGACAATGCTGCAGTGGAACTCACCCGTTCCACCCTACCGGAGCACTGTGTCTGATGAGGGTGGTGTGGTGGTCGCCACAGTCAGTCGACAACAGTGCCCTCCACCGGGCCGTCGTCGTTCTTCTTCATCATTGAACGCGCGTTGTGGGAGGTGATCTCGATCGTCTCGAGCGCACGCGTCACCGTTTCGTCGTCGTGGGCCAGCCCGGCGTTCAAGTGGTCACGGATGACCCGGGCCTGGACCTCGACGATCTTGAAGCTGTGGTCCAGTTTCGTGTCGCGGGCCAGGGTGGCCTCGTCGACCAGACCGGTGGTCCCCTCCTGGATGCCGTTGGCCCGGTTGAATTGCTGGTGGGCTTCGGTGATCCGGGCGCCTGCCTTGCGCGCGGCGGAACGGAGGCTGAACACGACGAAACTGAAAATCAGCAGCCACCCGAGGGAGATGATCGCGACGAGCCAGCCGACGACGTCGTTCTGGTTGGCTGCGAAAACCACTGCCACGAGGAAGACGATAAGCATGATGCTCATCCCGATAGTGCTCATGCGCACACTGAGGCCTCGGCCGGCGCCTGCAGGGACGCTGGAGGCTGAGGGTGAGTTGTTCCCTAAAGGCATCATGGTTCCTATTCTCGCAAACCTTCTCGCAAACCGGCGCACGCCGCGGGGAGCCTTCCACCGTCGGCGAACGGGTTCCGTCGAAAAGTTTCTTTTAATGGCCACCCATCCGTGATGGGCGCCACTCCGAAGTAAAAGTATGTGTGCTGACGACGGCGCGCAAATACTCGCACTATGGAGGAAATCCCATGAACAAGAACTTGCGTCTTCTCGCAGTCCCCACCCTCGCCCTCGGTATGGTCGCCATGGCTGGTGCGCCAGCAATGGCCGCCCACGCTGATGGTTCGTACACCGCCGACTTCGTCCAGCTCAGCGGCACCACCGGTTCCGCCACGTTCGCGCTGGAGATCGATGACAAGACCGCGACCGTAGACCTTCAGGTCTCCGGCCTCGGCGAAACCTTCATGGATGCTCCGTACCCCCACGTACAGCACATCCACGGCGGTGCGATGGGCGAATGCCCCACCACCGACGCTGACGAAAACGGTGACGGCATCCTGTCCACCACCGACGGAGCAGCTTCCTACGGCGGCATCCAGACCACGCTGACCACCAGCGGTGCAACCGGACCCGAAGAGGGCCTGAACCTTGAGCTCGGCGGCCAGGGTGGAAGCTACTCCATCCAGCGCTCGTTCGAAATGAACGACGCAACCCTTGACGCTCTCGAAGCCGGCACCGCAGTCGTCGTCATCCACGGCCTGGATCCAGCAACGTCCAGCAGCGAAGAAGCCTTCAACGCACCATCCGACCTGGAGCCTTCATTGCCATTGGGCGCCACCTCGCCTGCACTCTGTGGCGTTGTGACCGCTTCCCAGATGGGCGAAATGCCTGAAGGTGGCGCCGACACCGGTGTTGCACAGACCGGCTCCAACGACATGGGTATGCTCGTCCTCGGAGGTGGCCTCGTTCTGGCTGCTGCCGCTGGTGGCACCTACGTTGTTCGCCGTAACGCTGCAGCCCGCGCATAAGGAATAGTCTGATTTCATGATCAGCACCAAAAACGGTCGCCGTCGAGGCTTTGCGGTCTCGGCGGCGACCGCCCTTTTGATACTCACCGCTTGCGGCACCGAGTCATCCCCCGAAAGCACGGGGATCGCGGCGCCGCCATCGAGTTCCTCGGCTCCGGCGCCCACTTCGGCCCCGGCTCCGAGTCCGACTCCTTCGGAGGAACCGGCCCCTACGAGCGCTGCGCCCGCCCCCGACCTACCGGCCGTGCTGGAGGCTTCCGCTCCGGTGTCGTTCAACATTCCGACGATTGATGCCCAATCGGACCTGCTGCATTTGGGACTCCGGGAGAACGGCTCGCTAGAGGTGCCGCCCGATGGACCTGGGGCACCAGCGAGCTGGTACAACCAGTCGCCCACCTCCGGTGAACGAGGCCCGTCGGTTCTGCTTGGCCATGTCAACGCTACCGATGGTGGTCCAGGCGTCTTTGCTGACCTGCGGGCGCTGCAATCTGGAGACGAGATCAACGTGGTTCGCGAGGACGGGTCAACCGCAGTGTTCGCCGTCGACCGCGGCGAACAGTACGAGAAGGACAACTTCCCCACCCTCGAGGTCTACGGCAATACCGACGCCGCCGAGCTCCGCCTGATCACCTGTGACGGGTACAACCCTGATACTGGCGAGTTCGACGACAACTACGTGGTGTACGCCACCCTGGTCTCCTAGGCGGACGCACCATAACCGGTACCTGCCGGTCTGGTGCGCCGCCGACGGAGATCCGCCCGTCGTCGTCGTTGGTGTGACGCGGACTGAACCCCTCGCCGCGCCACACCAACGACCGTGCTACTTCAGGAAGAGTTTCCGCAGGCGGCTGGTGGTCAACACCATCCCGACGAGGATCATCACCAGGTAGTAAAGGATGTGGATGCTGGTGGCGGCGGTGAACGTCCCCACGCTAATCTGCCGCAGCAGTTCGACGCCGTGCCAAAGAGGCAGCACCTGAATGAACCACTGGATACCCTGCGGGTACACGCTCAGCGGGTAGAACGTCGCCGAGAACAGGAACATCGGCAGCATCACAAAGTTGATCCAGTCCATCTGCTGGAACGTCTTCATGTAGCTGGTGATCCCCATCCCAAACGACGCGAACCCGAACGCGATCAGCACCGATGCCGGGACCATCAGCAGCGCCCACGGCGTGGTGATCAGCCCCATCAGGCTCATCACCGCAGTGAACCCGGTGGCATACATCGCCCCACGCAGCAGCGCCAGGAAGATTTCCCCGATCGCCACATCCAGCGGGCCCAGCGAGGTGTAGAGCATCCCCTGGTAGAGCTTCGCGAAGTTCATCTTGAAGAACACATTCCAGGTGGAGTCGTACACCGCACCGTTCATCGCCGAAACGGCTAGCAGGGCCGGCGCAATGTAGGCAGCGTAGCTGATCTCCTCGCCGCCGGGCCCGACGACGGTGCCGACCAGCGCGCCGAGACCAACCCCCATGGAGACCAGGTACAACACCGGTTCGAAGAAGCCGGACACCATGATCAGCCAGTTGCTGCTCTTCGTCGCCCGCAACCCCCGCGCGATCACAGCCTTCGCGTTGCGGGAATAGAGGGCACTGAACCGGCGGGTCTGCGGGGTGATCCGGTAGTCCTCGTCGGTCAGCTGCCGGGCTGAGCGCCAGCCCGGGGAGTGGGTCAGGTGTTCGGTCACTTTCCCAACCTCCGTGCGTAGGTCCTGCGGGCGAGGCGCCAGCCAACGACGGCAAGCGCCACCAGGTACATCAGGTGAAGCACTGCCAGCCAGGCCGGAACCGGGTAGCCGTAGGTGAGCAGACGGCCCAGCTCGGTACCGTGCCAGAGCGGTGAGGCCCAGCCGACCCACTGCAAGCTGATGGGCAGCGCCTCCAAGGGGAAGAAGGTACCGGAGAACAGGAACATCGGCGTGACCAGGAACCGCATCACGAGGGCGAACTGGCCCTTGTCCTCCTGCACACTGGCCGAATAGGCCATCAACGGCAGCCCGAAAGAGAGACCGCAGAGCACCGCCACGGGGACGGCCGCCCACCCCCAGGGTGACGGCGAGGCGCCGAACGCGGCGACGATCCCGAAGTAGATGGCGCTCATCAGGATCAGCCGCAACGTGATCGCGATGATGTAGCCATTGACGATCTGGTGCACACCGAGCGGTGAGGCCAGCGGGCCGTAGTAGACCCGACGCCATTTGAAGCCGTCCATAACCGGGTAGGTGAACTCGCCCGCTGCGGTCATGATGGTGGCCGACGCGAGCAGCGCCGGGGCGATGAAGGCAAGGTAGCTGACCCCGCCGAAGGCGTCGGCACTGTTCTGGTCCACGAGGCTGGCCAGGCCGACCCCCATGGCGAACAGGTACATCACCGGGTTGCCCACACTGTAGGCGATTAGGGTCCACCGGTACCCGTTCATCACCCGGAGGGCATGCTCGGCGTAGTACCAGGAACCGAACCGCCGGGCACGCTCGGCAGAGACCTGTGGTGAGTGGGCGCGCAGCGGCGGGAGCGGCGTCGTCGTCGTTGTCGACCTTTCGGTACTGCTGACGGTAGCGGGTGGGCCGGTGGGGTCAGTCAACGAGGCTCCTCCCGGTCAGGCGCAGGAAGACGTCCTCCAGGGAGGACCGCCGGACCAGCGAGGTGATGGGGTGCAGGCCGCGGGCGGCCACCTGCTCGAGGGCGGCTTCGCCGTCGCGCGTGTAGATGAGGACCCGGTCGGGCAGGGGTTCCAGCCGGTCGCCGATGCCCCGCAGTTCGGCGGCGACAGTGGTGTTGCGTTCGGACCCAAACCGGAGCTCGAGGACTTCCCTCGTGGAGTGGTCGCGGATCAGCTGGGCGGGCGAACCCTCGGCCATGATCTTGCCTTTATCCACCACGACGATCCGGTCGCAGAGTTGCTCCGCCTCGTCCATGTAATGGGTGGTCAGGATCAGGGTGACTCCCGATTCCTTCAGTCGGAACAGCCGGTCCCAGAGGATGTGGCGCGCCTGCGGGTCGAGGCCGGTGGTGGGCTCGTCGAGCAGCAGAATCTTCGGTTCGTTGATGAGGGACCGGGCGATGGTGAGCCGCCGCTTCATCCCCCCGGACAGTGAATCCACCTTGGACTTGGCCTTGTCGGTGAGCTGGGCGAACTCGAGGAGTTCATCGGCCTTGGGCTTCAGGTAGCTCAGCGGCAGACCGAAATACCTTCCGTAGACCAGGAGGTTATCCCTGACCCGGAGCTCCTCGTCGAGGTTGTCCTGCTGCGGGACCACCCCCAAATGCGCCCTGACCTGAGGCCCGTGCTGTTCTGGATCGAGGCCCATGATGGTCAGCGACCCCGAGGTGCGCTGGGACACGCCCCCGATCATTCGCATCGTGGTGGATTTACCGGCACCGTTGGGCCCGAGCAGGCCGAAGGATTCGCCGGCCGGGACATCGAAGGAGATGTCGTCGACCGCAGCGAAATCTCCGTAGTGTTTGGTGAGATTTCTGGCGGAGATTACGTAGTCGCGGGTCGTTGGGTTTGGCACCTGCCCAGCCTAAAGGATTCAACCTATTGGGAAAAGCCAACCGCGCTCTTTTGAGGAGCGGAATAAACAGCGTCCTGCTCGGCGTCTAGTGCCCGACGGCGATCCCGGCCTGACGCTCGGCGGCCTCCACCACGTTGGAGAGTAGCATCGCCCGGGTCATCGGGCCCACGCCGCCCGGATTCGGTGACAGCCAGGCGACGGTAGAGGCGGCGGCCGGTTCGACGTCGCCGGTCAGCGTCGCCTTGCCGGTCGCCGGGTCTGTGACCCGCGTTACGCCGACGTCGAGCACGATGGCCTCTGGCCGCAGGTCGGCCGCCTTGATCATGCCGGGGAAGCCCGCGGCCGCGACGACCACGTCTGCCTGGCGCAGCAGGGCCGGCAGGTCCACCGTTCCGGTGTGGGCCAGGGTGACCGTTGCGTTGATGTCGCGGCGGGTCAGGAGCAGCCCGAGCGGGCGGCCGACGGTGATGCCCCGGCCCACCACGAGGACGTTCTTTCCCTCCAGGCTGATGCCATGCCGGCGGAGCAACTCGACGATGCCGTGTGGTGTGCAGGGCAGCGGCGAGTCCAGCGGGCCTCCGACGTTCAGCACCAGTTTTCCGAGGTTGACCGGGTGGAGACCGTCCGCGTCCTTCTCCGGGGCCATTCGTTCGAGGATGGCATTCGCGTCAAGGTGTTTCGGGAGTGGCAGTTGCACGATGTAACCGGTGGTGGCGTCGTCGTCGTTCAGTTCGTCGATGACCTTTTCAAGGTCAGTCTGCGAGATGTCGGCGGGCAGGTCCCGGCGGACCGAGGTGATGCCGACC
Source organism: Arthrobacter glycogeni (assembly GCF_054510815.1). Taxonomy (NCBI): domain Bacteria; kingdom Bacillati; phylum Actinomycetota; class Actinomycetes; order Micrococcales; family Micrococcaceae; genus Arthrobacter; species Arthrobacter glycogeni. The sequence goes on from NZ_JBTNDV010000001.1 coordinate 109,570, forward strand.
TGCTCGCAGTCGCGGTGCTTTCCGGCGACGTAGGAGTGACTGCCGGGGTCGTCCCCCACCAGGACGGTGCCGAGGCCGGGGGCGACGCCGTGTCCCTTGAGTGCGCTGATCCGGGTGGTCAGCTCGGCGCGGATGGCGGCGGCGGTCTTCTTGCCGTCAAGGATCTGTGCGGTGGGGCTCATACGATGATGCCAGCTTCCAGTTGCTCGAGGACGAATGCCTTGCCGCGGTCGCAGCAGCCGGTGAAACAGCATTCGTTGGTGGGAATGTCATAGTCGGGTGAGGCGGCCGCGGCGGAGGCGAGCGCCCCTTCGGGGAGGTCGTCTACCACTGTTCGTGATCCGGGTAGAGCGGGAAGTCGGCGGTGAGGGTCAGCACGCGGGCGCGCAGGGCTGCGACGTCGGCGCCGGGCTTCAGCGCGGTGGCAATGATGTCCGCCACCTTGGTGAATTCCGTCGCGCCGAAACCGCGGGTGGCCAGCGCCGGGGTGCCAATGCGCAGCCCGGAGGTGACCATGGGTGGGCGAGGGTCGAACGGAACGGCGTTGCGGTTCACGGTGATGCCGATCGAGTGCAGCAGGTCCTCGGCTTGCTGACCGTCGAGCTGCGAGGCGCGCAGATCCACCAGGACCAGGTGCACGTCGGTGCCACCGGTCAGCACTGTGACACCGTGTTCGCCGACGTCGCTGGCCGTCAACCGCTCGGCGATGATCCGGGCACCCTCCAGCACCCGCTCCTGGCGCTCCTTGAACTCCGGTGACCCGGCGATCTTGAACGCGGTAGCCTTCGCCGCGATGACGTGCATCAGCGGACCGCCCTGCTGGCCCGGGAACACCGCCGAGTTGAGCTTCTTGGCCCATTCCTGCTTCGCCAGGATGACACCCGAGCGGGGACCGGCGAGGGTCTTATGCACGGTGGAGGTGACGACGTCGGAGTACGGCACCGGGCTCGGGTGCAGGCCCGCCGCGACGAGTCCGGCGAAGTGCGCCATGTCGGTCCACAGCAGGGCACCCACCTCGTCAGCGATGGCCCTGAACGCGGCGAAGTCGAGCTGCCTCGGGTAGGCGGACCAACCGGCGATGATCACCTGCGGCCTCTCGGCGATGGCCTGGACACGGACCCGCTCCATGTCCAGGCGGTGGGTGTCCTCTTCGACGCCGTACGCAGCAACCTCGTAGAGCTTGCCGGAAAAGTTCAGCTTCATGCCGTGGGTCAGGTGGCCGCCGTGGGCCAGGGAAAGACCCATGATCTTGTCGCCGGGCCTGATCATGGCGGCGAGCGCAGCAGCGTTGGCCTGGGCGCCGGAGTGTGGCTGGACATTGGCGAACTCCGCGCCGAACAGGGCCTTGACCCGCTCGATGGCGAGTTTCTCGGCGACGTCAACATGCTCGCAGCCGCCGTAGTAGCGGCGTCCGGGGTAGCCCTCGGCGTATTTGTTGGTCAGGACCGACCCCTGGGCCTGGAGCACTGCCCGCGGCGCGAAGTTCTCTGAGGCGATCATTTCGAGGGTGTCGCGTTGGCGTGCCAGTTCGTCGGTCAGGACGGCGGCAATCTCCGGGTCAATCTCGGAGAGCGGCGCGTTGGTGACCGCTGAGGTGGCGGATCCGGTGGCGTGCAGGGGCGACGTTGTCACAGTGAACTCCTGGGTGGGTGTGCGTTTCTTCTGGTCAGGCTACCCGCTGAATCCATCGTCCGGCACTGATATTTCGGCCGCACGAAAGCGTCAGCAAGCAAGTACTTGACCATACGTCCCAGGCGTGCGATCCGTGGTCGGCGCTGCGCGCCGTCGTCGTCGGTCTGCCCCTGAACGGAACCTGCGGTCCGGAGCCAACCAGCGAGGACGATGCCTGCCGCTTCCCGATGGTGACCCATCTGACGCCAGTCGCGGCACTTCCGAGTGTATCCCGAGGCGCCGTTCATTCGAAGTACGCTTGATTTGTGACTACCTCCTCCTTCATCCTGACCCTCTCCTGTGGCGACCAGCCCGGCATTGTGCACGCGGTGGCCGGCGCGTTGGTGAGTTCGGGCTGCAACATCACCGAATCGCAGCAGTATGGGAGCCCCGACACCGGGACATTCTTCATGCGGGTGGCCATGAGCACAGCGGCACCGCGGACGTCGCTGGAGGCTCACCTCGCTCCCGTCGCCGAAGCGTTCAACATGACCTGGGCGCTGCACGACGACGGCGCCCCCGCCCGCACTCTGATCCTCGCCTCGAAGTCGGCGCACTGTCTCAACGACCTGCTCTTCCAACAGAGGTCGGGGACCCTGCCGATCGAGATTCCCGCAATCGTGTCCAACCATACGGAGTTGGCCGACCTTGCCGCGTTCTACGGCATCCCGTTCCACCACATTCCGGTGACCGCCGACACCCGGCAGTCGGCCGAGGACGCCCTCCGTGACGTCATCGCCGAACACGAGGTGGAACTGGTGGTACTGGCCCGCTACATGCAGATCCTCAGCGACGGGCTCTGTTCGGAACTGGTGGGCCGGGCGATCAACATCCACCACTCCTTCCTGCCATCGTTCAAAGGGGCCAAGCCGTACCACCAGGCGCACGCCCGCGGGGTGAAACTGATCGGGGCAACTGCCCACTATGTGACGCCGGCCCTGGATGAGGGGCCGATCATTGAGCAGGAGGTCATCCGGGTAGACCACGCCCGCTCGGCCGAGCAGTTCGTGGCGATCGGGCGCGACGTCGAAGGCCGCACCCTCACTCAGGCCGTACAGTGGCACGCCGAGCACCGGGTGCTGCTCGACAGTGGCCGGACCATCGTCTTCAACTGACCCCCGGCGTCGCCTCCCTCCCATTGTTACCCGCATCGCCCCCGGGTTACCTCGCCCCGCACCCGGGACCAAACTAGACATCGGGGGGCAACCTTTCCCTCCCGTGTGCCCACCTTGACCCCCGCGGCCCGGATTGCTCACCCCATTCGGTGCTTTAGCTGACGGAAAGCAACCGTCGCGTCTTCGGCGGCTGGCAGGGTAATCCGGCCTGCAGCAACTCAGCCTTAAGCAACAGCGGGGCCACCGCCGTCGGCCAGTCCCACCTCACCACCCGCAACCCGGTGGAACGGATCCGGTCCTCGCGCAGCTTCTCGTCGATGACTGCCTGCGCCGGCGTCCGGCCCTGCAGATACTCTGGTTTGAGGTACTTACCCCGGCCGTCGAACTCACCGACCAGACCGTGGTCCTTCCAATAGAAGTCGACCCAGGCGGACCGGCCGCTATGGTCGATGACCTCGTGCTGAAGCTCAGGCGCCGGGAAACCGAGCTGGGCCAGATAGACCCGGCTGAGCGATTCGCCAGGGAACATCGCCTGCCCATCGGCGAAGTTCAGGACCTCCGTTGCGCGACGTCGTTGCGGGGCGGATGGAAGCAATCCGATCCGGCGAGCGACCTCGTCCCTAGTGACTGGCCGGGAGCCTGACTCGGGCGCGAGCGGTTTTGGGTTGAGTAATCGGTCCATCACCGCCACCGCCCAGGGGAAGTCGAAGCACAGGGCAAGCTCGACGGCCGTGGCAACCTTCCCGGTCACGTAACGGCCTCCGAACCTGACGAGTGAAAGCTCCGCAGGGGTCCGCGCTAACCGCTTGACCCCGTTGGAGCTCTTCCGTCCGCTTCCGACCGGCACCATCACCTGAACGGTCGCCGGCAGGGCGGGCCTAGGCAGGCCCCACAGGAGTCCTGCGGTTTCCCCACCGAAGACCGGCGCGAGTTTCGCCGTCCGCCGGACCGCGTCGAGCCGGACTCGATACCGGGCGTCGTCGTCGAGCTCCCCCCACTTCCTCGCCTCGACATAACACCCGTGCCGAATCCGTAGTAGCTCGCCCTGTACCGTCCGGCGCGCCAGCTGCCTGGGCCAGGTTTCGTCGAAGGGGTGGTCCGCGATGGAGATGATGCTCAGAGCCATGGCTCCAGCTAATCCGTTGCGTTCCCCCGGAGGAAGCGCCTTCCCCCGGTATGTGGATAAACTGCGCAGTCGTCCGGCAGGACCGGCAGGGTCAACCCGGACCGGCAGGATCAACCCGGACCGGCAGGATCAACCCGGACCGGCAGGGTCAACTTTTCCGTCCCGTCCGTCCACCTTGACCCCCGCAGTCCAGGTTGCTCACCGCGGTGGCCCCGGCAACCCAGCCAGCTAGGCTGAGGTCCATGGCCCACATCATCGAGATCTTCGGCAAAACTCCCACCATCAGTGATTCCTGCTTCATCGCTCCGACGGCGTCGATCATCGGCGATGTGGTCCTTGGCGAGGACTCCAGCGCCTTCTACGGCGTGTCGGTCCGCGGCGACACCGCCGCCATCCGCGTGGGCGACGGCACCAATCTGCAAGATAACGTGGTGCTTCACGCGGACCCAGACTTTCCGACGACGGTCGGCAACCGGGTCAGCGTCGGCCACACGGCCGTGATCCACGGCTGCACCATCGGCGACGACTGCCTGATCGGCATGAGCGCCACCGTGATGAACGGCGCGGTCATTGGTGCCGGGTCGCTGGTTGCTGCGGGGGCCCTCGTGTTGGAAGGAATGCAAGTCCCACCCCGCTCGCTCGTCGCCGGGGTGCCGGCAAAGGTCAGGCGCGAACTGACCGACAACGAGTTCGAGAAGGTCCGGCAGAACGCATCGTCCTATCAAGTGTTGGCCACATCCCACCGCCAAGCGTTAACTTCTTGACTACAAGGTGGCTGTGTAGCACCCTGTAGTACATGCCCGCAGGACGCCCGAGGACCAAGCGTGACTTCGACGGCAATCCTCCCAGCCCGGGTTCCCAGTCGGCTCTTCGGCAGCGCAACCAGCAACGGATCATCAGTGTCCTCGCGGGCGGCCCGCAGACCCAAGCGGAGCTGGCACGGCAAACAGGCCTCTCCACGGCGACGGTTTCCAACATCGTCAAGGCAATGGTCGACGTCGGCCTCGCCACCACCGCACCCACCACCAGTTCGGGACGCCGGGCGCTGTCTGTGATCCTCAACGACAACGGGTCGCTTGCGGTGGGCATCGACATCGGCCGCCGCCACGTCCGGGTGGTCTTGGCGGGACTGAATTACCAGGTGATGCAGGATGAAGCGACCGCTCTGCCGCTGGGGCACTGCGCCAGGGAAGGGCTCGACGCCGCCGAACGCCTCCTCGACCAGCTCCTCCTGCGTGCGGGCACCAGCCGCGCCTCCGTGCTCGGCGCCGGGGTGGGGATACCCGGCCCCATCGACCGCCGCACCGGCACCGTGGTGCAGGGCGCCATCCTGCCCGAGTGGGTGGGAATCAACATCCTCGCCACCTTCGGCGAACGGCTCGGATTCCCCGTCTTCATTGACAACGACGCCAATCTGGGCGCCCTCGCACAGGTCACCTGGGGGCCGCACGGTGCGATTGAAAACCTGATGTTCCTCAAGGTCGGCTCCGGCATCGGCGCTGGGCTCATCCTCGGTGGCACGGTCTACTACGGCCACGTCGGCATCACCGGCGAACTGGGCCACAGCACCATCGTCGAACACGGCCTCGTCTGCCGGTGCGGCAACCGAGGCTGTCTGGAGACTGTCGCGTCGACCAGCACGATGGTGGACCTCCTGAGCCGCCGCGCCGAGGGCCCGATCAGCGTCGACGAACTGGTGAACCTCGCACTGGCCGGTGACACCGCCGCGCTCCGGGTGATCGATGATGCCGGCCTCGCCCTGGGCAAGGCGGTAGCCAACGTGGCAAACCTGATCAACCCGGAACTCGTGGTGATCGGCGGCCCGCTGACCAGGCTCGGCGACATCCTGCTCGAACCCATCCGCCGAGGCCTCCTCCGTCATGCAGTCCCCGTGGTGGGCGAGTCGACCGCGGTGCTCATGTCAGCCCTTGGAGACCGCACCGAGGCGCTCGGGGGCGCCGCCGTCGTCCTCTCGCAACCGCACCTTCATAACGTTTAGCTACCAATGAAAGCCGTTCTGTGTTCAAGACTTGACTCCAAACGGCTGGGCAGGGTTAACTTCCTATTCTGGCCTGTCAGGGTCAGGGAGAGTCAATGCCGTCACTCGGGAGGATGCGTATGGAGCATCACAAGATCCTAGAAATGCGTTCAATCACCAAAGAATTCCCGGGTGTCAAAGCCCTCGACCAGGTTTCCATCACCGTCGAGGCTGGCGAAATCCATGCCATCTGCGGCGAAAACGGAGCCGGCAAGTCCACTCTGATGAAGGTCCTCTCGGGTCTCTACCCGCACGGCACCTACGACGGCGCCATCATCTTCCAGGGCGAAGAGGTGGAATTCAAGGACATCCGGTCCAGCGAAGCAGCTGGCATCGTGATCATCCACCAGGAACTCGCGCTCATCCCCGAACTGTCGATCGCCGAGAACATATTCCTTGGCAACGAACCAGGGAAACGCGGAGTCATCGACTGGGATTCCGCGAACGCGCAAACGCTTGAGCTGATGGCCCGGGTGGGGCTCCGCGAGGAAGCCAACACCCCGGTCAAGGACATCGGTGTGGGCAAGCAGCAACTGGTAGAGATCGCCAAGGCCCTCAGCAAATCAGTGAAGCTGCTGATCCTGGACGAGCCCACCGCAGCATTGAACGAATCCGACTCGCAGCACCTGCTTGACCTGATGGCCGGGCTACGCTCCAAGGGCATTACCTGCATCATGATCTCGCACAAGCTCAACGAGATCGAGCAGATCGCCGACTCCATCACGATCATCCGCGACGGCAAAACCATCGAGACGCTGCATGTGAAGAACGACGGCGTCGATGAGGACCGGATCATCCGGGGCATGGTGGGACGATCCCTTGAATCACGCTTCCCCGACCACACCCCGAAGATCGGCGAGACCTTCTTTGAGGTCCGCAACTGGACTGTCGGCCACCCGGCTGTTGCCGACCGGCTGGTCTGCAAGGACTCCAGCTTCAAGGTCCGCAGAGGCGAAATCGTTGGATTTGCGGGACTGATGGGCGCAGGACGCACCGAGCTCGCCCGCTCCATCTTCGGACGCTCCTACGGTAACTTCATCTCCGGCGAAATCTACAAAGACGGCGAGCAGGTCACCCTCAAATCGGTACCGTCCGCCATCAAACACGGGCTGGCCTACGTCACCGAGGACAGGAAGACCCTCGGGCTGAACCTGCTCGACGACATCAAAACCACCACCGTATCTGCGGCGCTGAAGAAGATCACCCGCGGACTGGTGGTCGACAACGACGAGGAATTCGTCGTCGCCGAAAAATACCGCAAGTCCCTGCGCACCAAGACACCGTCGGTCAACGAAGGGGTCTCGAAGCTCTCGGGCGGTAACCAGCAGAAGGTGGTTCTCGCCAAGTGGATGTTCACCGACCCAGACCTGCTGATTCTCGACGAACCCACCCGGGGGATCGATGTGGGCGCCAAGTACGAGATTTACGGGATCATTCAGCAACTCGCCAATCAAGGCAAGGGAGTGATCGTCATCTCCTCGGAGTTGCCGGAACTCCTGGGCATCTCAGACCGTATCTACACCATCTTCGAGGGAGCCATCACGGGCGAACTAGCCCGTGGCGAAGCCGACCAGGAATCGTTGATGAAACTTATGACCGCCCGCAGGAAGACTGCCTAGCTTTTAGGACCACCCCATGACCTCCCTCAAACAACTCTTTGGCGGCGATACGCGGCAATTCGGGATGATCTTCGCCCTGCTCGCCCTGGTCGTCTTCTTCCAGATCATGACCGGCGGAAAGACTCTCACCTCCGGCAATATGATGAACCTCTTCAACGGCAACTCGTACATCCTGATCCTCGCGATCGGGATGGTGCTGGTGATAATCGCCGGCCACATCGACCTGTCGGTCGGTTCCATCGCAGCGTTCGCCGGGATCGTCGTCGCCCTGGTGATGCGGGACTGGGACTTCCCCTGGTACCTGGGGATCGTCGTCGGCCTGGTCCTGGGCGCGCTGATTGGGGCGTGGCAAGGCTTCTGGGTGGCGTATGTCGGCATTCCAGCCTTCATCGTCACCCTGGCGGGCATGCTGCTTTTCCGGGGCGCCAACCAGTTTGTCGGCCAGTCCAACACCGTTCCCGTCCCTCAGGAGTTCCGGTTCATCGGTGCCGGGTACCTGCCGGAAATTGGGCCGAGCTTCGGGTACAACAACCTGACCCTGTTGCTCGGGTTTGCCCTCGTCGCCGCGGTGATCTACAACGAAGTACGCACCCGCCGCCGGTTCGCGAAGATCGGCGCCGAAGCACCCCCCGTCTGGGTTTCCGTCGTCAAAATGTTCCTGCTGTCGGCGGTCATCCTGTACGCGACCTACCTGTTCGCCACCGGTAACCCCGGTACCTCGTTCCCCGTCCCCGGGCTGATCCTCGGTGCGCTCGTCATCATCTATGGCTTCATCTCCACCAAAACCATCATTGGCCGCCATGTATACGCAGTCGGTGGCAACCGCCACGCCGCGAAACTGTCGGGGGTCCGTAGCCGTCGGGTCGATTTCCTCGTCATGATGAACATGTCCATCCTGGCCGCACTGGCCGGCATGATCTTCGTCGGACGTTCCACAGCATCGGGACCGTTTGACGGCGTCGGCTGGGAACTCGATGCCATTGCCGCGGTGTTCATTGGCGGCGCCGCTGTCACCGGTGGTGTGGGCACGGTCGTAGGGTCAGTCATTGGCGGGCTCGTCATGGCTGTGCTGAACAACGGTCTGCAACTGCTCGGCGTCGGCGCCGACCTGACTCAAATCATCAAGGGCCTCGTGTTGCTGGTCGCAGTCGCCTTTGACGTCTACAACAAGAGCCAGGGCAAGCCCTCCATCACCGGCATGATCATGAAGAATTTCGGCAACAAGGGGAAACCCGAACTGCCGACAGCCACCGAGACGGTCATTTCCAATGACGTCTCGGCCCGCTAACCCAAACCAACACTTCAGCAGTTAGTCACTTAGTTCACTAAAGGAGCAGTAATGCGCAAGTACGCACGTTCACTAGCGGCAATCGCCGCGATTTCAGCACTGGCCATCTCTGGTTGCGGCCGCGATGCCGGGACCGAAACCGAAGGAGAAGGCGGATTTGAGGACGGCGCAGCGATCGGCGTCGCCCTGCCCCAGAAGACGTCGGAGAACTGGGTGCTCGCTGAGGGCCTGTTCAACGATGGTCTGACCGACGCCGGGTACGACCCCGATGTTCAGTTCGCCAACGGTGGCGTTTCTGAGCAGCAGAACCAGATCAGCTCCATGATTACCAACGGCGTCGAGGTTCTGATTGTGGGAGCCATTGACGGCGCCCAGCTGGGAACCCAGCTGGCCCAGGCGAAGGAAGCCGGCATCACCGTCATCGCATATGACCGGTTGCTGACCAACACGGAAGACGTCGACTACTACGTGGCCTACGACAACTTCCAGGTGGGCGAGCTGCAGGGCCAGGCACTGCTCGACGGCATGGCTGAGCGCGGCGAAGGCCCGTACAACATCGAGCTGTTCGCTGGCTCACCCGATGACGCCAACGCCCAGGTCTTCTTCGACGGTGCAATGAGCATCCTCGAGCCTGAGATCGAATCCGGCAACGTCGTCGTCACCTCCGGTCAGACCGAATTCAACCAGGCTGTCACCCAGGGCTGGGAAGCCGGCAACGCGCAGACCCGCATGGACACCCTCCTCACCGGCACCTACGGTTCCGAGGAACTCCACGGCGTCCTCTCCCCCAACGACACCCTGGCCCGCGCCATCCTGACGTCGGTTCAGGCTAGCGGCAAGGACCTCCCCGTCGTGACCGGGCAGGACTCCGAGGTCGAATCGGTTCGCTCCATCATGGCCGGCGAGCAGTACTCCACCATCAACAAGGACACCCGCGCCCTCGTCGCCCACTCCATTGAAATGGTTCAGGGACTCGGCGCAGGTGAGGAACTCGAGATCAACGATCCCGATTCCTACGACAACGGCGTCAAGGTTGTTCCCGCGTACCTGCTGGAACCACAGATCGTCACCAAGGAAAACGCTGCTGCAGCCTACGAAAACGATCCAACGCTTTCCGAGATCGTCAACGAGTAACCAGCTTGTCTTAAGTAGCCCGGTCCCGATGGGGCCGGGCTACTTTTTTGCCGGCAGGCAGGCAAAGATAGAACGATGAACTCCCTCCAACCTGCCCGGCAGATCCCCCAACCGCCCTGCGCCGCACCCGGCGCCGCCGATCCGTTCGCAGCCACCGGCGAACCGCTCCGCTGGGGAGTCGTCGCCACCGGGCGCATTGCCAGCAATGTCACGCATGATCTTGCGGGGCTGGAAGACAGCGTCCTGCAGGCGGTCAGCTCCCGGTCCCAGGCGTCAGCCCAGGCCTTCGCCAAGCAGTTCGGTTTCGTGTCGAGCTACCACGACGCCGACGGCGTCACCGGGTACCAGCACCTCTTCAACGATCCCGACGTCGACGTCGCCTACATCGCGACGCCCCACGCCCAGCACTACGAGGTGGCCAAGGCCGCCCTCGAGTCGGGAAAGCACGTCCTGTGCGAGAAGGCGTTCACTGTCAACGCGCGGGAGGCCGCGGAGCTGATCGACCTGGCCCGCGCCAGCAACCTCTTCCTCATGGAAGCCCTCTGGAGCCGCTTCCTGCCGAGCGTCAACCGGGCCTGGGAAATCATCCACTCCGGAGAGCTCGGCGACATCCAGTGGGTCCAGGCCGATCTTGGCTTCCCCTCCGACCACGGGCGCGACCACCGGCTGTGGGACCCGGCCGCCGGCGGCGGAGCACTGCTCGACCTCACCGTCTACCCGCTGACCTGGGCGCTCGGCGCGCTCGGCTTCCCCTCAGCGGTGACGGCGACCGCTGTCCTGAACGACGACGGCATCGACACCCAGAACGGGCTCACCCTCACCTACCGGAACGGTGCGCAGGCCCAGCTGACGTCGTCGTTGGTGTCCTCCGGCCCCGGCCAGGCGACCGTGTCAGGTTCGGCCGGCTGGTTGCGGACCGGGTCGGTACTGCACAACCCGCGGGAGCTGACCATTCAGCCGCATCAGGGCGAGCAACGGGTGGAAACCTTTGAGCAGGCCGGCCGCGGCTACGTCTATGAGCTGCGCGAAACCACCCGCTGCATCCAGCAGGGACTCACGGAGAGCCCCACCATGCCGTGGGCCGACACGTTGAACACCATGCGGCTCCTCGACGGAGTCCGGGACCAGCTGGGGCTGCGCTACGCCAACGACGGGGACGGCGACGGGGAGTAGCTCCGAGATACGGCGGGCATGAGAAGCAGCGGGGCACAGACGCAGCCGACCCTGAAACCAGAGAGACCCGGCGGATTTCCGCCGGGTCTCTCTGTGTCTATTCAAACGTGTCTATTCAAGCGTGCCTGTCCGAGCAAGTACTAGCTCAGGCGTGCCTTCAGGTTGTCATCGAGGGTCGCAAGGAAGTCCTCGGTGGTCTGGTACGCCTGGTCCGGGCCGACGAGAGCCGCGAGGTCCTTGGTCATGTGACCGGCCTCGACGGTCTTGATGACCACATCCTCGAGGGTCTCAGCGAAGGTAATGACCTCGGGGGTGTTGTCCAGCTTGCCGCGATGCATCAGCCCACGGGTCCACGCGAAGATCGACGCGATCGGGTTCGTGGACGTGGGCTTGCCCTGCTGGTGCTGGCGGAAGTGACGGGTCACGGTGCCGTGAGCTGCCTCGGCTTCGACGGTCTTGCCGTCCGGGGTCATTAGCACCGAGGTCATCAGACCCAGCGAGCCGAAGCCCTGGGCGACCGTGTCGGACTGGACGTCGCCGTCATAGTTCTTGCAGGCCCAGACGTAGCCGCCCTCCCACTTCATGGCGGAGGCCACCATGTCGTCGATCAGGCGGTGCTCGTAGGTGAGGCCGGCAGCCTCGAACTGGTCCTTGAATTCGGCGTCGAAGATTTCCTGGAAGAGATCCTTGAACTGGCCGTCGTAGGCCTTCAGGATGGTGTTCTTCGTGGAGAGGTACACCGGGTACTGGCGCTGCAGGCCGTAGGCGAAGGACGCCCGGGCGAAGTCACGGATCGACTCGTTGAAGTTGTACATGCCCATGGCCACGCCGCCCTCTTCAGGCATGGTGACGACGTCGAACTTCATCGGCTCGGAGCCATCGGCGGGCTCGAACATCATGGTGACCTTGCCGGGACCCGGCACCTTGAAGTTGGTGGACTTGTACTGGTCGCCGTGGGCGTGGCGGCCGATGATGATGGGCTTGTTCCAGCCCGGCACCAGACGCGGAATGTTGGAGATGATGATCGGTTCGCGGAAGACCACGCCGCCCAGGATGTTGCGGATGGTGCCGTTGGGCGAAACCCACATTTTCTTCAGGCCGAACTCTTCGACGCGTGCCTCATCGGGGGTGATGGTGGCGCACTTGACGCCCACACCGTGCTCCTTGATGGCGTTCGCGGCGTCGATGGTCACCTGGTCATCGGTGGCGTCGCGGTTCTGGATGGAGAGGTCGTAGTACTTGAGGTCGATATCCAGGTACGGGTTGATCAGGCGGTCCTTGATGAACTGCCAGATAATCCGGGTCATCTCGTCGCCGTCGAGTTCGACAACCGAACCCTGAACCTTGATTTTCGTTGCAGGCGCGTCAGTCACACGGTCTCCTTGCGATGGTGGGCCGGCGGCCATTGTGATGGACGCGGCTCGGCCCGCGATTTGTACTGGTTTTATCCTGCCCAACTATGCCACAGGCCACTATTGGTGCCCTAAATGGGGGGCAGCCCTTCGGCTCGAACAATATTTCCCCAGCGGTCCATCATGGCGCCGGGTGCGATTGCTTTTCCCCACCGGTCGGTGGCAGGGGCGGGCCGCAGCCCGCGGGTATCGGGCGCCGGATTGTGGCCGGGTGCCTGACCGGCGGTCGGGTAAGACGCCGCCTGACCACGAAAGGCTTTTGGGGTGAGCGCGGCGGGCAGTCCGTGAGTCCCGGGTCGGGTCATTCCGGGGACCTGCGGCGCCCAGGCGGGCAGGTTGAGCGGACGCAGATCCGCCAGATTGGGGTGGCGCACCGGGTCCAGCCCGGCGTCCACCTTCTTCTGGTGCCGGCTCGCGGCGCGGAAGTTCCTGACGGCAAACACGCCGGCAATAATCCACAGGAACACTCCCGGCGTGGCGCCCAGGAACAACGTCAAGACGGCGAACAGCACCACAGCCAGACCGAGGAAGGCGGAGATCATCCGGGTTCCCGGCGACACTCCGCGCGCGAAAGCCGAACCGATCAGCGCCATCCCTGCCGCAAGGGTGAGAATCGATGCGATCTCCATGGGCCCCGCCGTCTCTGTTATGCCGGCTAGTGGAAGAAGTGCCGGGTGCCGGTGAAATACATGGTAACGCCTGCCGCAGTCGCCGCGTCGACCACCTCCTGGTCCCGCACTGACCCGCCCGGCTGCACCACGGCGCGCACGCCGGCGTCGAGCAGGATCTGCAGGCCATCAGCGAAGGGGAAAAACGCGTCCGACGCCGCCACCGCGCCTCGTGAGCGGTTGACCCCGTCGCCGGCCAGGGTATTCGCCCGTTCGACGGCGAGCCTGCAGGAATCGACCCGGTTGACCTGGCCCATGCCGACCCCCACGGCCGCCCCACCGTCAGCGAGGAGGATGGCGTTGGATTTAGCGGCCCGGCAAGCGGTCCAGGCGAACGCGAGGTCGGCGAGGGTGCGCTCATCGGCGGCGGGTCCCGCGGCGAGGGTCCAGGTTTCCGGTGCATCGCCGTCGGCCTTCACCGTGTCGGCCAGCTGCACCAGCACTCCACCGGATACCTGCCGGATCTCCGCCGGGTCCCGCCGGTACCCCTCAGGCAGGGTCAGCAGGCGGATGTTCTTTTTGGCGGACAGGATGGTGACGGCTTCGGGGGCGAAGTCGGGGGCGATGACCACCTCAGTGAAAACGTCCTTCACTGCGGTGGCCATGGCGGCGGTGACGGTCCGGTTGGCGGCGATGACGCCGCCAAAAGCCGACACCGGGTCGCAGGCGTGCGCCTTGGCGTACGCGTCAGCGATCGGGTCGTCGGTGTCGGTTGCGCCGACCGCCACACCACACGGGTTGGCGTGTTTGATGATGGCGACCGCGGGCTGGTCGAAGTCGAAGGCAGCGCGCAGGGCGGCGTCCGCGTCTACGTAGTTGTTGTAGCTCATGGCTTTGCCGTGCAGCTGGTCAGCCTGGGCGATGCCCGGGGTGGCGCCCTTCTCCACGTACAGGGCGGCGTCCTGATGCGGATTTTCGCCGTAGCGCAGCACCTCGGAACGTTCCAGGGCGATACCGGCGTAGGCGGGCCAGGAGTCGCCGTCGGTGGTGCCGTCCCCGAACTGGGAGGCGGTCCAGGCGGCCACCGAGTTGTCATAGGCGGCGGTGTGGGAGAACGCGAGCGCAGCCAACCGGCGTCGTGCGCTGAGGTCGAACCCACCGGCGTCGGCGGCGGCCACCACGTCGCCGTACCGCGCCGGGTCCACCACAATAGCCACCGAGGGGTGGTTCTTCGCCGCCGAGCGCACCATGGCGGGCCCGCCGATGTCGATCTGCTCGACGACGTCGTCCTCGCCAGCCCCGGACTTCACCGTGTCGACGAAGGGATAAAGGTTTACCACCACGAGATCGAAGGGCTCCACCTCGAGCTGGCGGAGCTGCTCGACGTGGTCCTCGCGGCGGCGGTCCGCCAGGATTCCGGCGTGCACCATCGGGTGCAGTGTCTTGACCCGGCCATCGAGGCATTCCTGGAAGCCGGTCAGCTCGGACACCTCGGTCACGGGGACTCCCGCGGCGGCGATGCGCTTGGCTGTGGACCCGGTGGAGACGATGCTGACGCCGGCGCGGTGCAGCCCCCTGGCCAACTCCTCCAACCCCGTCTTGTCGTACACCGAGATCAGTGCCCGGCGGATGGGAACTTGGTCAAGATGGTTCAGGCTCACGCGGTGGCTCCAGGATTTTCGCTGCGGGTGGGATCGCTTTTAGTCTAGGTCACGGGGCCTACTGCCCCCAGCTCTCGTCGACCCCGATGCTCCGGCGGTACAGTGTCCCCGTGAGCACCGAAACCGAAGTACCCACCGGAGACCAGGTGGTGCAGGAATTGCCGTGGCGCTGGAGGGTGCAGGGGAAGATTTTCCTCATCGGCGGCCTCGGCTTCATGTTCGATGCCTGGGATGTGACCCTCAACGGGTATCTGATCCCTCTGCTGTCGGACTACTGGGACCTCGCGCCGGGCGAAGCTGCGTGGGTGGCGACGTCCAACCTGATCGGCATGGCCATCGGCGCGTTCGCGTGGGGGTCCATAGCCGACATCATCGGCCGGAAGCGGGCGTTCACGCTCACCCTGCTGATCTTCTCCATCTTCACCGTCCTGGGTGCATTTTCTCCCGACTTCATCTGGTTCTGCGTCTTCAGGTTCATGGCCGGGTTCGGGCTGGGCGGCTGCATCCCGGTGGACTACGCCCTGGTCGGTGAGTTCACGCCGCGTAAACACCGGGGCCGCGTGCTCACCGCGATGGACGCCTGGTGGCCGATCGGGGCTGCCCTGTGCGGGGTGGTCTCGGCTCTGCTGATGACTGCCTTCGGCGACTGGCGTTACCTGATGCTCGTCATGGTGCTGCCCGCTCTGCTGGTGTTCTGGGTCCGCCGCTCGGTGCCCGAGTCCCCGCTGTTCCTGGTCCAGAAAGGCCGACGGGCCGAGGCGGAGGCGGTCATCAACGATCTGGTGGACCGCACCGGTGCCGCCCGCACACCGTGGCGGCTTCCCACCCCCGCCGAAGCGCCGAAACTGTCCATCGGCTCAATCTCCGGGCAGCTTCCCGCGCTGTGGCGGTTCGACTGGCGGATCACCCTTGCCGCGTGGGGTCTCTTCCTGAGCATCCTCCTGGTCTACTACGGCGCCCTGACCTGGATGCCCCAGATTCTAGTGCAGGCAGGCTACAAACAGTCGGTTGCCTTCCTCACCACCGCCGGGATGACAGCCGTAGGTTTCTTCGGCGTCGTCGCTGCTGCGCTGCTCGTGGAGCGGGTGGGCCGCAAATGGGTCCTCGCCGTCTCGGGCCCGCTGTCCGCCGTCGTGCTGGTGATCTTCGCCCTGACAGTCGAGCTACCCGCCGTCGCGACAGCCTGGCTGCTGCTGTTCGGGTTCCTGATCCAGGTCGCCATCCCGGTGCTGTACACGTACGTATCGGAGCTCTACCCCACCGAGCTCCGTGCCTCAGGGTTCGGCTGGGCGTCAACAGTGTCCCGCGTCGGGGCAGGGCTGGTGCCGCTGATCTTCGGTTCGCTGCTCTGGCCCGTGTTGGGACTGCCGCTCACCTTCGCTGCGACCGGGCTGCTGGTGCTGGTGGCGGTGGTGTGGATGGCGTTCAACGCGCCGGAGACACGCGGCAGGGCGTTGACAGACGGCTAGGCAGGCATTGACACCGGGTGTGACGTGCACCACGCTGAAATGAGGATCAGTCAACCCGGAGGTTTATATGTTCGCCCGCCGCGCCACCGCCGTCGCCCTCGCCACTCTCCTTGCCGCGGGTACTGCCGCCGCCCCCACCCAGGCCAGGACCGCCGATCCAGACTCCCCCCGGGGCCTGAACTCGGTGCGCGGGCCCGTGACCGACGAGAACTTCTATTTCGTGATGGCGGACCGCTTCGCCAACGGGGAGGTAGCCAACGACGACGGCGGACTCGGCTCCGATCCGATGGTGTCCGGCTTCGATCCCACCCGGAAGGGCTTTTACAACGGCGGCGACCTCGCCGGTCTGCTCGATCAGATCGACTACATCGAAGGCCTCGGCACCACGTCCATCTGGCTGACTCCGAGTTTCAAGAACAAGGCGGTCCAGCCCGAGGACAACTCGGCGGGCTATCACGGGTACTGGATTACCGATTTCACCCAGATCGACCCGCATCTCGGCAGCAACGACGACCTCAAAGCGCTCATCGACGAAGCACACAGCCGTGGCATGAAGGTGTATTTCGACATCATCACCAACCACACCGCTGACGTGATCGGCTATGAAGAGGGCGCCCGGATGCCCTACGTCTCCAAGGATGCGGCGCCCTACACCACGGCCGACGGTGACACCTTCGATGACCGGGACTTCGCTGGCACCGGGACCTTTCCCGAGCTGGACCCGGCGTCGTCGTTCCCGTACAGCCCGGTTCTCGAACCGGGCGAGGAGACGCTCAAGGTTCCGGCCTGGCTCAACGACCCGGCGCTCTATCACAACCGCGGCGACACCACCTTTGCCGGGGAGGATTCCTTCTACGGGGATTTCTTCGGCCTCGACGACCTCTTCACCGAACACCCCACGGTGGTGGACGGGATGAAGGAGATCTACCAGACGTGGATTGCTGACTTCGGCGTCGACGGCTTCCGGATCGACACCATGAAGCACGTCAACGACGAGTTCTGGCAGGAGTTCGGCCCCGATGTCCTGCAATTCGCCAAGGACGAGGGCAAGGACGAGTTCTTCATGTTCGGCGAGGTGTTCGACACCACCAAGAGCTTCACCTCCCAGTTCACCACCCGCAACAAGATGCAGTCGGTGCTGGACTTCCCGTTCCAGGAAGCGGCGCGGAATTTCGCGTCACGGGGAACTGACGCCTCGGCGCTCGGTGAGTTCTTCGTCGGGGACGACTGGTACACCGACGCCGACTCGAACGCCTACTCATTGCCCACCTTCCTGGGCAACCACGACATGGGCAGGATCGGCAGCTTCATCACCGCCGACAACCCCGACGCCGGGGACGCGCAGTGGCTCGACCGCAGTGAGCTCGCCCACGAACTGATGTATTTTTCCCGGGGCAACCCGGTGATCTACTACGGGGATGAACAGGGCTTCACCGGTCCGGGCGGTGACCAGGACGCACGGCAGACCCTGTTCGCCAGCCAGGTGCCGGACTACCTGGACGACGACCTGCTGGGAACCGACGCGACGCACGCCACCGACAACTTCGCTACCGGACATCCGCTGTACCGGAAGATCAGCGAACTCGCCGCGATCACCGAGAAGCACCCGGCGCTGCGCGACGGCGCCCACCAGAACCGTTACGCAGCGGAGGGCCAGGGTATCTACGCGTTCTCACGGATCGACGCGAAACGTCAGCGCGAGTACGTGGTGGCGCTGAACAACAGCACCGAGCCGCAAACCGCGCAGATCCCCACCTATGTCGCCGGTAAATCATTCCAGAAGGTATACGGCAATGCGGACCGGAAGGTGAAGAGCTCGGGGACCGGCACCCTGACCGTTGAGGTACCCGCGCTGTCCACGGTGGTCTATCAGTCTTCCGGGCGGATTCCCCGCTCCGACGAGGCGCCCGCCGTCACCTTGCGCGAGCCGGTGCCGGCCGCTGATGACAACGGCCGGATGGAAGTGGGAGTTGACGTCGAGGGATCCTCGTTCTATCAGGTGAGCTTTGAGGCGCGGACGGCAAACGGGGGGTGGACACCGATCGGTACCGACGACAATGCCCCGTACCGGGTGTTCCACGACACCAGCGCACTGGAGCCGGGCACCGACGTGCAGTACCGGGCCGCGGTGCTGGACAACGGCGGGCACACCGCTGCCAGCTCGACCCGTACCGCGGTAGTCCCCGCTCCGAAGGTGACCATCACGTCGCCCGCCGAGGGCAGCAACGTACAGGGCGAGGTACGCCTCAGCGCGGTAGTCGATCCCGAGAAGCCGTCCCACGTGGTCGACTTTGAGCGCAGCGTCGGCGGCGACTGGCTGCCGCTGGGCTCGGATGATTCGTCCCCCGCCTACACGGCGGTGGATGACCTCTCCGCCCAGGAACTCCCCGACGGCACCGAACTCAGGTACCGGGCGCTGCTCGACGGGGTAGCCAGCGACATCAGAACCGTGACGGTCGGTCCGGCGCAGGTCGCTCCACCGGAGGCTGTCTCGGTTCCGGGTAGCTTCAATGCCGCACTGGGGTGCGACGGCGACTGGCTACCGGACTGTGCTGAGGCGCAGCTCAGCCTGGATCCGGCGGATTCCCTGTGGAAACTGGCGGTCGCCGATCTTCCGGCCGGATCGTACCAATTCAAGGCGGCGCTGAACCGCAGCTGGGACGAAAATTATGGCGCCGGCGGTGTCAGGGGCGGCAACAACATCGTGCTCGACCATCCGGGTGGGGCTGTGACATTCACCTACGACCACGCGACCAAGCTGGTGACCACCGGATAGCGCGCTACAACCAGCGGTTCCGCTTGAACGCCAGGTAGAGGCCGACACCTGTGGCTGCCATCAGCACCAGGGCGAACGGGTAGCCGAAGGCCCAGTGCAATTCTGGCATCACGTCGAAGTTCATGCCGTAGATGGCGGCCACCAAGGTGGGGGCGAAGAGAATCGCGGCCCAGGAGGAGATCCGTTTGACCTCCTCATTCTGTGCCAGGGACGTCTCGGTCAACCGTGTCATCTCCTCATTCTGGCGTTGGGCAACGAGTGTCGAGTGAACGGTGAGGGCGTTCTGCAGCAGGGTGCGGAACGTGTTCACCTGTTCAATCAGCCGGATCACATGGTCCAGCACGTCACCCAACCGACGGTTCACCTCAGGGTCAAGATGGTACTTCTCGGAACCGCGCTGAAGATTCTCCACCATGAATTGCAGCGGCTGGGTGGCCCGCTGGAACTCGATCACCTCGCGGTGCAGATCGTAGATACGCCGGGAGACCCCCGGGTCGCCGCCGAAGAGCTCGTTTTCGATCTCGTCGATGTCGTTCTCGAGCCCGTTCACCACCGGCTCATACTCGTCCACCACCTCGTCGAGGATGGCGTAGAGCACCGCGGCCGGCCCCAGCGAAAGCAGTTCGGGGCTCTCCTCCAGCCGGTTGCGGACCCTTCCCAGGTTGGGTGATTCGGCGTGCCTGACGGTGACCACAAAATCCTCGCCAATGAACACGTGGAGCTCCCCAAACTCCACTTTCTCCTCATCGTCGAGGTAGCGCGCCGGGCGCAGCACCACAAACAGGGTTGACCCGTAGCGTTCCAGTTTGGACCGCTGATGACCCTTCAGGGCGTCTTCAACCGCTAGGTGGTGGAGGGAAAACTCGTCGGCGACCGTGGTGAGCTCCTCGTCGTCCGGTCGGTATAGGCCGATCCATGCCATACCACCGCTGGCGCGCATGATTTCGAAGGTATCGTCGAGGGAATCCGGGTTTGGTTCTCTCTTGCCATCGACGTAGACGGCGTTGTCGATGAGTGCCATATCAGCCCTGTTCCTGGCTGAGTCGGCGGAGGGTCTGGATGAGCAGGGTC
Source organism: Arthrobacter glycogeni (assembly GCF_054510815.1). NCBI lineage: Bacteria > Bacillati > Actinomycetota > Actinomycetes > Micrococcales > Micrococcaceae > Arthrobacter > Arthrobacter glycogeni. The sequence goes on from NZ_JBTNDV010000001.1 coordinate 129,731, forward strand.
CGCTCCTTCACCTTGATGCGTTCGTGGAGGGACGCCTCGGTGTCGTCGTCGAGCACCTCGACGGCGGCCTGCGCAAGGATGGGCCCAGTGTCGACGCCGGCGTCTGCGATCATCACCGTGCACCCGGTCACCTTGACTCCGTAAGCCAGGGCGTCCCGCACCCCGTGGGCACCGGGGAAGCTGGGCAGCAGGGCGGGATGCGTGTTCAGGTAGCGGTGGGGGAAGGCGTCGAGGAAGCCCTGGTCGACAATCCGCATGAACCCCGAGGACACCACGTAGTCCGGTGCATAGGACGCGACCTTCTCCGTCAAAGCCGCGTTCCAGTCGGCGCGCCGGTCGAAGGACCTGAAGTCCACCACAAACCCGTCGATCCCGGCAGCGGTGGAGCGCTCCACCCCGTAGGTGTCCGGGCGGTCGGCTCCGACGGCGGCGATGGTGAGGTCAAGGGTGCCGGTGTTCACGGCGTCGATGACCGCCTGAAGGTTGGATCCGGTGCCGGAAACCAGGACTACGATGCGCATGGGTCAACCATAGGCTGCGCTCTACCCTAGGGTTAAACCATGAACGAGAGCCCCCGCCCCGCCAAGCCAGCTCCCGCCACGCCCGGCCCCGGGTCGCCCGGGGAAAAAGAGCTGGCCAGGACGCGGACCTACTTCAGGTGGTTCCTGCTGGCGATGCTCGGTGCCATCCTGACCGGCACGCTCCCCTTGCCGTGGAAGGTCTTTGGCCTGGTTTTCGGTCTGGCCGCTCTGGTACTCGGGATTTTCGCCCTGGTGCGGGCGGTGCGGGACAAACTCCCGGGGATGCTGCGTGTCACCACGGTGATCGGGCTGGTAGCAACGGCATTCCTGGTCGTCGGAACCGGCGCCCAGGTGGCGTTGTGGCCGGTCACCGCCGACTACGAGGACTGCATGAGCACGGCGCTCACCAACGCGGCGCAGAGTGCGTGCCAGGATGACCTGATGAACCTTGGCGGGCTCCTCCCGGGCTCCTAGATTCTGCCGCAGGAAAGTGGCGGCCCCGCACCTGAGTAGCGGCCCCGCACCTGAGCGGTTGCCCCACCACTTGTTTGCGGGTCAGCCACTCGTTTGCGGGTCAGCCACTGTTTTGGCGGCCTTCCCGCTCCAGCAGCGGGCCCGCCGCGTAGCCGATGACGGCGCCGACCGCCACCTCAGCGGCAATCAGGAGTGCCACCCACGCCGGGTTGGGTCCCAGATCCACCAGCCGCCCGAGGCCCAGCGACGCGCGGGACACCCACGCGAGCACCCCTGCCGCCACACCGGCGGTGACGCCGATCAGCACTGCGGCTGCCAGGGTGGAGATGCTGGCAGTGAACCACCGCGCCTCCATCTTGATTTCCAGCCACTCGTCGAAGTGATTCTCGCCTTCCCTGAAGAACCACCAGCCGGCCAGCAGACCCGCAAGGACGGGAATGGCGAGCGCCGCCAACCCGTATTCGAGGGTGCCCGGCGGCACCGCGGCAAGGACCGGCAGGGCAGGCAACGGGCCAGCACTGGTGGTCAGCGGGGTAATAGCGCTGCCGGAGCCGAGCGCGAAGCCGGTGCCGGATGCCCAGGCGAGGGTCCACACCACCAGGTTGGGCAGGAAGCCGAGCTGCCCGAGGGTCAGGGCGCTCCCACCGACAATCCCCGCGTCAAGGCGCTGGTAGACGGCCGCCAGCTCCGCCCACCGCAGCCCGAACGTCACCGCCAGCAGCAGCGCTGACAGCCCGAGGGAGACGGTGAGCGCCACGAAACCGGCCCGCACACCCGACCAGGCGTAGGATCCGGCCCACCGGGAGTGCTGGCTGGTCTTCGCGAGCCAGGCGGCGCGTTCGACGCCGATTAACCGGCTCCACTCCCCTGCCTCCCGGTAGGCACCAATCACCAGTCCCAGGCCCGCCGACACGAGTGGGATCAGCGCACCGCCGGCCAGCGGAACGGTCACTTCAGCAGTGGTGGAGAGGTAGGCAACGCCGGCCCCGATCACCGAGTAGATTCCGAGCGCTCCAAGCAGTGCCTGCCACAGTTGGTCGGAGTACGACGCCCGGGCAAGGCGTCGGCCCGCCCGCCACGCCAGCAGGAAAGGGATCAGGGTGAGCCCCAGCGGCACGACGGCGAGGAGTCCCGTGACACCGGTCCCGTCCGGGTCTGCCGCGGAAAAAGCGATTTCAAGGGGTACCCCGTGGATCAGGAGCCAAGCCTGCCCAACCAGGTGCAGCATCGCGGTGGCCGTACGGTCGGCGAACCCACCCGCTACCCAGACAGCGGCCAGGGGGACCAGGATCAGCAGCCCGGAGATCACTGCTGACTGCGCCAACTCGAACACACCCTGCAGCCACAGGGGCATGGGCAGGGCACGCCGACCGGGCATACGGAGTGGAAGTTTCATCTCCTCAATGGTGCCACCGGCTGCAGCCTCCGACGTTCAGCGACGCGGCCCGGCCGCCCGGTTCGAGGACACGGACCCCGCGTTAGACAAGAAGATCCAGCAATCCCTTGACCAATGCGGCTGCGGCACCAACGAAAGCGATCACAATCACAAAGAAACGGGCGTGATCGTCCTTAATGAACCGGGAGAGCTTCTCGCCGGCGAAGATCCCGGTCACGATCACGACGCCGATGGCAGTCCACATCCACCATTGCAGCGCTGGGGCGTCCGAGGGGTCGAGGCTGAGTTTGACCGCCAGGGTGACCAGCCCGATCACCACGAAGAACGGCTGCAGGGTGGCGGCAAAGGGCCGTTGCGGCCAGCGGGACAACAGTGCGTACGCGCTGACCGCCGGACCGCCGACCCCGGCCATGGAATTGGTCAGGCCAGCAGCGAACCCCGCGATGGCCTTGGGCGTATTGCCGCGCACCACCACCGACGAGCGTTGCAGTACCAGTGACACCGAGAGCGCGACGAGGACGACGCCGCCCACTGTCACCGACAAGGGTGCGGACGGCAGCATCACCGCGGCGATGGACCCGGGGACCGAGCCGAACACGGAGGGGATCACCATCCACCGGAACATGTTCCAGTCAATGTCCTTCCAGACCCGCCCCACGATCAGGGCCGAGGACACCACCCCGCACATGTTGACCAGCACCACTCCCTCGTGCGGGCCCAGGATGATGACCAGGAACGGCGCAATCAGCAGGGCAAAACCCAGGCCGGCGATCCGTTGCGCGATGGCACCGAGCAGAATGGAGAACAGAACGATGAAGAAGATGCCGGTGGTCACAGGTGACACAGTACGCTGGGGCAACTGTTTTCCGGTTGTCCGTGACGGGCGCCCCCAGCGTGGGCCACTAGGCTTGGAGGATGCCTACAGCCACTACAGCACTCCAGATTGCCGACTGGCGACAGCAGGTTTTCGACCTCTATGCGCAGGTGCGTGCTCGCGCGCAGTCCGGGTCGCCGTCGTCGGCGCATACCCTGTGGCGTGCAGGACGGGACCGGCTGTTCGCCACCCATCCCGCATCGCCGCTGGATGCGACGGCGGCCGCCTCCTTCGTCGGCCTCGCGGTAGCCGGGTACCAGTCGGACTACCGGTTTGAGGCAGTGATCGACGACGACGGTGTGGGCGAGGAGATGACCGTCCCCACCGGGACGGACGGGACAGTGACGTTCCAGCGGCTCGGCACCGTGGGGCTCGACGGCGTCGGGCGGCTGGCCCTGTGGCGGCTCGCCTCCTACGGGGGCGGGCTGTTCCTGCCGGTGCGCGACGGCTCCGCAGGCCAGCCCGGCGGAACCTACGGGGGCGGGCGTTATCTGCTGGACACCGTCAAGGGTTCGCATCTCGGGGTGGTCGGTGACCGGCTCATCCTCGACCTGAACTTCGCGTACAACCCGTCGTGTGCCTATGACGAGGCGTGGGCCTGCCCTCTGCCGGGGGTGGACAACCGGGTTGACGTCGAGCTCCGCGTCGGCGAGCTGTACTCCACGTACTGAAGGGCGAACGACGACGCCGCCGGGGGTCAGGGGGCGGGACGCTCGGTGCGAAGCAGGCTTTATCATGGAGCTAAGACACCTGGTACCCCCCTTGGAGGCTCACATTACGGATACTGCCGCCCAACACGATATCTATTTCGGCGCGCCCGAACCCGTTAACGAGGCCGAAGTCCTCGAGTCGGCGTCGCGCGCCGCCGTCGCACGCTTCACCGATCGCACCGACATCACCACCGTCAAACGCCGGTTCACGCTGATCAACCAGAGCGTCACACCGCACCAGGCGATGGTCGAGGATCTGCTGTTCATCCGCGCCGCACTCGAGGACGCCGCCATTGAGTACCTGCTGGTGCGCGGCAATGACGAGCGTCCGGTGATCGCTATTGACCTCAAGCACCGTGAACGCTTGCGGGACGCCCTGGTGGCGGCCTGCGAGACCGAACCGTTCTACTCCCGCACCGTGGACACCAAACGCCGGACCACCCTCCTCGTCACGGACGGTTCCCTGTCCCACAGCGCCAAGGCCCGGATTTTCCGCCTGTTCCGCCCCCGGATCGAACCGATCGGCGGGCTCGCCTTCGGGCCGTCCGCTGGAGTGCAGATTGAACTGTGGAAGCTCGACGGCGACACCATCGAACTCCCCGTCGAGAATTCCCTGACCCGCCGCACCCTCCCCTCCTCCGAGGTGGTCCGCGGGTCCGTGGAACGGCACGGCCTGATGTGGCCAACCATCGACAACATGTTCGCCGATCACGCCACTGACATCGACTTTGAGATTGACCTGGTGTTTTCCTGGGTGGACGGCAGTTCACCCGAGTACCAGGCGGCCAGGGCTGCCCGGATGCAGGGCGCAGTGGTGGGATCTGGTGACGACCACGAGGCACGGTTCCGCCAGATCAACGAACTGAAATACGCCCTGCGGTCGGTGTACATGTTCGCGCCGTGGGTCCGCCGGATCTTCATCGCCACCGACTCCGCCGCCCCCGAGTGGCTGGCCGATCACCCCTCGGTGACCCTGGTCCGCTCTGAGGAACACTTCAAGGACCCGTCGGTCCTTCCAACCCACAACTCGCAGGCCGTTGAAAGCCAACTGCAGCACATCCCGGGGTTGTCAGAGCATTTCCTCTACTCGAACGACGACATGTTCTTCGGCCGTCCGGTGTCCCCCGACATGTTCTTTTCCCCCGGCGGGATCACCAAGTTCATCCAGGCTGACATCCGGATTGGACTGGGCGACAACGACGCCGAGCGCAGCGGCTTCGAGAACGCCGCCCGGGTCAACCGGCGGCTGTTGCATGAGCGGTTCGGCAGGATCACCACCCGGCACCTCGAACACACGGCGGCGCCCCTGCGGCGCAGTGTGCTCCTGGAAATGGAACAGGAGTTCGCTGCCGAGTTCGCCGCTACCGCGGCCTCACGGTTCCGGGCCAAGGACAACATCTCGGTCACCAACTCGCTGTACCACTACTACGCTTTGCTGACCGGCCGGGCCGTGACCCAGGAGTCGGCGAAGGTGCAGTACATCGACACCACCATGCGGTCAGGGCTGCGCGGCCTGAACAAACTGCTCGACAAGCGGCACACCGATTTCTTCTGCCTCAATGATGGAAGTTTCCCCGAGGTTCCCGCCGAGGAGCGCGCCCGGCTGGTCACTGACTTTCTGGAGAAGTACTTTCCCATCAAGGCGCCCTGGGAAAAATGACCGGAGCAGTGGCCCGGGTGTTGTAGTAGGGCGCCTGTCTGACGCCTCGGGGCGTCAGGCGCCGGTGAACTGCCGGGCGGGTGCTGCGTCGGCGATCCGCACCCCGGCGGCGTCGAGTCTGCGGCGTGTTTCACGCAACGGCACCGTCTCGCCCACCGGCCGGTATGCGCCGATCGGGACCACCGAGTGGACGATCGTGTCCTCATAGACGTGCACCAGGTTGTACGCCTGGGCACCGTCCTGCCCGCGGGTGCCGCCGCCGTCGTACCCCAGATCCTGGGTGTAGCAGGTGGCCGACGCCACCGACACTGGAACGCCGGCGAAGGTGGCAGTGGTCGAGTAGTGCAGATGACCGGCCAGGATGCCGCGAACGTCGGAACCGCGGACGACGTCGGCGAGCTGGCGTTGGCCGCGCAGTTCCACCAGGACCGAGAGGTCCTGGACGCAGGGAATCGGCGGGTGGTGCAGGGCAAGCAGGGTGCCGTTGGGCGCCGGTGTCAGAAGTTCGTTCGCCAGCCAGAGCAGCTGCTCGTGACTGAACTCGCCGTGATGGTGGCCGGGCACCGTGGAATCGAGGGTGATGATGCGCAAGCCGTTGACGAGGTAACTACGGTCGATCGGCGCAGCGTCGGGAGCCTGATCGAGCAGCCCCACCCGGAAATTGGCCCGGTCATCATGGTTGCCCATCGCCCAGATCACGTCGGCGCCGAGCTTCGCCGCTGCGGGTTCAACGATGGCACGGAGTTTTGCGTAGGCGTTGGCTTCACCCTTGTCGGCCAGGTCTCCGGTGAAGACCAGCGCCTCCGGCCGGGCCCCCGAGTCTTCCAACTCGGTAAAAATCTGGCGTAACCGGGCTTCGCTATCCACCGCCCCGTACAGTGGCCCGGGCCCACCGAGCAGGTGGGTGTCGCTGAGGTGGAGGATAAACTGCTGCGGCCGAGGATGCTCGGCCGTCCGGTAATTCATGGTGACCCTCTAGGTAGCTGGCGGTAACCGTTTACAACCTAATTGACCTCCATCAAAGCAGAGATCACACTAATAGCCGGTGAACACAGCCCGGCAAGTCGGATAACGCTTCACGAGTGGCCGCGCGGCCGGGGGGTTTCCCGGCCGCACGGCCTCCTGGCCTGCTTGCGGACTAATTGCCGCCTGTTTGCGGACTACTTGCGGATCAGCGAGGTTTCGGTGAAGCCTCCCGGCGCCACATACACCTTGCCCTTGTCAGGGCCCTTGTCCTTGCTCCTGTCCTGGTCGGTGCCCTTACCCTTGCCTCCGGGCAGCGCAACCGGCTTTCCGGCCGCGTCGTAGGCCTGCTGTTCCAGCCAGTACCCGCGCGGCACATCCACTCGGTGCAGCGTCTTCTTCTCGGCGGCACTCACATAGATGGTCGACTCCCCCGCTGGCCCGTCCACTGTCACCGAGGAGATCAGCGGTTGGAGCAGCAGCGCGTCGATCGAAGCGGGACCGTCGACGGCGGCGCTTACACTACGCTCGCCCCGCCGCAGGTCGCGTTCCAGGCTGAACGGCTGCAACTGCCCCGGCGCGTCGGTGATGCCCTGCTCCCCCGCCCCGCCATTCGGGGTGGTGCCGAGCTTCCGCTTGCCGGACCAGGTGGTGGTCCCTGATTCCTCAATGGTCCGGTTCACGATCGGGTACACGTTGCGGTCCTGCTGATGCGCGGGCACCGGGATGCGCAGGCGCGCGCCTGCAGTCAGTTGCGCGTACGCACCGCCGGAAATATTCGCTTCCCCGGTCCACGCCGACTCGGCGGTGACCATGCTGCCGTCGCCTCGGATGGTTCCGGTTTCCGCTTCCACCACGGTGAGTCCATCCGTCGCCACTGTCCGGTTAATGCCCAGGGCGTCCGCCTTCAGCCCGGGGTGGGCGTCCAGGACCAGCATGGACAGCAGTCCGTGGATGGTGGACTCGGCCCCCGAGTTGCGATTCACGGTGCCGTCGGCCTGCACGCCGTCGAAGGTGACGCCGGTTGCCGGGTTGTAGGTGGGTTCGCCGCTGCGATTCGCGCCGAAGTACCAGCCGCCCATCACCGCCGCCAGCTCATAGAGCCCGGTGGCACCGGTCGCCTCAGCCGTCGACACCAGGCTTTGCAGCCGCGAGTCGACCCCGTACGCGATCTGCACCCGTTCGGAGGGGGTGGGCGTCCACGCGTTGTCCGGCCCGCCGGCGGCGAGCAGTTGCGCGGTGAAACCGGCGGTGTCCTTGACCGCTGCGTCAGCCAGCTCCGGCCGGCCCAGCACCACCGAAGCGTCCGCGACGGCCGCCGGCGCCATCCCGCCCCAGGCGTGCCAGAACGTCTGCGACTTGGTCCACGGCAGGATGGCGCCGAACGGCCAGGCCCGGGTGTCTCCCGCGGACATCCCGGCGATGCCTTCACTCAGCTGGGAGAGGGCCGTCCGGGCCACCTCATCCGACGGCTCGGCGCCGACATACGCTGCCAGGCCCAGCACCGCCTCGGCCGACGCGTCAGCACCGTCGGCGATCAGCCACGCGGGAACCGCTACGCCGTCGGCCACGTCGTACTGGCCGTACTGGCTCAGCGACTGGCGGTTGAGCGCGCCCAGCGACAGGTGCAGCCGCTCCTTGAGGAACGCCGCGAACTCGGGGTCGGCCTCGCTGAACGCTGCGTAGCCCTCTCCGAGGGCCCACACAGTGCGGGCCACCCAGTACGATTCAGCCGAATCGGAGGGGTCCGGCAGTTCGACGGGTTCGGCGCTCGGGTTGAGGTCGCCGTCGGTTTGCTGCCAGAGCACCACGTTGCCGGCGTTGGGTCCGTCGGTGGTCTGCAGGTAGGCCAGCGACCGCAGGGTCTGGAAGGCCGACTCCCTGCTCGCCTCACTCCCGGTCTGCTGCCAGTGCCTGAGGTAGACCACAGCGGTCCGGGAAATGTCGTCGGCGTTGTAGGCGCCCTGGCTCCAGTCACCTTCGGCGTTCAGGTTCCCACCGCCGATTTTCCGGTAGGTGCCGTCGTCGTTCCGGTCGGCATACGTCCAGGGTGCCAACGCCGTGGGCCGGTCCCCGGATTGGTAGGTGCTGTGCCCGGCGATGTCAGGGACCGGCACCTCGTCAAGCAACCAGTCCAGGTGGGACGTGTTGGTCAGTGGTGCTGTAGCGGTGGGCTGGATAGCCGGCGCAACAACTGAGGGAACTGCCGGTGCCGGCGCAGCGGCCACCGGCGCCATCCCGACGCCGACGATCGCCAGCGAGACGCCGACGGCAAGGCACGGGACGCGTACCGCCCGGGCGGTCATGGCGCAACCCGATCGAGGCGGGCCACACCGATTTTGGAGTCGGCCATGCCGTAGAAGACGAAAAGCTGCCCGTCGACTTCCTCGATGGCCGTGGGGAAAACCACGTTCGGCACGATCCCCGACTTTTCGTCCTCGGTTTCCGGCGCCAGCAGCGGCTCCCGGCTGCGGGCGATCACGATGGACGGGTCATCGGCGGAGAGGATCATCGCCGCCGCCGAATAGTTGACCTTCTGTTGATGATCGAACGCTGACTTCTCCAGCGCACCGGCCACCCCGTGGTGGATGATGAGCCAGCCCTCGTCGACCCGGATGGGGGGCGGGCCGCCACCGATCTTCAGTTCCTCGAACTCGAACTCGCTCATCGCCACGAGGGTGTGCTTGCCCATGTGGACCAGGTTCCGGATGTCCTTCTCGACGTCCTCGACCGCGACATAGGAGATCCAGATGCCGGGTCGGCTGTCGGTCATCCCGGCGGGCAGGTGCTCGCCTTCACCCTCGCGGATCCAGCCCAGGTCCCACATGGGCCGGTGCAGGAGCGCATAGGAGGGGACGCCGTCGGGGTCGTTGACCGGTTCGGGGAAAAACACACCGTCCTTGTTGGGGAACAGGTTCAGGTCCATGGACAGTTCGGCCCGGTACTCGAAGAAGCAGGGGCCGAGCCGCTGCCAGGACCGCAAATTGGTGGAATGGGCAAACGCCATCCGTGGTCCCATCGGCCCGTACGCCACATAGGTCATCAGGTGCAGTCCGAGTGAGGGCACCCATGTGGTGCGGGGGTCCTCGGTGCCCGAGTTGTTGGTGCCCCGTTCCCAGCCCTCGTCCGGACCGAACACAACGCCCAGCCGGTCGACGCCGGTGGGGACCCCGTTCTCGATGATGATTTTGGCGAGCCCCACCCGGGACACGTTGCCCTTGGAGACCAGGCGGGGCAGCAGGTACAGGTCGCCGTCCGGGCCGCGACCGCTGGCCGGGTTGAGGACTCCTTCGGCTTCGAGGTCGTTGCCCTCCTCCGGGCTCATGATGACGCCGGCACGGGTCAGCGTGAACGGCACGGTGGGTAGCAGGGTGGTGGTGGAAGCAGTGGTTTGCGTAGTCATTGAAGGTTAACCCTTTGCGCTTGATCCGATATTGGTGGAAATGAATTGGCGTTGGAAGACGATGAAGAGTGCGACGGCGGGCGCCGCGAGCACGCACGCGCCGGCCAGGATGGCACCGAACGGGTTGGCTGCGGTGGCCGCAACATTGGAGATGTAGTTGGCGAGGGACACGGCGAGCGGTTGGAACGCGGTGTCCTTGGTGACCAGGAACGGCCACAGGAACTCGTTCCACGGCCCGATGAACGTGAGCAGGATTGCCGTGACGATCGCCGGCCGCACCAGGGGAATGGCGATCTGCAGCAGGATGCGCAGCTCGGATGCCCCGTCGATCCGCGCCGCCTCGAACAAGGAGGCGGGCAGTTGCAGGAAATACTGCCTGAAAACGAACACCGCGGTGGAGTTGATGGCAAACGGCAGGATCATGCCGAGGTAGCTGTCCGCCAACCCGTAGTCCCGCACAATCAGCACGTACAACGGGATCAGCAGCAGCTGGAACGGCACCATCTGGACCAGGAGCAGCAGGGCAAACACCACCCCGCGGCCGCGGAACTGCAGTTGCGCCAGGGCGTAGCCCACCGGGATGCCGAAGATCACGGTGCAAAGGATCACCCCGCCGGTGAAGATCCCGGAGTTGATCAGGCCCTGAATGAGGTTGATCGACTCGTTGATCAGGACGTAGTTGGCTCCGGTGATGTTTCCGACGTTCGGGAACGCCCCTCCCACCGAGGTGTCGGGTTGGGTCTGCAGCGACCCGATGAACATGTAGTAGAACGGAAACAGGAACACGAATGCACCGACGGCAAGCAGGATGAAGCTGAACGGCCGCAGCCCGCGCTGCTTTTCGGTCGGTGAGGCCCGCGGTGCCGGGGACGGCGTCACGGCCGGCGCAGCCGACGTCGTGCCGAGGGTTGGCTGGAAGTCCTTAGCCATGTCAATCGTCCTTTCCACCGATAAAGCGGCGTTGCAGGAAGGCCAGGAGCAGGACGCCGAGCACCAGGATGACGCCGAGGGCGGCAGCGGTATCGGGGTTGCCCTGCAGGATCCCCTGCTGGTACATGAGGAACACGGGCGACGTCGAGGCGCCGTCCGGTCCGCCGCCACCGGTGAGGAGGTAGGGCTCGGTGAACAGGTTAGCGCCGGTGATGGTGGCGAGCAGCGTCACAAGGAAACTGGCGGGCCGGACGCTGGGGACGGTGATGCTCCAGAACTGCCTGATTTTGCCGGCGCCGTCCACCGAGGCGGACTCATAGAGTTCTTCGGGGATATTCTGCAACGCAGCCAGGTAGAGCAGGATGAAAAATCCCAGCTGCTTCCAGGTCACGTACAGTGCCACGGTCGGCATGGCGAGCCCGGAGTTCACGAGCCACGACGGGTCGGGGGCCAGCGGGCCGAGGATCGAGTTGATCAGGCCGTTCTGGGAGAACAGGAACAGCCACACGCCGACGACGGCAACACTCGCCGTCACGTACGGCACGTAGTAGCTGACCCTGAAGAACGTGCGGAGGCGGGTGACCCGGTTCAGCGCGTTGGCGAGGACCAGGGACAGCACGACGGTGAGGGGCACATTGATGATCAGGAAGACGCCGATGTTCGCGAACGAACGGCCGACGTCGGGATCCGTGAGCACCGCCGCGTAGTTGTCGAACCCGACAAACGGGCGTTCCACGGCGACACCTGGCGCGGTGAAGAAGAAGTCGTGGAAGGAGATGTAGACGGCGTAGCCGAGGGGAAACGCGAGCACCGCGAGGATGAAGAGGACGTAGGGTGCACTGAACGCGAGCCCAAGGGGTTGGCGTCCCAGCAGTCTGTTGCGCCGGCGGGGGGCGGGACCCGGGCTGGTGCCCGGATCCCGCGGCTTACCGACGGTGGTTGAAGCAGTCACCGTCGGTCCGCCTACTCTTCGGTGGCGAGGGTGGTGATTTCCTCGGCGGCGGTGGTGAACGCGTCGTCGACTGTTTCATTGCCGAAGATCACCGACGCACCGTAGGCGTCACGGAAGGTCTGCCAGATTTCGACCGAGTTCGGCACGTTGGGAACCTCGACCGCCCGCGACGCCTGGTCGGCGAATTCGGTGTAGGCGGGGTTGGCTTCGAAGTACTCGGCGTAGGCGTCGCTCAGATCGGCGCGGATGGGCATCTGGCCGGTCGCTTCGAGGAGCGCCCCGTCCTGTTCCTCGCTGGTGGCGAACTTCATCAGGTCCCAGGCGGTCTGCTTGTTGTCGCAGGCCGAGTAGATGGCCATGTTCTTGGCGTCGGAGAACGTGTAGCTCTCGTCCCCCTCGGCGAGGCCCGGCACAGGCGCTGTGCCCCAGTTGACGTCGTCGCCGTAGACCGGGATGGCCCACGGACCGGAGATGGCGATGGCCGCCTTCCCATCGACGAAGGAGTCACCGGTGTACGCCTCCTGCGAGGACAGGCCCTCCTCGTACATGGTCTGCCACATCCCCGCGACAGCCTTGCCCTCGTCGGTGTTGAAGGCTGCCTCGCCGTCGGCCACCAGCTGTGAACCGCCGGATGCTGCGGCGAAGAAGGGGTAGAAGTCAAACCAGGACTGGTAGAACTCGCCGGCCGGGGACGGCCACATGGCGTAGTCGGCGGCACCCGATTCGACGAGTGTGCGGGACGTTTCGAGGAGCTCATCCTGGGTGCCGAGCGCCGGGTTCTCGGGGTCAAGGCCTGCCGCTTCGAACATGTCCTTGTTGTAGTACAGCACCACGGGGTTGGATTTCCAGGGCAGCTGGTAATACTGGCCGTCAGCCGATTTGTATTGCTCGGCGACGTCGCCGCTGCGGGATTCGACGTACTCGACGCCGTCCTCGAAGGTGTCCAGCGGAACCAGGCCGCCCATTTCCTCGAACTGCGGGACCGCCACGGGCGCCGTGTTCATCACGATGCAGGGGGCGTTGCCGGCGGTGATGGCCGCCGCGATAACCTCTTCGGAGCTGGTGCCCGCGGGAATCTCCTGGGCGGTCACCTCCTGGTCCGGGTTGTCTGCGTTCCAGGCTTCAACCATCGCCTCGCCCCACGCCACTTCCTGCTGGTTGTTCGAATACCAGATGGTGATGGGGCCGCTGGTCAGCTCTCCATCGCCGGCCGCGTCGCCGCCGCCCCCGCCGCAGGCGGCGAGTCCCAGACCCATCATGGCGGTGGCCGTGATGGCCAATGCTCGGTTGGTGTATCGCGTCATTGCGTTTTCTCCTAGATCACTTTCACAGCGCTTGGTGTCACTGTGGTTACTGAGTTATTTACTGCCGGTGGTACTCCGGCCGTGGGGCGCCGCGGTGGACCCGCGGGTAATAAGTCCTGGTGCAGGAAGGACGACGTCGTCGCCGTCGTGGGTGCCTTCGAGCTGGTTCAGCAGTACCTGCGCCGCGGAGCTTCCCCACAGCAGCGGGTCGCTGCCGATGCTGGTCAGCGCTGGGTTGAGGTACTGGGCGTATTCGGTGTTGTCGTAGCCGGTGATCGACAGGTCATCGGGAATCCGCAGCCCGTGCTGCTGGGCATAGGCCTGACCCGCCGTCGCCATGATGTCGTTCGCGTAGACGATAGCCGTGGGCGGGCTGTCCCGCGCCAGGAAGTCAGCCGTCGCTGCCACCCCCTCCAGGGCACCGAAGTCCGCCTCAATGAAGAGGTCATGATCCAGCCCGTTCAGTTCAAGGGTGTTGGCCCACGCGTTACGCCGGCTCAGACCGTGGATGTAGTGCTGGGAGCCGCCCACATGGGCGATTCTGGTGTGGCCCAGGTCGACGAGGTGCTGGACGGCATGGCTGATGCCCTCGGTGTCATCCATGCAGACCGCGGGAAACGGGGACGGCGTGATGGGTCGGTTCAGGGTGACCGCCGCAAGTCCCAGTTCGAGCAACAGGGCGATCCGGGAGTCGTTGGTGCGCATGTCGCTGAGGATGACGCCGTCCACGCGCCCTTCGTGCGCCAGACGCCGGTAGCTGGCTTCCTCTGCCCCTGTTTTGGTGGCCACGGTGAGGACCAGTGAATAGCCCCGGTCGGCCAGGGTGGTCTCGACGCCGGCAATGAACGAGGGGAAGAACGGATCCGTCCCCAGCAGCCTGGGGTCGCGGGCCACCACCAGACCCAGCGCGTAGGCCTTGGAGGAGGACAGGGACCTGGCCCGCAGGCTCGGCGTCCAGCCCAGGGCGGCCGCGGTGCTGAGGATCCGACGACGGGTGTCCTCGCTGACCCCGGCCTGCCCGTTCAGGGCGTAGGACACAGCACCTTTGCTTACCCCGGCGGCCCGGGCTACGTCGCTGATCGTTACCGCCATCTCCGTCGCCGTCCTTCGCTTGCTGAGTTAGAAAGTGATGCGCGTCACTTAACCGGTTAAGTAGACTTAACTAAACCGGTTCAGTGGCCGATAGTCAAGGATGTCTCGAATTCACAGCGGATTCGATGGGTGGCGCAGCCATCTTTAACGAGCCCCAGAGCGAATCTAGCTCTGGGGCATTGAGCTCAAACACGTACAGTTATGCAGGTTCACCGCCGAACACGGCGTACTACAAGGAGATCAGATGAAATCGTTTGCATGTGGTGATGTGGTTCCTGGTTGCGACGCCAAATGGGTGTGCAGCTCGGACGACGAAATCCTGGCCCAGGTTGGCGCCCACGCCGCCGCAGTTCACGGGCTGACGTCGTTGCCCGACAGTATGGTTCACTCTGTCCACGGTGCCATTCAGCCAGTTAGTTGATTCCTGCACGCCCGTCCCAGTCCGGGGCCACCGCCGCCCCGGACTGGGAGGAGCTGCTGACGATCGCCTGCCGGGGCGAAGGCCTGGCTACCGCCTACCAGCCGATCATCGATACCTCACGTGGCTCAGTGGTCGGCTACGAAGCGCTGACGCGGTTCCCCGGGTTTGAGGAGAAGAACCCCGAGGTCTGGTTCGCTGCCGCACGCCGGCACGGCCGGGGCGCTGACCTCGAGTCAGCTGCCCTCCGGGTCGCCCTGCGGGCGCGACAGGACCTGCCCACGAACAGTTTCCTGACGCTCAATGTCTCTCCCGAACTCCTCACCTCGGAAGCCATCCGCAGCGTCTGGCGCCAGGAGGGCGACCTTGGTGGGCTGATCGTCGAGCTCACCGAGCAGACTCCCATCGATTCCTACCTCGAATTGGAACCCGATCTGCACCAGCTGCGGTCGGCGGGCGCGCTCATCGCCGTCGACGACGCCGGTGCGGGCTACGCCGGGCTGCGGCACCTGCTGCAGTTGCGCCCGTCAATGATCAAGATTGACCGGGAGCTGATTCAGGATGTTGACCGCGACGAAGCCAAGCGTGCCCTGATTGAGATGCTCGGAATCTTCGCCAGCCGGGTGGACGCCTGGATTCTCGCGGAGGGCGTGGAACGGGTGGAAGAACTCGACACCCTGGTCAGCCTCGGCGTTCCCCTTGTGCAGGGCTACCTGTTGGCCAGGCCGGCACCACCGTGGGCGGGCATCGACTTTGAGCTTGCCCACCGCCTCGCCGCCCGGCAGCCGTCTGCCCAGAAGTCCGTCCTGCGCGACGTCGTCGAGCCGGCCCCTGCGGTCCTCGGCATGGCTGAGGCGGTCGAGGCATTTAACCAGGACCCAGGGCTGGGGTCTGTTGCCCTCATCGACGCCGACCTGCGGCCTATCTCACTGCTCACGCCCGATGCGGCGTCCCTGGGAGTGGTGAGCCAGGGTATGCGTGCCAACCTGGACACTCCCCTGGCTGACGCCCTCGACCGGTCCATGACCCGCGAGGCCGTCTACCGGTTTGAGCCACTCCTCGTCATCGACAACGCCGGACGGTTCGCCGGGATCGCACGACTCGAACGGATGATCACCGCGCTCACGGCAACCGAGCCGTAGCGGACCGGATCAGGCCGTGGCGGCCCCCTAGTCTTCGGAGCCTAGCGCTCCCTCGGCCTCCGAGATGAAGCCCTGCTCCACCATGAAGTCGAAGGCGACGTCCGCGGGTTCCTCGCCCTCGACATCCACCCGCAGGTTCATCGCCCGCAACGCTTCGTCGGTCAGGGTGGGAGCGATCGCACGGAAAACGTCCTCAAGTTCCGGGTGCGCCTCGAGGGTCTCCGTGTAGAAGACCGGCGCCGCGTTGTAGGCGGGGAAGAAGCCGAGATCGTCCTCGAGGACCCTCAGGTCAAGGGCGTCGATCCGCCCATCGGTAGCGAACACCTCACCGAAGTTGCAGTCCCCGTTATCCGTGGCTGTGTAGACGGCACCGGTATCGAAGATGCTGATGTTGTCATCGGGTACACCGTCCGGGGCGCCCCGCTCCATCCCGTAGTGGGCGAGCATCGGGTTCATGCCGTCGGGCCGGGAGTTGAACTCAGCCTCAACGCAGAAGGTCCTCTCCTCCACCGGCAGTTCAGCGATTTCAGAGATCGAGCTGATCCCGCCGAGCTCCTCGACCGCCTCGCTGCGCACACCGATCGCGTAGGTGTTGTTCAAGGGTGCTGTGTCGCCCCACGTCAACCCGTTCGGCAGGTCAGCTTCGTAGACGGCGTCGAACTGCTCCTCCTGGTTGGGGAATCCTTCGCTCATACCGAGGTAGGTCAGCCAGGCGGTACCGGTGTACTCCCAGACGATGTCCGCCTGCCCGGCGAGCATCAGCTCCCGGACGGGTTGGCTGCCCGGAACGTTGGTCAGGTCGGTGACATCGAACCCCGCGGCCTGACCGGCCAGGACGGCGATCTTACCGAGGATCAGCTGCTCGGTGAAGTTCTTCGAGGTGACAGTCAGCGGCTCGCCGTCGACAATTTCCTCGATGCTGCCCGGTCCTGCCAGCGGAACGTAGGAGGTGGCAGGCTGCAGCCCGCAGCCGGTGGCCAGCAAACCAGTGGAGAGCACCACGGCAGCGCCTGCGACGCGCCGCAGGGCCCGGCCGCCAGTCGCTGCTCGGGCGGAAGGTGTTCGCGCGGAGCTTGTTCGCGCGGAGGGTGATGAGTGCATCAGAGTCCTTTCGGGCGGGCAACGTGCTCGACGACGCGCCCAATCCAGTCGACCAGAAGAGCGAGCAGTGCCACCAGGACCGAGCCGATCACCAGCACGCTGACCAGGTTCAGGTTCACCCCGGTGATGATGAGGATGCCCAGCCCGCCGCCGTTAATGAATGCCGCGAGTGCAGCGGTGCCCACCAGGAGCACCAGTGCGGTGCGGATCCCGGCGAGCATCACCGGGACGGCAAGGGGCAGCTCCACCTTGAACAGGACCGCTGCGGCACTCATTCCCATTCCCCGCCCGGCTTCGACGAGCCGGTCGTCCACCTGGTTGATACCAATCATGGTGTTACGCAGCACCGGGAGCAGGGCGTAGAGGACCAGCGCGGTGATGGCCGCGTTGAACCCAAACCCCAGCCAGGAAGCGAGGAGCACAATCAGACCGATGGCCGGCGCGGCCTGCCCGACGTTGACGACGGCGAGTACCGGTCCGGTGAGCCGCCGGAACGGTCCACGGGTCAGGAGGACACCCAGTGGGATGGCAAGGATAAGCACGAGGACTGCTGACACGGCTGTCAGGGCGAGGTGTTCGAGCGTGTAGCCGAGCAGCGTGTCAGGGTTGAGCGTATTCAGTTCAACTTCCGACAGGTCTGCGGTCAGCGCCCAGGCCACCAGGACGGCGAATGCCGCAAGGATGCCCGCGAGCTGGTAGACCAGCGGCCGCCAGGAGGTCCCTGCGCTGTCCGCCCGCGCGGCGATCACCTGGGGAGTCTGGGCGGGTGCGGCAGCGCTCACTGGCCGTGCCCCGGGGTGATACCGGCTGAATCGTCGTCGCGGTCGTCGTCGCGATCGGCGTCGTCGTAGCGGGTGTCCTGCTCCTCGACGGCCTGCAAAGTGCCCGTGTTGACGCCCACCGGTCGCCCCGACGAGTGCGCCGACCGGGCGTGGGCGTGGGCACGGCCGATCGCGTCCATCACCGTTTCAACGTCGATCACCCCGAGGAAGGTGTCCCGCTTCCCGGTGACCAGGGCGGCGCCGGCGCTGGACACGAGCATGGTGTCCAGGGCGTCGTTAAGGGTGGCACGGTCGCCGACGACAGGGAGTTTGGCGTCCCAGTCGTCGCTGACCCGGTCGGTGCGGGAGAGCTGGCGGCGGGTCAGCCACTGGATGGGGCGGTTCTTCCCGTCGACGATCACCGCGTGGTCGTGCTTCGCCTCGTCGAGCCGGGACAGCACGTCGCTGCCCAGGTCGCCGATCTGCGCGACGACGGCGTCGGCCAGCACCACTTCGTTGACCCGGGTAAGGGTGAGTTGCTTCAGTCCGGCGCCGGATCCGATGAAGTTCTCGACGAACTCGTTCGCCGGGTTGGCGAGAATCCGCTCGGGGGTGTCGTACTGCACCAGTTGCGCGCCGTCTGTGAAGATCGCGATCCAGTCGCCGAGCTTCACCGCTTCGTCGAAGTCGTGGGTGACGCAGACGATGGTCTTCTGGAGCTCTGCCTGGATGTTCAGCAGCTCGTCCTGCAGCCGCTGCCGGGTAATCGGGTCCACGGCACCGAACGGCTCATCCATGAGCAGGACGGGCGGGTCGGCAGCCAGGGCACGGGCCACTCCCACGCGCTGCTGCTGCCCACCGGAGAGTTCCTTGGGGAAACGGTCACGGTACTGCGCGGGATCCAGTGAGACCAGTTCGAGCAATTCGTCGACCCGTGCAGCGATTTTGTCCTTGCTCCAGCCGAGCAGTTTCGGCACGATGCCGATGTTGGCCGCAACGCTCATGTGAGGGAACAGCCCGCCAGCCTGGATGACGTAGCCGATCCGGCGTCGGAGGTTGTCCCCGTTGATGTCGGTGACGTCGTCGTCGTCAAGGACGATGCGACCCTCGGTGGGCTCGATCAGCCGGTTGATCATCTTCAGCGTGGTGGTCTTGCCGCACCCCGACGGGCCAACCAGCATGACGATCTTGCCGGCCGGGATTTCGAGGGTCAGCCCGTTGACGGCCGGGGAATCCTGACCCGGGTAGCGTTTGGTGACCTTGTCCAACAGGATGCTGGCGCCGGTGATGCCGTTCCCCGCACTGTCAGGGGTGATGGTTGCTGTGGGAATGGTCTCAGACACGGATACCTCGCGGGGTGGTTAGTCGGCCGAGGCCGATGAGCAGGACGTCGAGCACAAGGGCAAGAATGATGACGGCGATGACGCCGGTGGCAACCGACTCGATGGCATTGGCGCCGCCGAGCCGGGACAGCCCAGAGAAGATGAAGCCACCCAGTCCCGGGCCCAGCGCGTAGGCGGTGATCGCGGCGATGCCCATCACCATCTGCGCGGATACGCGGATACCGGCGAGGATGACCGGCCAGGCGAGGGGCAGTTCGACCTGCAGCAAGGTGCGGATACGGCTCATCCCGATCCCCCTGGCGGATTCCACCACTGCGCTGTCGATCCCGGACAGCCCCACTACCGCGTTGCGGAGGATCGGCAGGGCCGCGAAGAAGGACACAACAATGACGGCCGGGGTGACGCCGAACCCGAAGGGGGCGATCATCAGCCCGATGAACGCGAACGAGGGGATGGTCAGCCCAACCGCTGAGATGCTGTTGGCGAGCGACTTGAAGAGGCTGCTGCGGTACACCAGTGCTGCGATAACTACGGCAATCACCGTGCCGAGGATTAAACATTGGACGACGAGGGAAAAGTGCTGCCAACTTGAGAACAGGATCTGAGGCAGCCGGTCTCCAAAGAAATCCAACAAATCTATACCCTCTTCACATTGGTTACGTGTCAGCCCGGCAGCAAATATCCGAAAATTTGAGGCGCCAAGAATCGGCCTCCTTTACAGGATACCCACAGCAATGTTGAGGAACCGTCACGCGACGGTCACGATTGGCAGTCGATAAGTGGCGACTGCGTGGTGAAAGCGGTGGGTTTACGCACATAGCGGGGACCGGTGTCCCATTTTTTTAGTGCATGCAGTGCAATCAATGCATGCACTTTTTAAAAGGGAGATACCCATGCCGAACCTCACCATCCGCCAAGTGGACTCGGACGTCGTAAACCAGGTCAAGGTGATAGCAGCACAGAATGGCCGATCAATGCAGCAGGAGTTGCGTCTGCTCGTTAATCGCTTCGTGAGCTTACCGGTCGAGTCCCGCCGCGCCCTCCTTCCTATCGCGGCACTACCGCTGCCCGAGTGGTACATCAAGCTCTGGCACATCCGGACGGACATCGGCAGCGTTACCCACACTGCCTTGCCGGTGCGACGCTCCCAGTTCAGGCACCTGGAGATGCCGAGGACGGTCAGGCAATGAGCATTCTCGACTCGGACGTTCTTCTGGCGCTCATCCGTTCCACTGAGGACCAGGAGGTCGCCGACTGGGTGAAGCAGTTTCCATCGAAGCCCCAGACCACTTCCCTGTCAGTGGCCGAGGTGACTGCGGCGGTTTACGCCAGCTCCGATCCCATGAGGCATTTCGCTCAGGAGCGTGCCCTGGAGACGCTGCTTGGCGGTCTCTTGCACCGCAGGGTACTGCCCCTGGACGCCGACTGCGCATCAATCCTGGCGAAACTTTCGACCGCACAGGATCCCAACGGCTCGTTCTACCCCTTGGGAGTGCTGATTCAGGCTGCTATCTGTCGCCAGTTTCGGATGCCGCTGGTCACAGGAAGGTCCGGCGACTACCAGGGCCTCGACCTTGAGTTGCATCCGCTGCTGTTGGATACAACTGCCGATGCCGAGGCAGGGTGAGTACAGCCAGGATCCAGCTAGTGTTGCAGTCATGGACTCCCCCATTGAAAACTATCTCAAGCGTATCCACCGGGAGATCTCGGAGCTCAAGGACGGGAAGCCGTACAGCACCATCCCTGCCATGGCGAACGTGGACCCGAACAATTTCGGGATCTGCCTCACCACCGTAGACGGCTACATCTACGAGGTCGGTGATACCCGGGACGAGTTCAGCATCCAGTCAATCTCCAAGCCGTTCACCTACGGGCTGGCCCTCGCCGATCTGGGGACGGAAGCGGTCGACGAGAAGGTGGACGTCGAGCCGTCAGGGGATTCGTTCAACGAGATTTCCCTTGCCGAGGGGTCGGGGCGGCCGTCCAACGCCATGATCAACGCTGGCGCCCTGACCGCCACCTCTCTGATTAAGGGGTCGGGCGGCAACGGCCGGTTCAAGCGAATCCTCAACACGTACTCGGCGTTCGCCGGCCGGCAGCTGAGCGTCAACACCGAAATCTACGAGTCCGAACTCAAGCACGGCCACCGCAACCGGGCGCTGGCCCACCTGCTGCGTTCGTTCAACATCATCGAGGACGATCCGACGCCGGTGATCGAGGACTATTTTCGCCAGTGCTCGGTGCTGGTGAACTGCCTCGACCTTTCGGTGATGGCGGCGACCCTGGCCAACAGCGGGCGCAACCCGCTCACTGGCCGCGAGGTCCTGGAAATCGGCCCGATCGAGCGGGTGCTGTCGGTGATGACCACGTGCGGCATGTACGACGACGCCGGCGCCTGGATCAGCACCGTCGGCATGCCGGCCAAGAGCGGGGTGGGCGGCGGCACCATCGCTGTGCTTCCCGGCCAGGTGGGTCTCGCCGTGTACTCCCCTCCCCTGGACGAGCATGGCAGCAGCGTCCGCGGCATGGCCACCAGCCAGCGCCTCTCCCAGGACATGGAACTGCATTTCGTCAGGGCCGCCCGGACGGGTAAATCGGCGATCAGGTCCACCTATGACATCTCGGCGTCGCCCTCGGGGATCCGCCGCAACGACGAAGCCATGGATATCCTCCGCGACAACGGCCACCGTGCCCGGGTGATCGAGCTCAACGGTGATCTGCTCTTCGCCGGCACCGAGTCGATGATCCGCGAACTAAGCTCCCTCGATCAGACGGTCGAACTGGTCATTCTCGACCTGCGCCGGGTTGACGAAGTGGCCGACGTATCAATGCGTCTGCTCGCCGAAACGCGGGAGAACCTGGTCAGCGACGGCAGGGAACTGGTCCTGATCGACAGCGACGGCACCCTCGCCGACACGTTCGAGCACGTGGACCGGGAGGTCCCCACCTTCGACACCCGCACCGCTGCGGTTGAGTGGTGCGAGGACCGGCTGATCGCCGCCTACGGCGATGACCTGCACCTCCCCTCGGTGGTCACTGTGACCGACTGTCCTGCGCTGAGCCCGCTGACCAGCGAGGACGCGGCTGCGCTTGCGGGCCGGATGGAGGAGCGGGAGTACGACGACGGCCACGTGATTCGCCGCGTCGGGCAACGTTTTGCCGGCGTGTTCTTCATCCTGTCCGGGAAGATCACCACCTCGGTCCCGGGACCGAGCGGGGGTCGGGTTCGCCTGACCACCCTGAGCGCTGGCATGACCTTCGGGGAACTGGCGCTGGGCAGCGACGACCGGCAGGAAACCACTGTGAAGGCCGAAGGCGAGGTTAAGGTCATGGTGCTGACCGCAGACGCCATCGCCCTGCTCGAAACCGAGGACCCCCGACTGGCCGTCGAACTGTGGAAAGCGCTCACCCGCGATGCCTACACGCGGGTGGATCTCTACCTGCGGGAGACCGCTGTCCGGGTCCGCGACTAGTGACACACTGATGAGCGCACGGTTCGAGGAGCTCGACTGGCGCGAGACCCGCCTGGGCGAGATCAGCCTGCGCCGCCGCTGGGACCCGACCTTCGATAAGGAGGTCTACGAGGTCAAACTCGACGACGACTTCCTGATGTCCAGCCTTTTCACCGTGGCGGAGATCGAGCTGACAGTCCTCGCCCTTGCCGAACTGCCCGGGGACGGGCTCGACGTCGTCGTCGGCGGACTCGGCCTGGGCTACACGGCGCAGGCAGTGCTCGACAGTCCGCGCGCCCGCACGCTGCTGATCGTCGAGGCGCTCGGCGAGGTCATCGAGTGGCATCAGTCGGGGCTGATCCCGGCCGGCAAATCCCTGACCGCGGATCCGCGCTGCCGGTATGTTCATGGGGACTTCTTCGCGATGGCCGCGTCGCCGGCGGGATTCGACCCGAACGCACCGGCGCGGCTGTTCCACGCGGTGATTCTCGACGTCGATCACTCACCGCGCCACGTGCTGCACCCCAGCCATGCGGCGTTTTATGATCCGGCGGGTACGCGGAGGCTCGCCGGTCATCTGCACCCGGGCGGGATTTTTGCGCTCTGGTCCAACGACCCGCCCGACGACGACTACCTCGCCGTGCTGGGCGAGGTGTTCACCGAGGTGCGCGCCGAGGTGGTCAGTTTCGACAACCCGCTGCAGGGCAGGGAATCGACCAACACCGTGTATCTGGGCCGCAAACCCCGATAACGTGACGCTCCCCCGGGTCTGTTACAGCCTTGCAATCCGCTCGATGTCCTCGCGGAATTCCTGCGCCACGGATGCCGACACGGTGGTCCGCGTTTCGGCGATCGCCGTCAGGTAATCCTCGCTGGACGGCCCCGCGGCGGGCGTGCCGCCGTCCGCCGACCCGAAGACCGCCTGCTCCAGGGCCCGTTGGGACGCCTTGCGGGCCGCGAACTCGATGTCGGCTGGCGAGAAACCGTCGGAGGTGTCGACCAGCCGGGCGATGTCGACGTCGGCCGCCACCTCGGACGGGATGTAGCGCTGCCAGATGGCGTGGCGGGCGGCTTCGTCGGGCAGGCCGATCGGGATGACGTAGTCGAAGCGGCCGTGGCGGAGGAACGCCGTATCAAGGGCCCGGATGAAGTTCGTGGCGCACACCAGCAGCCGGCCGGGCCGCTCCCGAAACGCCGGAATGATCTTGAGCAGTTCGTTGGTCACTCCCTGTAACGGGGACGGCGGCTCGCCCTGCCGCTGGGCGGCGATTTCCTCCACCTCATCGATGAAGACCACGGCGTGTTCCAGGTCGGCGATCTCGAGGAAGGTCTCCCGCAGCGCGCCCGCGAGGCCCTTGGAGTCAGCGGCAAGCCGCGACGGAAACACTTCGACGAAGGGCCACTCGAGCCGCGACGCGATGGCCTTCGCGAATGTGGTCTTGCCGGTCCCCGGCGGACCGAACAGCATCACAGCGCGGGGCGGAACCACCCCGTACTGCTCGGCGAGGTCGGGGTTGGCCAGCGGCAGGACCAGCCGGCGTTCGAGCAGTTCCTTTTCCCGCTGCATCCCGCCCACGTTGTTCCACAGGTTCCGCGGCATCAACCGGCCGCCGAGTTCGCTGAGCAGACCCATTTCCTGCCGCTGCACGGGGATGTCCCGTTCGAAGTACCTGAGGTGTTTGCGGTCCTGGAAACCCGAGTTGAGGAGTGCATCCACCCGGTGTTCGGCGTCGGGCACCAGGGTGGAGAGCTTGGTCAGGCCATGCGGCGCCATCCTGCCCTCGATGGCGGCGAGCAGCGCACTCCCGATCCCGTGGTTCCGCCAGCCCTCGTCGATGGCGAAAAAGACAATCCAGCCCTGGTCGTGGGCGGCGCGGGCCACCGCCGTGCCGACCACCGTCTCGCCGTGGACGGCGACGACGGCGTGGTCCTTCTGGCAGGAGGCGAGAACCTCAGCGAGGGCATACACCGGTTCGACGCCGGCGCTGCGGGATTCTTCCCACAGGTGCAGGATCGCGTCCATGTCAGCAGAGTGAAAGTCCCTGATTCTCCAACCGGTCATACGGGTGACTCCTTCGTCGTGGGCTGATCGTGTCGTCTGCAAAACGTGCCGTGCGCTGATCATGGCACACCGCTGGACGGTACCGGAGATTGTGACTGTCTGAGGCGGCTGCCATGATGCTGTGATGCACCTCGACCGGTTTCCCCTCCGCCCCGTGACCGCCCACCCGGCGAACCCGCTGGCGCCAGGACAGTGGCCGGGGACCCTGCCGCCCGTGGCACAACTGCTGGGCGACGGGCTGGGCCTGGGCGCGGCGACCTGAGCATGTCGCGGAAGGATTCCGAGTTTCACTCAATGTCCCACGGCGAATCTTTCCTGGAACTCGCCGTGGACCGGTTCCGCGGACCCTGCCTGTGGGTGCTGGACGAGCCGGAGTCGGCCCTGTCGTTTGGTGGCTGCCTGGCGTTGCTCGGCATCCTCAAGGATTTGCTCGCCGATGGGAAGACACAGGTGCTGTTGTCCACCCACTCGCCCCTTCTCGCCGCCTTACCCGGGGCGTCCATCCTGGAGATCGGGCCATGGGGGTTCCGGGAGATGCCGTGGGAGGAGCTGGACCTGACAATGAACTGGCGGAGCTTCATGAACGCGCCCGACCGGTATTTGCGCCACCTCTGACCGCCGTCGCCGGTCAGCTAGGCTCTTGATTATGCGTCTACACCACCCGAAGCACCTTTTTGGCTTCGCCCGAACAGTTGTTGGTCGAGCGGCCCTGGCGCTCGCGGCACTGCAGGCGGCCGTTGCTGCGACGCTGGTGATCATCGACGCTGTGCAGAAGAAGATCAGGACCAAGCGGGTAGGGTTCCCCAAACCCGGCATCTTCGAGGGCCACGTGGCCGGCTCCACAACCACCGTCTACACCTACGGCGAAGACCTGTACGAGGCGATGCTTCAGGCGATCAGGTCCGCGCAACACCAGATCCTGATGGAGACGTACATCTGGAAGGGCGACGACGTCGGGCGCACCTTCCGGGATGCGCTCAGTGAGGCCGCCGCACGGGGCGTGAAGGTATACGTGATCTATGACGGATTCGCGAACCTGGTGGTCCGACCGTCGTTCTACTCGTTCCACCCCGACGTCCGGGTTTTCAGGTTCCCTGTGCTGCGTCCTTCAGTGCTGTTCACCAATATCCGGGGCACCGGTTTCGATCACCGCAAACTGCTGGTGGTGGATGAAGCCGTCGGGTTTGTGGGCGGCTACAACATCGGGAGTCTCTACGCCACCAAGTGGCGGGACACCCACCTGCGGATCGCCGGACCGTCCGTCTGGGAATTACGGGAAGCGTTTGTCAGCGTGTGGAACCTGTCGGCGGCGAAGTCCCGACCCAGGCTCGATGACATCAGCGCCGACTTCTGGGAGCCGCGGCTGCGTGCGGTCAACAACATCCCGGCGAACCTGGTGTTCCCGATCCGCGGCGTCTATCTCGACGCGATCAACCGCGCCAAGCATCACATCTACATCACCACCGCCTACTTCATCCCCGACCAGCAGATCCTCAACGCCCTCCTGCGGGCGAGCAAACGCGGGGTGGACGTCCGCGTGATCCTTCCCGAGGAGTCCAACCATGTGCTCTCCGACTGGCTGTCCCGCGGATTTTATACGTCAATGCTGGAGAACGGGATCCAGGTGCTGCTGTACCAAAACGCGATGATTCACGCGAAGACCGCCACCGTGGATGGCCAATGGTCAACGGTGGGCACCGCCAACATCGACCGATTGAGCCTGACCGGGAATTACGAGATCAACATCGAGATCTTCGACGAGGGCCTGGCTCACAGCATGGAGCAGATCTTCGCGATCGACAGCGGCAACAGCCGTATCCTCACGATCCAGGAATGGGAACGCCGGCACATCGTCGCTCGCGTCAGCGAGGCAATCCTCGCCCCCCTCCGCCCCCTCCTCTAGCCGAGCGCCCACCTTCCCTCTTCCGCCGTTGCATGATCTGCGCAGCTCTGGCGGTTTGGCTTCAACAATTGTGCAGCATTGGTGGGTTCGAGCGTCTCCTACCCGCCACAGCTGCGCAAAAGTTCCCGACTTCCGGCGAGGAACACGCCCGACCTACCCTCGTCAGTTTCTGAGCCCGGCTCAGGGGGCCGCGAACCGGTCCAGGTACCCCACGCGGGATTGGTGGACATGTCCGGCCATGAGGCGTTCGGCGTCGGCCGGGTTGCCGGCGTCGATCGCTGCCATGATCAGGCGGTGCTCGCTCCAAGACTGCTTCCCCCGATTGTCGACGTCGGTGGCGTAGAGCCACTCGATCTTGCCCGAAATCTGGCGCAGCAGGGCCGTCAGCGAGGCGCTGCCGCTGAGATCAGCGACCCCCAGATGGAACCGGATGTTCAGTTCCGGCAGCGACTCGAGGTTCCCTCCGACGACGGCCCGGTCGCCGTCGTCGAGCAGGTCAGCGAGTGACCGCCGCGCCTTCCACCAGTCGGCGCTCGGCTCCCCGGCACTGAACTGTGCGGCCGCCCGCCGCGCCGCCCGGCGTGCGGTCGCAGCCTCAAGCGCCTCGCGTACGGAGAAGAGATCGTCGGCGTCGTCCAGCGGGATCTCCGAGACCGTCGACCCTACGTACGGCTTGGACTCGACGAACCCCTCCGCCTCGAGCGCACGCAGCGCCTCGCGCACCGGGATCCGGGACACCCCATAGGTGGCGGCAAGCGCAGCCTCGGTGACCCGGGTGCCGGGCCGCAGGGAACCGAAAATGATGTCATGCCGGATTTCGTCCTGCACCCGCTGTTTCGGGGCAGGATCCACCGGTTTCGGATCAGGCGGCAAAGGCGGCACCGGGGATCGCTCCCAGCAGTTCACGGGTGTACTCGGATTCGGGCCGGTTATAGACCTGGTCCACAGTTCCCGCTTCCATCACTTGGCCCGCCTTCATGACCACCACACTATCGGCAATCTGCCGGACGACGGCGAGGTCATGGCTGATAAACAGGTAGGTCAGCCCCAGCCGGTCCTGCAAATCGGCGAGCAACCGGAGAATCTGGTCCTGCACCAGCACGTCCAACGCCGACACCGCCTCATCGAGGATGAGCAGCTCCGGTTCCAGTGCCAACGCCCGGGCGATGGCCACACGTTGGCGTTGCCCGCCGGAGAGCTCGTTGGGTCGGCGTTGCGCCACGGTGTGCGCCAGGCCTACCTGGTCCAGCAGGTCGGCCACCTTGCGACGGCGGTCGCCTTTATCTCCCACCTTAAAGATCCGCAGGGGCTCGTCGATCAGACGTTCGATGCTGAACGTGGGATCCAACGATCCATAAGGGTCCTGGAAGACCGGCTGGACCATGCGCCGTAGTGCCCTGCGCTCCTGGCCGCGGCTGGCAGTGATGGTCTTGCCGTCGATCAGCGCGTCACCCGACGTTGCGGTTTCCAGGCCGAGGATGATCCGGGCCACAGTGGTCTTGCCCGACCCGGATTCGCCCACCACCGCCGTCGTCGTCCCGCGCTGCACGCTGAAGGAAACATCCTTCACGGCTTGCACCGTGCTGCCCCGCTGGCCGCGCAGCTTGAACTCCTTGAACAGGTCACGGATGACGAGGATCGGTTCGGGCCCGGCGATTGACGACATTCCGCCGCCAGCGGGTTCCCGACCCAGGACGGCCGCCACCGATGGCGCCGCAGCGACGAGTGCCTTGGTGTACTCCTCCTGCGGGCTGAGGAGAATTTCGCGCGGCGTGCCAACCTCAACGATGCGGCCCTCGGACATCACGATGATGCGGTCGGTGCGGTCGGCCGCAAGGCCCAGGTCGTGGGTGATGAACAGCAGCGAGGTACCCCGTGCGTCCACCAGATTCTGGAGGTGGTTCAGGATCTGCCGCTGCACCGTCACGTCGAGGGCCGACGTCGGCTCGTCAGCGATCAGCAGCTCAGGCTCCCCCGCCAACGAGATGGCGATGAGCACCCGCTGGCGCATGCCGCCGGAGAATTCGTGCGGGTACTGCCCGTACCGGCGTGCGGCGTCGGGAATCCCCGCTTCGGCCATCAACCCGACGGCGCGTGCCTTCGTCTGTGCCCGATCCAGGCGTTCGCTGCCCGGCGCCCGGTTGGACATCAGGGCGTCGGCGATCTGCGGCCCCACCTTCATGGCCGGGTTCAGGTTGGACATGGGGTCCTGCGGGACCAGGCCGAGCCGCGAGCCGCGGATGGTGCGCATCTGCGCCTCGGACGCGTCGGCCAGTTCGACGGTGTCACCCGAAGTGCCCAGCCGGATCGACCCGCGGGAAATGTAGCCGTCTCCGGGGAGGAGCTGCAGGATCGCACCGATGGTGGTGGACTTGCCGGAGCCGGACTGGCCCACGATTGCCACCCGCTCGCCCTTTCGCAGCTCGAAGCTCACGTCGTGCAGCACCGGGGTGTCGCCGAACGTCACCTCCAGGTTCTCGACCTTCAGCAGGACCTCCCTGGATCCTGCGTTCACTTCATCGCCCTGCTGCATAGCCCTGCGCTCCTCTCGGGTTGGCGGCGGCCTTCAGCACACCGGTCGCCGGGTCGCTGACCACTGCGGAGATGCGGCCCAACGCCCAGTCACCCGCCCGGGTGACCACGTGGCCGCGGGCCTCCAGACTGGTGATGACGTCCTCGCCCAGGCGGTCCTCCACCACAGCTCCACCCGGTTCCCAGGTCCGCGGGAAGAAGGAGCCCGGGATCGACGTCGTGTGGAGGGACGGCGCGTCGATCGCCTGCTGCGGCGAGTAGCCGCCAACGATGGTCCGCAGAATGTAGAGCAGCTGCCACTGATCCTGCTGGTCGCCGCCGGGAGACCCCAGCGCCACCACCGGCACCCCGTCCTTGAGGATCAGGGTGGGGGTCAGCGTGGTGCGGGGGCGTTTCCCCGGGCGGAGGGTCGACGGCGCGCCGTCCTCCAGCCAGGTCATCTGCAGCCGTGAGCCCAGGCAGAACCCGAGTTCGGGGATGGTGGGCGATGATTGCAGCCAGCCACCGGACGGGGTGGCTGAGACCATGTTCCCCCACCGGTCGACGACGTCGACGTGGCAGGTGTCCCCGCGGGTTTCACCGCTGCGGGAGACAGTCGGCTCGCCGACGCCGGCCATCGCACCGATCCCTGCGAGCGCCGGTGGGAGGTACTCGGTCCGCAGCGGCGGGATGAACGGCTCGCGGCCCGGCACGGTGCCGGGCCGGAACTCGGCGGAGGCCCGGTCGGTGATCAGCGCGCGGCGTCCGGCCGAGTACTCCTCGGAAAGCAGGTAGTCGAGGGGGACGTCAGCGTCACCGTAGTACGCTTCCCGGTCGGCGATCGCGAGTTTCTGTGCCTCAAGAATGGTGTGGGCGCCGAGCGCCGTGGACGGGTCCAGGTGCTCGTCGTCGTACTTGGCCAGGATCGCGAGGGTCTGCAGCAGGGCCGGTCCCTGCCCCCAGGCGCCGGTCTTGGCGATCGTGTGGCCGCGGAACTCGAAGGTGGTGGCGGGCTCGTACCCGGCCTGGCAGCCGGCGAAGTCCTCCAGGCTCATCACGCCGGCATGGTCGGTGCCGGAGGAGTGGCGGTGCGGCTGGGCGGTGAAGGCGACGGCGGCCTGCGCCACGAAGCCCTCGCTCCATTCGCGCCGGGCAGCGTCGATGCGCTCCTCGCGGGTGGCCTCGGGCGCACCGGCCGCGATTAGGCGGTCCAGCACTGCAGCGTAGGCCTCGTTGGTGATCACCTCGCCGGCCTCGGGAGCGCGGCCCCCGGGCAGCCAGAGCGCTGCCGACGTCGGCCAGTGGTCGTTGAAGAGGTTAGCGACGGCGGAGATCGTCGCACCAACGCGTCCCACGATCGGGTGCCCGTTGCGGGCGTAACCGATCGCAAATTCCAGGACGTCACCGAGTTCCCAGGAGCCGTGGTCTCGCAGCAACAGGAACCAGGCGTCGACGGCGGCGGGCACCGCTGCGGCGAGCGCCCCCGAACCGGGCACCAGTTCCAGCCCCTCGGACAGGTAGTGCTCACGGGTGGCGGCAGCCGGTGCGGGGCCCTGCCCCATCAGGACGACGGGCTCGGACGGGTTCGCCGCCGTCGCAAACACGCCGGTCATGTCGCCGCCCGGACCGTTGAGATGCGGCTCCACCACGTGAAGCACAAACGCGCCGGCGACGGCGGCGTCGAACGCGTTCCCGCCGCGCTCAAGGACTGCCTGCGCCGACGCGGTGGCCAGCCAGTGAGTGGACGCTGTCATCCCGAAGGTGCCCTCGAGGGTGGGCCGGGTGGTGAAGGAAGCGGGTGGTGTGTAGCTCATCGACGTCACTTTCGGTTCATTTTGCGGGAACGGGAACTTGAGGCACTGGTGGGGTCGAGCGCGTCACGCAGGGCATCCCCAAACAGGTTGAAAGCCAGGCAGATCACGGCGATCGCCACACCGGGGAAGATGGCGGCCGTGGGCGACCTGAAAATGTACTGCTGCGCATCCGAGAGCATGATACCCAGGCTAGGGGTGGGCGGCTGGATGCCGAGACCGAGGAAGGACAGCAGCGCCTCACCGATCACCGCGACCGGCATGATCACCGTGGCCTGCACGATGATCGCCGATGCCGCGTTGGGCAGCACATGCTGGGCCATGATCCGCAGCCCCGACGCGTCCATGGTGCGGGCACCGAGCACAAAGTCGCTCTCCTTGATCCGCAGCGTTTCGCCGCGAACCACCCGGATCATGGTCGGGATCTGCGCGATCCCCAGGGCAATGGCCGCGTTCGACAGGCTGGGCCCGCTGATCGCCGCCAGCCCGACGGCGATGATCAGGAACGGGAAGGCCAGAGTGACGTCGGTAAGACGGGAAATGACGGCGTCGAACCCTTTCCAGTAGCCGGCCAACAGCCCCAACGGGGTCCCGACGACGACGGCGAGCAACACGGACAGGGCGCCCACCTGAAGCGAGGCCTGCATACCGAAGAGCATCCGGGAGAAAATGTCGCGGCCCAGGTCATCGGTTCCCAGCAGGTAGCCCACGGTGAGCGGGTCCTGGAACGGAGCGTCGAAGTGGACCTCGGTGGGATCGTAGGGTGCGATCAGTGGAGCCAGCACAGCGGCCAGCACCACCAGCGCTAGCATGATGCCGCCAGCAATGCCCAACGGGTTCCGGCGCAGCGAACGCCAGATCCGGCCGCGTGCCGACCCGAGGCCCGCCGCGTCAGGTCCTATGCCCGGGCCTGTTCCCCTGGTGGCAATTTCAGTAGCGGCCATTAGTTGGCTCCTCCGACTCGGATTTTCGGGTTGACGACTGAGTACAGGATGTCCACGGCCAGGTTGATCACAATGTAGGAGATGGTGATGATCAGGACCACTGCCTGGATCACCGGGTAGTCGCGGGTGAACACGGCGTCGAGGGTGAGTTTCCCGAAGCCGGGCATCGCAAAGATCCGCTCGGTCACCACCGCACCGGAGATCAGGCCACCGAGTTGCAGTCCAACGATCGTGACCACCACGATCAGCGAGTTCCGTAAGCCATACCGCATCAGCACCCGGCCGCGTCCCAGGCCCTTGGCCCTAGCGGTCCGCACATAGTCGGTGCTCATGGTTTCGATCATCGACGCCCGGGTCTGCCGCATGATCACGGCGGCCAGCCCGGTGCCGAGAATGACGGCCGGCAGGGTTAGGTAGTACAACCCGCGCAACGGGTCGGTGGCCACATCCACGTACCCCGACGCCGGGAACCAGCCGAGAGTCACCGACAAGTACAGGATCGCGAGGATGCCCAGCCAGAAGTTCGGCACCGACAGGCCGACGAGTGCAAACCCGTTGGCGAACCATTCCGGCCAACGCCCACGGAACCGCTCGGCGATGACGCCGAACAGGATCCCGACGACGACGGCGACCACAATTGCGTAGGCGGACAGCCACAGCGTGACGGGCAGGGTGGTGGCAATCAGCTCGGTGACGGGCGTGCCGGTACGGGTGGACTCGCCGAAGTCGCCACGCATGATGTTGCCGATGAAGGTGAAGTACTGGCTGGTCAGGGTGTCGTTGAGTCCCAGTTGTTCACGAATCACCTCGACCTGCTCGGGGGTGGCTTCCTCACCGGCCATGGCCAGCGCAGGGTCCCCGGGAAGCTGCCGGACGCCGATGAAGACCACCAGCGATGCCAGGAGCAGGGTCAGCGCCGACTGCCACAACCGGGCGCCGACGTAGCGGATCACGGTGTCACCTCCGCTGCTTCAGCTGAGGCTGACTCAGCTGAAGCATCGACGAACGCCACATTGCTCAGATGCACCACGCCGTCGGCGAAGGTTTCCACCCCCGCGATATCCGTGGTGTACGCGGTGAGGCTGCGCACCCGATACAGGTAAATGAGCGGGTTGTCTTCCTGGACCTTCTCGATCACCTGGCCGTACAGGTCGGCGCGTTCGCCTTCGTCGATGGTCTGGGCCGCCTGCTGAAGCAGGGCGTCGACGTCGTCCTCGCTGTACCCGGAGTAGTTGTTGCCGCCCCCGGTGGAGAGGAAGTTGAACATGTTGCCGTGGGGGTCAACGCGACCGGACCACCCAAGTTGCAGCATTTCGAAGTCGCCGCGGGACTGGACGTCCAGCAGGGTCGAGTACTCCACGGGAACGATGGTCAGGCTGAACGCGCCCTCCTCGGACACCGCGGCCTGCAGGGCCTGGGCGAAGCGCAGCGTGTCGGGTGCGTTGGAGACCTGCATCTCGATCTCGTACGGCGTTTCGATGCCAGCTTCTTCGAGCAGAGCGACGGCGCCTTCCGGATCAAACGGTGGGCACTCCTCGCTCAGCTCGGAGGTGAAGGGGCTTTCCGGGGAGACGGGTGAGCAGGCCGGCTGGTACCAGCTGTTGAACACGGTGTTCACGAGGGCTTCGCGGTCGATCGACATGGACAGGGCCATCCGCACGGCCGCCTCCTGGGCCAGCGGTGTGTCGATGGTGCCGACCGGTTCGCCGACGCCGCCGGTGTTGCCGACGTTGATGGTGAGGCCCTGATAGCCGAGGGAGCCGACCTGCAACACGCCGATCCCCTCTTCCTGGGTCAGTGCGTCAATGTCCTGCGGCGAGATGGTGTCGGCCACGTGGACATCGCCGGACCGCAGATTCGCCGCGCGGATGTTCGCGTCGGTGATGATCCGGTAGGTGATGCTGTCCAGATGGACGTTTTCGGCGTCGTAATAGAGCGGATCCCGTTCGACGGAGATGGAGGTCTGGGGGACGCGGTCGACGAACTTGAACGGGCCCACGCAGACTGGGTTGTCACCGAAGTTTTCGCCAGCGGTATCGAGTGCCTGCGGCGAGAGCATCATGCCCGCCCGGTCAGCGAGTGCCGCAGTCAGCGGAGCGAATGGGGTCTCATACGTGATTTCGACTGTGTATTCGTCGGTCGCTTCGATGCTCGTGATCGGCCCCAGCTCGCTGGCCCGGGAGGAACCCTCAAGGTTGAGGTGGCGGTCGATGGTCTTCCGGACCGCTTCGGCGTTGAACGCGGTGCCGTCCGCGAACACGGCGTCCTCCCGCACCGGGATGGACACGGTGAGTCCGTCGTCGGACACCTCGGGAAGGCCGGTGGCGAGCTGCGGGATGAGTTCGCCTGCCGCATCGATGTCGTACAGCTTCTGACACATGGTCTGCATGACATAGCGGGTGTAGAGCGACGACGACGTCGTCGGGTCAAGGCGATCGGGTTCGGCGGAGAGAGCCATCACCAGGTCCCCTCCCTCGGCGATGGTCTTGCCCTCAAGCGACGCGGTGGTGACTTCTTCACGTTCAGGAGCCGGTTCGAGCGCCTGGAGGGGCTGGCAAGCGGTCATCGCGAGGATCACCACGGCGGCACCCGCAAACACGCCGGCTGTCTTGAGCGGGGACCGGGATCGCGTGTCCGGCAGGACCGGCTGCGTACGGGGTGTGGGCGGCATTTCTATCCTTGATTCAGGAGGCGGGGGCTGCATGTGGCGCAGGTCTCATGTGACCGATTGCATACAACAATAAACAGTAAGGTGTATTTTGTATACATGTAGTCCGAAATATGACAGTTCGTATAACAACGCATCGCGTCACAACGGATCGCAGAAACAGCAGTGCGCATAACAGCAGTTCGCCAAACACCGGAGGATCCCATGAAGCGTCAGCCCGTCTCCACCGAGCGACTCCACTTGTGGCTCATGCTGACCCTCACTTTTTCCACCGGGGTGGTCGACGCCGTCGGCTTCCTCGGCCTTGACCAGGTCTTTACCGGCAACATGACCGGTAACGTCGTCCTGTTGGGCATGGCCATCGCCGGTGGCAGCGACCTGCCGGTGGTTCGCCCGGCCCTGGCTCTACTCTTCTTCATGGTCGGCGCCGTCATTGGCGGGCGGGTGCTGCGCAAAGCCCCCGAAGGGTGGAGCGGACGGACCTCGTTGACCTTCCTGACGGTGGCAGCGCTCATCGGCGGCCTGTCCCTCTTCACGGCCCTAATCGATGTCACCGCCGATGAGGTGCTCGGCAGCATCACCACCAGCACGCTAGCCCTCGCCATGGGCATTCAGGCGGCGACGGCGAAGCGCCTCAAGGTCGCCGAGATCACCACGGTGGTGGTGACGTCCACCATTACC
Source organism: Arthrobacter glycogeni (assembly GCF_054510815.1). NCBI lineage: Bacteria > Bacillati > Actinomycetota > Actinomycetes > Micrococcales > Micrococcaceae > Arthrobacter > Arthrobacter glycogeni. Next base: position 164,807 of record NZ_JBTNDV010000001.1, read on the forward strand.
GGGCTGGCCTCCGACTCGCGCCTCGCGGGAGGAAAGAGCCCGTTCTGGGTGCGCCGCGCCCTCGCGATCTCGCTGATTCTGCTTGGCGCCCTGGTGGGGGCGGCGGCACTGCAGGTCGACCTCTGGGTGGGAATTGCGCTCTCCGCGGTCCTCACTTCGGTGGTGACACTCACTGGCCAGCTCCGGCATCATAAGGACAAGCAGGCCAAGGCTGCGGCGAGGACTGACGACGTCGAAGCCTTGGCCAAATGGTAGTCAGCAGTTCACCGGCAATTAACTGACGCGCTGTATTCCCTCCACCGGGCTGGACGAGCATGGTCAGTCGGGCGCAATTCGTGCCCAGCTGTTGGCTCAGCCCTCCACGGATCGTCGTCCGGGGGCGAGAAGGGAAACAAGACGTGCGTAGAACTATTTCGGTGACAGCCACCCTGGCTGCAGCACTGCTCCTCGCTGGCTGTGGTGGCGGGTCCACCGAGACCAGCAATGACGAATCAACCGAGGGTGCGACCCTGGTGGTCTACACCAACTCGAATTCCGATGGCAAGGGCGAGTGGCTTGAAGCCGAAGCTGAGGAAGCCGGGTTCAGCCTGGAGATCGTCGGCGCTGGTGGAAGCGATCTAACCAACCGGATCATCGCCGAGGCAGGAAACCCGGTGGCCGACGTCGTCTTCGGTTTGAACAACATGTTCTTCGAACAGATCAAGGCGGAGGGCATCCTCGAGCCGTATACGCCCGCCTGGTCGGGTGAAGTGGATCCCGAACTGGGCGACGGCGAAGCCTTCTGGCCGCTGGTGCAGCAGGGCATCGTACTGGCCTACAATTCCGACGCCATTCCCGCGGGCGAGGCGCCGTCGGACTGGACCGATCTCTGGGAAGACGAACGATTCCAGGACCGTTACGAGTCGGTCAACTCTCTTGAGGGCGCAACGGAGCAAATTGTGATGGCTGGCATCCTCACCCGCTATCAGGACGAAAGTGGCGATCTGGGGATTTCAGACGAGGGCTGGGCGCAGGTCCAGGGGTACTTCGAAAGCGGTTCACCGGCCGTCGAGGGCGAGGACCTGTTCGCGCGGATGGCCTCGGACACGGTCGACCTGGGTCAGATGACCATCAGCGGCCTGCCGGCTCGCGAGGCTGAATACGGGATCGCTGCTGGTGTGGTGGAACCGTCGGTCGGAATCCCCTACGCCGTCGAACAGGTGGCGATGGTCAAGGGCACCAGCAAGCAGGACGAGGCACAGCGGTTCATCGACTGGTTCGGTAGCGCCGCGGTCCAGGGCGGTTTCGCCCAGGAATTCTCGACTCTTCCCGCCAACGAGGGCGCGCTCGAGATGGCGGATCCGGCTGTCCTCGAGCAGTACGAATCTCTTCCTCCACAGGACCTGGACTGGGAGTTCATCAGGGACAACATTTCTCCGTGGGTTGAGAAAATCGAACTCGAATACATGCCCTGATGATTCGGTACGAGAATATTCAGGTCTCGTTCGACGGTTTCGTCGCGATTCCCAACCTCAACTTTGAGGTGAAGGAGGGTGAGTTCTTCACCCTCCTGGGCCCGTCGGGCTGCGGCAAGACCACCGCGTTGCGGACTCTCGCTGGGTTCGTCAACCCCAGCCGGGGCGACGTCTACGTGGACAACAAGCGCGTCACCCAGCTGTCCAGCGACAAACGCAGCATCGGCATGGTGTTTCAGAACTACGCCCTGTTCCCCAGCATGAATGTCTGGGAAAACATCGCCTTCGGACTCAAGGTCCGTAAGGAAAGCAAAGCCGGCACCGAACGCCTGGTCGCCGACATTGCAAAGAAAATGGAGCTGACCGACGAGCAGTTGGGCAAGAACATTTCCGAGCTCTCCGGCGGCCAGCAGCAGCGGGTTGCCATTGCACGCGCCCTGGTGCTGCAACCGAAGATCCTGTTGCTGGATGAGCCCCTGTCGAACCTCGACGCGAAGCTCCGCGTGCAACTGCGCGGTCAGCTGAAGGACCTGCAGAGCCAGTTCGGGATCACCACCGTCTATGTGACCCACGATCAGGATGAGGCCCTGACCATGAGTGACCGGATTGCCGTGTTCAACAAGGGCGTGGTGGAGCAGGTGGGACCGCCCGAGCAGATCTACGACTCTTCCTCCACAGAGTTCGTCTGCAACTTCATCGGGGACATCAATGTGCTGGACGCTGCGTTGATCCAGCGGCTGAACGCCGTGTCGATGCGGAAGCTCGACCCGGCAAAGAGTTCCTACCTCAGGGTGGAAAAGGTGGGGCTGGACCGCAACCAGGTCAGCGCAGCAGCGGTCAAGGTCAACGGCCGGGTGACGGCCCGCAGCTACCACGGCATGCACAGCCGCTACACGGTCGACGTCGCCGGCAACAGCATCAAGACCCTGGTCACCGAGAACGGTCCGAGCACACTGCACATCGGCGCACCAGTGGACCTGTACATCAATCCCGACAACGTGCTCCAGTACTGAGGCCGCACCATGAAGACGTCGCTGCGGTCAATGATCCGCTCCCCCATGGTCCTGGTGACCTCGGTGGTGTTGACCTGGTTCATTGTCACCTTCCTCATCGCCCCCAACGTGGGACTGCTCGCCACGACCTTCTTCCCGAATGGTGATTTCACCCCCCGCTCGGTCGACAAACTGCTGAGCTCCGACCGGGCCATGAAGTCGCTGGGCAATAGTTTCCTTCTCGCGATTGTCCTTGCCGTGACGGTCAACATTGTCGGAATTTTCATTGTGCTCGTCACCCAGTACTTCGACATTGTGGGGTCGCGCATCCTTTGGCTGGGCTACGCCACCACCTTGATCTACGGCGGAATTGTCCTCGTGGCCGGGTACAAGTTCATTTACGGGCAGAACGGGTTCATCACCAATCTGCTGCTGAACTACTTTCCGGGGATGAACGCCGAATGGTTCACCGGGTTCCTGGCCGTGGTCTTTGTGATGACCTTCGCCAGCACGTCGTACCACATGCTGTTCCTCACCTCGGCCCTGAACAAGGTGGACTTCCAGACCATCGAGGCGGCCAAAAGCATGGGCGCGTCAACGCTGACCGTCCTGTGGCGGATTGTCCTGCCGGTCCTACGTCCCATCCTGTTCGCCATCACGATCCTGGTGTTCCTGGGAGGCTTGACCGCGCTCACCGCCCCGCAGGTGCTGGGCGGTCCCGACTTCCAGACTGTCACCCCGCTCATCCTCACCTTCTCCGGCAGCACCACCTCCCGTGACATCGCCGCCCTGCTGGCGCTGATCGTCGGCGTCGCCACGATGATCCTGCTGGCGGTGATGAGCCGGGTGGAACGCGGCGGCACCTACTTCTCGGTCTCGAAGGTCTCCGCGACCATGCAGAAGCAAAAGATCACCAACCCGGTGGCCAACGCGGTGGTGCACGTCGTCGCCTACACCCTCTTCGTGGTGTACACGTTGCCGATCCTGCTGATCGTCGTGTTCTCGTTCACCGATTCCGCGAGCATCCAGACGGCCACCCTGTCCTGGGACCGGTTCACCCTGGACAACTACATCACCGTGTTCACCACCCAGAGCGCGTTCCAGCCGTTCATCGTGAGCGTCCTGTACAGCGCGGCGGCGGCCGTCGTCGTCGTCGGCGGGCTGCTGTTCGTCGCCCGGATCCTGCAAAAGTACAGGAACGCTGCCACCACGGTTGCCGAGTACCTCCTGCACATCCCCTGGATCCTGCCGTCGACCATGATCGCGTTGGGGCTGATCCTCACCTTCGACCGGCCCAATGCCCTGATCGGCGGGCAGGTGCTGACGGGAACAGTATGGGTGCTGCTGGTCGCCTACATCATCATCAAGATCCCGTTCACCTTGCGGATGCTGAAGGCTGCGTTCTATTCGGTCAGCGATTCGGTGGAGGACGCGGCGAGGATTCTCGGGGCGAAGTCCCTGTACACGTTCCGGCGGGTGCTGCTGCCCATCGTCCTGCCCACCGCTGCGGCGATCACCGCCCTGAATTTCAACAGCCTCCTCGATGACTACGACACCGCCGTGTTCCTTTACTCGCCGCTGTATGAGCCGCTCGGGATTGTGATCAAGAACAGCACCGACGGCGACAACATCAGCGACGCCATGGTGCTGACCCTGGTCTACACGGTCCTGTTGATGATTATCATGGGCCTGAGCATGTACGCAGTGTATGGGCGGTCGGTGACGGCGCGGCGGAAGAAGCGTCCTCGCGCTGTGGTGCTGCCCGAGGCGCCGGATCAACCCGCCACCCAGGTGGGTCGGGAGAGGCAGCCCGACGACGACGGTCGGGTGACCACCCGCTGAGCCCCTGTAGGCTCGACGTTCACGGTCCTTTGGCCGGCGCGAGAAGGAGTACAACGTGGGTCAGTCGGGCGAAGTGAATGACATCCAAGGTACGGTGCTGATCGCCGGCTGCGGGGATCTGGGCACCGAGGCGGGGCTGAGGTTCGCTGCGGCGGGGCACCGGGTGATCGGGTGGCGGCGGTCGGCGGACAAGCTGCCGGCGGAGATCGAGGGAGTCGCCGTCGATCTCACCGGCGAGCTGCCGCGGATCCCGGCGGACACCAGCATCGTGGTTTTGGCCACCGCAGCCGACGGCCGGACCGAGGACGCCTACCGCTCGGCGTACCTCACCCCTGCCGGCAACGTGCTCGATGCACTGGACCGCGACGGCGTTGACGCCCATGTTCTGCTGGTGTCCTCGACCGCCGTGTTCGGGGGCGACGACGGCGAATGGGTCGACGAATCGACTCCCGTCGCGCCCGGGACCGCCACCGCGCGCATCCTGGCCAGCACCGAAGAGCTCCTGCGGGCGCGGCGGCCGGACACCACAATTCTTCGCCTGTCGGGCATTTATGGGCCAGGGCGCACCCGGTTGATTGATCAGCTCACGGCGGGGACCGCCGTCGTGCCGGAAGAGGTTCAGTGGACCAACCGGATTCACCGCGATGACGCGGCGGCGGCCATCGTGCACCTGACCACCCGGGTGAGCGATCCGGGACCGGTGTACGTGGGCGTCGACAACGAGCCAGTCGACCAGGGCGAAGTGCTCGAGTTCCTCGCGGCCCAACTAGGCCTGCCCACGCCGCCGGTGGGGCGGTCGTCGTCGTCGCGGTCCGGCGGGAAACGGCTCAGCAACTCTCTGCTGCGGGCCACCGGGTTCACGTTCGCCTATCCCACCTTCCGGGAGGGGTACCTGGCCGTCATCAACGGGGACGGGATCAGGCACCCCTGACAGGGCTAGTGGACGGCTGGCACTCCAGCTCCGTCGAGCGGGGCCTCGGCACCGTGGGTCGGCACCTCGTCGGGTTTCCTGATGAAGAAGGCGGCGACGATGAAGACGATCGCCCCACCGAAGAAGGCGCCCTGGATGCCGCCGGCTTCGGCGGCAACCTCGGTGGCGCCGTCGTCGAGCAGGGCCGTCGCCTGGATGGTCATGACCGAGATGAATAGGGCCGTACCGGCAGCTCCTGCGAGCTGCTGGACGGTGCCGACGATCGCGCTGCCGTGGGAGTACAGGGCCGGGCGGACCGAGCCCAGTGCCGGGGTCAGCAGCGGCGTGAACATGAGCGCGAGGCCCACGCTCAGGAAGACGTGAGCCACCATGACCATGAGTAAGGGGGTGGTTTCGCTGAGCATCGTCAGTCCCCAGAAGACCAGGCTGACGATGATCGCGCCGGGCACCACCAGGACCCGCGGGCCGCGCTTGTCGAAGATGCGGCCCACCACCATCATGCTCACCGAGATCACCAGGATAGAGATGGTGAAGGTGCGGGACGTGAACGTCCGGAGGTCCAGCAGAGCCCGGTCGGCGCGCTGCAGGGTGCGCTGCCTGAGGACGAAAAGAACCAGGACCGCACCGCCGACGGCGAGTGGCAGCCACTGCGGCACCGCTCCACCACCATCGGCTGCTTCACCGAACTGGCTGAGGCCGTAGATGATCCCGCCGAAGGCCAGGGCCGAAAGGATCACTGAAAGGATGTCGATAGGGAGACGTCGCGGCGTGCTGACGTTCTGAATGCGGGTGGCGCCGAGTGCCAGGGCGCCAAGCGCGATGGGCAGGACCAGCCAGAACAGCCAACGCCAGTCCAGCACGCTGAGGATGAGGCCCGAAATGGTAGGGCCGATCGCCGGCGCTACCGACATGACGATGGCGATATTGCCCATGGTGCGGCCGCGCGAGGCGGGCGGCACCAGGGTCATCACCGTGGTCATCAGCAAGGGCATCATGATGGCGGTTCCGCTGGCCTGGATGATCCGACCCACCAGCAGCACCTCGAAGCCGGGCGCCAGTGCCGACACGAGGGTGCCCAGGCTAAACAGGGACATGGCGGCCATGAAGACCGGCCGGGTGTGGAACCGCTACAGCAGGAACCCGGTGACGGGAATGACCACCGCCATGGTGAGCATGAACGCTGTGGTCAGCCACTGCCCGGCGCTGACGGTGATGCCGAGGTCGACGGTCAGCGACTGCAGTGCAACGCTCATGATGGTCTCGTTGAGGATCACCACGAAGGCTGAGACGAGAAGCAGCGAGATGACCAGTCTGTTGCGTTTGGCGTGCTCAGTGTCTTCCCGGCCAGCGGCGGGCGGGTTTGCCGCGGCGGACGGGGCGCTATGGGGCACAGGGAATCCTTCGAAGGGTGTGCGGGTGGGAAATCCTACTAGCCGCAACGTCCGAAGGAAGAGGATCTATTCCGCCGGTAACGGGGACGGATTGGTTAGCTGAGCGAGCCCGACGTCGGCACGTACCCGAGGGTTTTGTCCACCGGGTGGGGCAGCTGGTCGCCCGCATGCCAGAGGAGGAAGTTGGTTTCGAACTGACGGGCCAGGTCCTCCAGCCAGGAGTCGGCGTCGCTCGCCATGTGCGGCGAGATGAGCACCTGGTCCATCCCCCAGAGTGGGCTGTTGGTGGGGAGGGGTTCGACGGCGAAGGTGTCCAGCACCGCCCCGGCAATCCCGCCGTCGGCGAGGACCCGGGCCAGCGCCGGTTCGTCCACCAGCCGGCCGCGCCCCACGTTAATGAGGAACGACGACGGCGCCATGGCCGCGAGCACGTCGGCGCTGACCATCCCCTCGGTCTGCGCGGTGAGCGGCGCCACCAGGACCATCCAGTCATAGACGCCGACCACTGCGGCGAGGTCTGAGCTGCTGTGGACTGTGCCGAAATCGGGGTCGGCCGTCCGCGCCACCCGGCCGGCGCCGTCGACGTCGGCTCCCGCGGCAGTGAGGAGGCGTGCGGTGCACCGGCCGATGCTCCCCGTTCCCACGATGAGTACCCGGGCGCCAGCGATGTTGCGGGTGGTCCGCCGCCCCCAGACCCGGTGGTGCTGCTGGTCGCGGGTCTGGCCGAAGCCCTTGGCCGAGAACAGCATCGCACCCAGGACGTATTCGGCCATCGGCCGGTCAAACACGCCGTGCGCATTCGTCACGGTGACCGGAGATTCGACCAGGCCAGGGAACAGGAGCTTGTCGACGCCGGCCGCCGCGACGTGGAGCCACTGCAGGGAATCCGCGTGTTTCCAGGCCGGCTCCAGCGCACCAGAAAAGAAGTCCCACAGGTAGAGCACGTCGGCTCCGCGGAGAGCCGACGGCAGGCCAGGGGCGTCGGTCTCACGGATGTCCGCTACTGCTGCCACCCGATCCAGTCCCACCACGGGCCGGTCCCCCACCAGCACGGCAACGACGGGTTTGCGGCCGGCCTGCTCGGTGAAGTTCATGGTCAGCATCTTCCCACGTCCGGATGAGCGCAGTTGTGGCGGGTGTGCCCAGCTTGGGAGGCCGCCGTCGTCAACAAAAGCGCAGCAGTGGTGGGTAAACCACGCGCCAACCCACCACTGCTGCGCAAATGCGAGAAACCACCCACCACAGCTGCGCAGCCGGGGGCAGAGGTAGAGCCGGGGTAGGGGTGGCGCCCGTCCCTACGCCGGGACGGGGAAGCGGTCCCAGACGCGGTGCTTCGCGAGCAGCCCGGTCAGCGTGGTGAGCACCGGCGTTGCGTCGCCGACGACGACGCCCGGCGCGTCAGGGCTGATTCCGGCCGCAGCCAGCACTGAGGACACGTCGCCGATCCCGCCGATGGCCTTCGAGTGCCGGAACGCTTCGGAGAGGAGCAGCGTAACCCGCGGATCGATCGTGGCTCTTGGCGAGCCGGCCTTCGCGTCGCGGCTGTTGGCTGCGTCGTCGCCCGGTGTCGCAGCACCGGCGACGATCAGGGCGTCGAACTCGGTTGAACGCGCGGTCAGGTAGGTCCGCTGGACCACCAGGCCGCCGTCGAGCTTCCCGCCCGTGGGGGCAATGATCAGCGGCACCATTGCGGCGTCGTTGATCGCCGAACTGAGGCTGGCGACGGCGGCGACGTCGCTGTTCGGGTCCGCGATGATGCCGATAATCCGTCCTTCAACCGGCCAGGTGCCCCCGATTTGCGACACCGTCGGGCTTGGCTCGTGATCCTCAACCTCGACGGTCGGCGCCGGGGCGGCCAGGCCCAGGCCGTTGGCAACCTCGGCGCACAGGCGCTCGTCGATGTTGGCGAGGTGCTGCAGCTGACGGATCCGTAGGTTCTCTTCGTAGAGCTTGCCCAGTTCGAACGTGTAAGAGGAGATGACGTGATCCTGCTCCAACGCGGTGAGGGATCTGAAAAACAGCCGTACCTGGCTGAAGTGGTCCTCGAACGTGGCCGGGTTCTCCCGCACCTTGAGCGATGCCGGCAGCTCCTGCGGCACGTCGATGTAGGCACTCATGTCCTCACCGGCCAGGAACGGGCAGCCACCGTCGAGGGAGTTCGGCTTGTACGGTGCCGCTCCCCCGTGGACCGCGGTCTGGTGCATGCCGTCGCGCAGCATGTCATTGACCGGCGCGTGCGGCCGGTTGATCGGCAGCTGGGCGAAATTCGGGCCTCCCAGGCGGCTGATCTGGGTATCGATGTAGGAGAACAGCCGGCCCTGTAACAGGGGGTCATTCGTGACGTCGATTCCCGGCACCAGGTGCCCCGGGTGAAACGCGATCTGCTCGGTCTCGGCGAAGTAGTTGGTCGGATTGGCGTTCAGGGTCATCGAGCCGATGATCTGGACGGGAGCCAACTCTTCGGGGACAAACTTGGTGGGGTCGAGCAGGTCGATTCCCTCGAACATTTCGTCGTCGGTGTCCGGGAAGGTCTGGATGCCCAGGTCCCACTGCGGGAAGGCTCCGGCCTCAATCGAGTCCGCCAGGTCGCGGCGGTGGAAGTCGGGGTCCATGCCGTTGATGATCTGGGCTTCCTCCCACACCAATGAATGAACGCCCTGCCTGGGCTTCCAATGGATCTTCACCAGGGTGGTGTCGCCTGCTTCGTTCTGCAACCGGAAGGTGTGGACGCCGAACCCTTCCATGGTCCGGTACGACCGTGGGATGCCGCGATCAGACATGTTCCACATGGTGTGCGCCTGCGCCTCGCTGTGCAGGGAAACGAAATCCCAGAACGTGTCGTGGGCGCTTTGGGCCTGCGGGATCTCACGGTCCGGGTGGGGCTTGGCGGCGTGGACGACGTCGGGAAATTTGATCGCGTCCTGGATGAAGAATACCGGGATGTTGTTCCCCACGAGGTCGTAGGTGCCCTCGTCCGTGTAGAACTTGGTGGCGAAGCCGCGGGTGTCCCGCACTGCGTCGGCCGACCCCCGCGAGCCGAGCACCGTGGAGAACCGCACGAAGACTGGCGTCTCGACGTCTTTGGCGAGGAAGCCAGCCTTCGTGACGCCTGCTGCGGCACCGTTGGCCACAAAGGTGCCGTGAGCACCAGCGCCGCGAGCGTGGACTACCCGCTCCGGGATGCGTTCGTGATCGAAGTGGGTGATTTTTTCACGCAGGTGGTGATCCTGCAGCAGGACCGGCCCCCGCGGGCCCGCCTTGAGCGAATGGTCGGTGTCGGCCACTCGTGTGCCCTGGGCGGTGGTGAGGAACCGGCCGCTCTGGGAGTTCACCGATTTGGCGGCGCCGGTGGGGGCGCCGGTGGGTGACACCGTCTCGGGGGAATCCTGATCCGGTTTGGGCGGCAGCGGCTCGCGGGGTTCCACCGGCTCCGCCAGGCTGGGCGGTTCGACCGACGGCGCACCGGGGATAGGTGGGTTGGTGGCTGGGGAATTCTCTTTGCTCATCGATCGCTCCAAACGCTTGGGTAGTGACAGTGACCACGCCGTTACCCTCCCAGCCTACCCCCACTACTAAGCATGCTTTGTATATGAGTGATGGCTGAGCGACCCTAGACCGGGGTGAAGGCTCCGGGGGTGGCACCACCCTTTCGGCGAATCTCGTGCACCAGCCAGTCCACTAACAGGCGGCCCGCTGCTGAATGGCTTGCATCAGGGTCGTGCTGCTGGGCGTGCCAGCGCATTACGTCGTCGACGGCGGGACTGTTATCGAGCAAGCCCGTGAGGGGGCATTCACCGAGCGGCCGCGGATGTGGGGCTCCCAGACGGGCGAACTGCCAGTGATAGGCCAACCCGCCCAGGTAGGTTCGCGGACGGACCGGGTGCACATCAATGACAAACCCGGCGGCCCACGACGCCGCCTCACCGGCACGCAAGGGACGGGTGAAGTAGTATCCCTGGCCGAGCGGGGCGCCAAGGATCATTGCGGCCTCGGTGATGCCCAGATCCTCGAGCCCCTCGATCGCGACGTTCATTCCGAAGTCCCTCCCCATCTGAATCAGGGAAGCGATCATACTCAGCGTCTCGACGGGCTTCCTGCGGATCTCGGTGAGAAGCTCGCGGTCCAGCTTGATCGCGTTGAACGGGAGAGCCGACAACCGTTTGAGGCTGCTGTAGCCAGCACCGAGGTCATCCATCGCCAGTCCCACACCCAGCCCCACCAGCTGGTCCAGGGCATCCCGCTGTATTTCCCACTCCAGGGTCTGGGATTCGAGCAGTTCCAGTCCCAGCCGGTCCGCGGAGACATGATGACGCCGCAACGCATTACTGACTAGATCCAGGCAATCCGGATTCAGCAGGGTGCTCGGGGGAAGATTCACCGAGATGTTCGCGTGCAGACCCTCCCGATCCCACTGCGCCACCCATCCGAGCGCCTGATCGAGCATCCCGACAAATAGCAGGTCCAGCTCGACGTCGGATAGAAAGGGCAGGAATTCACCGGGTGCCGCGAGGCGCCCGTCGGGCATCCGCAGGCGGGCCAACGCCTCGAACAGGTGAACAGATCCGTCGCGCAGGTCAATCACGGGCTGCATGAAAGCTTCGAGGCCACCCGAGCGCAGCTGGGCCCGGTAGCGTTCGATGACGGCACTGTCGGGGCGCCCGCCGGCGTCAGCAATTCCTGCCTGCAGGTAGGTCAGGTCCGACCCAACTTCGGCGGCAGGTTCAACCGCGGCGAGCGTCCACCACCGGTCACGCTTCTTCTTTGTCTTCTTCGACTGATACAGCGCATCATCGGCGTTGCGCAGCAGTGTTGCCATGTCGCAGCCGTCTCGGGGATACAGGGCCAGTCCCATACTCATCCCCACCCTGACACTTTTCCCCGAGGCGAGGAACGGCCGCTCCACAGCGTCATGCAGCGAGTCCAGAATCCCGGCCAGCACTTCTGGCGCTGTGGCACGGTCAATGTCCTTCACCACGAGAATGAACTCGTCGCCTCCCATCCGTCCGAGGAAATCGCCGTCGCGGAGGTTGGCCTGCATGCGCACAGCCCATTCCTTGAGCACCCGGTCCCCGGCTTCGTGGCCAAACGCGTTATTGACTGCCCGGAAATCGTCGAGATCGATCATGCCCACTGCTGCGGTCACGTAACTGTGGTCGCCTCGAGCGAATACGTCCTGGAACCGTTCGGCGAGCGCCACCCGGTTGGGCAGTCCCGTCACCGGATCGTGCAGCGCCTGGAACCGCAGCTGCTCGTGCAGGGCCATCCGCGTGTTGATGTCCCGTTGGACACTGACGAAGTGAGTGACGTGACCGGCGGCATCGCGCAACGGAACCACACTGAGGTCATTCCAGAACGCTGACCCGTCCTTGCGGTAGTTGAGGATCTCCCCGCGGAAGGCCTCCCCCGCAGCCAGTGCGGTGCGCATGACACGCTTGGTCTCCGGATCGGACCCCGGCCCCTGCAGCAACCGGCAATTGTGCCCGAGCACCTCCTCTGGACGATGCCCGGTGATGGCCGTGAAGGAATCCGAGACGTGGAGGATATTCTGGCGGGCATCGGTGATCAACGAGACCTCAGACGTAGCCGCGTGCGCCCGCGCAAACAATGACTCAGGCAATCCCTCCCCCTTGAACCGGGGTCCCCACTTCAGCGCCATTCAACTCATCCTTTGTTGTTCTTCGGCACCCACACCCACGCCTGCTACCGCCGGAGAGCGTTGCCGGGCAATCGCCGATCTGTCTCCCCAGACCGATTCCTCTACAGGAATGGTAGCGGCAATTGTGAGAGGTACGTCACCACCGCTACATTGGGGCCAGACCCACCCGTCTCAAGGAAGGACGTTGTGAGCAATCGGCAGCTACCGGAGCCAGCCCTTAGAGAGGCGGCTGCGCGCCTGTATGGTCTGCCGCTGGAGGAGTTCACCGCCGGACGCAACGCGCTAGCCAAAAGTACCGAAGACAAGCCGCTTGCCGAGCAGATCAAACGGCTGCCCAAGCCGTCGATGGCCGGGTGGCTAGTGAACATGCTCGTTCAGCGGCACCAGAGTGCCATGAGGGAGGCGCTCGAACTCGGCGTCGCGCTGCGCAGCGCCCAGGATCGTCTCGACCAGAAACTGATGAAGGAGCTCGGGCAGCAACGGCAGCGGGTCCTGACTTCACTCGGCCAGGACAGCGTCGCAGTGGCCACGGAGCTGGGTCACGGTGTGAGCGCCTCCGTCGCAGCGGAAGTGGAGCAGACGTTCCGCGCCGCGATGACCGATCCCGACGCCGCCGCCGCCGTTTCGAGCGGACGCCTCCTCCGCGCCCTGAGCGCCAGCGGTTGGGACGCCGTCGACCTCGCTGGCGCGGTGGGCGGGCCGTTTGAACGACCCACCGGTGCCGGAGCCGACTCAACCGGGGCAGGGGACGGGAACGCAGGGAACTCCGGGGCCGACGACGAGGCGACCGGGAACGCCCGCGCCGACCTTGAGGACGCCGAACGCACCCTGACCGATGCCGACGACGACGCCGAGGACGCAGGACGCCGGCTCGCCAAGTTTCAGAACCGCCGCACCGGCCTGACCGCCGAGATTGAGGATTTGCAGCGCCGCCTCACCGAGCTGAGGGCCGACCTGTCGACCCTCGACGCCCGCATCGACGACGCCGAACGGGAACAGTCGGCCGCAGTCCGCGCCGCCCGCAATGCACAGCGCGCCGTGGACAGCGCGCGGCGCCACCTTGAGAAGCTGCTCTAGCCGAGCCAGCGGTCCTTGCGCGCCGGGCGCTGCCGGGCCAGACTACAAACATCGACCGCCCAGCCCAGCCCCAGTCACGCCACGCCACGCCACGCCACGCCACGCCACGCCACGCCACGAGGAGTCCACCATGTCAGCAATAGCACCGTGTCTCTGGTTCGATGCGCAGGCCGAAGAGGCCGCTACCTTCTACGTTTCCCTCTTCGGCAAGTCGCGGATCGTTGACGTGTCCCGATATGGCGACGGCGGCCCGCAGCCCGCCGGCACGGCGATCATGGTGCAGTTCGAACTGGACGGCGTCGCGTTCCAGGCCCTCAACGGCGGTCCGCTGTTTCCCTTCACCGAAGCCGTATCCCTTGCCGTCAGCACCACGTCGCAGGAAGAAACCGACCGGCTTTGGGCCGCGTTGATCGCCGACGGCGGAGAGGAATCGAGGTGCGGCTGGCTGAAGGACAAGTACGGGTTGTCCTGGCAGATTGTCCCCACCCGGCTCGGGGAACTCCTGTCCGGTCCTGACGCCGAGGGAGCCGGGCGCGCCATGCAGGCGATGCTCGCGATGCGAAAAATCGACATTGCTGGACTGGAGCGCGCCTACCACGGCTAGCTCAACCACGGCCGAGTGCTCTTTTACTGCTAATCCGCCCGAAACCCGGTGTTAATCCGGCGCTGTCACCATTGAGGTAACCACCCGGCCCTCCCCCGAGGAATCAATGTCACGCATCGGCCTCATCAGAGTCCTCACCGCCAGCGATCCACGACTGCTGAACGTCCACGGCCGCGCCCTCCAGGAAGCGTTCGGCGTCGAGGTAATTTCGCGCGCGGTCCACGACCAGCCTGAGGGCGTCTACGACCAGCACACCCACGACTCCGCAGCCCCGAAGGTCCTGGCCCTCGCCGCCGACCTGGCGCCGCACGTGGATGGCATCATGATCAGTTGCTCGTCCGATCCTGGCCTCGCGGAGGTCCGTGCCCTGGTCGGCGTTCCGGTGGTTGGTGCCGGCTCGGCGGGCGCTGCGGCGGCCCTGACACTGGGCTCGCGGATCGGGGTGCTGGCGTTGAGCGCCGACCCGCCCCCGGCCGTCGTCGACGTGCTGGGCCGTCACCTCCATACGGTTCAGTCGCCCGACGGCGTCACCCACACCCAGGAGCTGCTCACGCCGTCGGGGGTGTACGAAACGTACCTCGCGGCTGAGCGGCTGGTCGACGACGGCGCCGACGTCATCCTTCAAGGCTGCACCGGCCTGACCAGCATGGGCGTTTCCCGTGAACTGCGCCGCCGGTACGGTCTTCCCGTGATCGATCCGGTGCTGGCCGCCGGGTCGGCGCTCACCCTCCATCTGGGCCAGGAGCCACCATCCGAGGCGAGGGCGTTCACCTCCGGCCGGGATGGGCTGGTCCCGGCCGGGGGACTTGCCAGTTAGTCGCGGAACAGTAGGTGCTGGCGTTGCGCAAGGTGATGGGTTATCTCGCGGGTGGCCGGATACAGGTCGCGATACAGCGAGTACAGCTCATCATAGTTGTCCCTAACCGCCGGATTCGGGACAATAACCCTGGCGGTGGGATTCCACGACCGGATATCAACGTGTGAATTGCCGGTTGCCAGCGCCGCAAAATAGGCGGCGCCGTAACTGGCGCCGATGGTGTTGGTCGGGACCACCTGCGGAAGACCGGTGATATCCGAGACAATCTGCATCCACAGGTCCCCCTGGGTGCCGCCGCCGACGGCGATAATCCGTTCGATCGCACCTCCCGCCGCTTCGATCTGCTCGATGTTGTGACGCACCCCTAATGCCGTCGCCTCGAGGGCTGCCCGGTAGAGGTCACCGCGTCCATGGGACAACGTGAGCCCCGCGATCAGGCCGCGGGCATCCGGGTCAGCGATGGGTGTGCGCTCCCCGGCGAAGTAGGGCAGCATCACCAGGCCGCCCGCCCCAGGCCCGGAGCGCTCTGCCTCGGCCAGCAATTCCGGGTAATCCACTGAGCCGAAAAGCTCCTTGAGCCACCCGGTGATCGCACCGGAGGTTGCCATGCCACCCGCCAGGCTCCTCGTCCCTTCAAAGGCGCCGATTGTCCCCCACAGGTTCGGGGTGAAAACCTTCCCGGGGACGGTGTGCACGAGGAACATGGTCGAGCCGTACATCAGCATCAGGTCGCCGTCGTTTTGTGCGTCCACGCTGA
Organism: Arthrobacter glycogeni; assembly: GCF_054510815.1. Taxonomy (NCBI): domain Bacteria; kingdom Bacillati; phylum Actinomycetota; class Actinomycetes; order Micrococcales; family Micrococcaceae; genus Arthrobacter; species Arthrobacter glycogeni. Next base: position 180,328 of record NZ_JBTNDV010000001.1, read on the forward strand.
CGGCCTCCGTCCACGCATCGATCGTTCCGGCAATCACCGGCACTCCCGGGGGCAGCCCGGTCTCGCGGGCCGCGCCCGTAGACACCGTCCCCGCGATACCCGACGGCCAGATCAGCCGCGGCAATTGCAGGTCCGGGGCGATGTGCTGCGACCACGGGTGGTACCAGTCGAGGAGATTGGTGTCGTAGAGCGGGGTGGACTGACTGGCTGAGTGATGGTCCAGAACATATTCGCCGGTCAGTTTGAACGCCAGCCAGGACGATGGCATGAACAGTTTCCGGGCTCGCCCCAGCACGGTCGGCTCATGCTCGGCAATCCAGGCGAGCTTCGGGCCAACCGCCTGCGTGGACAGCACGGATCCGCAACGGTCCAGAATTGCCTGGTCCCCACCCAGTTCACTGGTCAGCACGGAAATCTGGGCGGTAGCGCGGGTGTCCACACCGTAGAGGATGGCCGGACGCAACGGCTGGTCGTGATCGTCAGTGAGCAGCACGCACGGGCCCATGCCGCTGACGCCCACGGCGACGACGGTGTCGGGTGAGTCAGCATTGACGGAATCGAGCAGCAGCGCCCGGCAGATGGCGGTGAATTCGTCCCACCAGATGTGAGCATCCATCTCCACCCAACCCGGGTACGGGCGCTCCACCCGATGCTCGATCACCTTGGTGCGCCGGACCGTCCCGTCCATTGCAACCAGGACACCCTTGCTGCTGCCGGTGCCAATGTCGACTCCGAGGACGACGTCAGCCACTATAGAACCCTTCCCGACCGGTCCGCTTCATGGTTACAGGTCAACCGTCCCGCAGAGGTGAACGTGTACGCCCAACTCAGCGAAAAATGCCGCCTTCGCGACGAGCGCCCTATCCGCTGTCTCCGCATCCGGCGCGTAGACCACCTGGACATGATTGGCCTTATGCCGGGCCATCAACTGGTCCCGGGACACACCGTGAAGTACCGCGTGCATGATGGGCCATTGCTTGTCGGTGGCGTCGAGCCGCCGCTGAGTCTCCTCCTCCGGAAGCTCCACGACGTGCCCGCGACCGAGGTCGAGGTGCAATTCGCCGTCCATAATGAACACCCGGGACCAGACGATGTCGCCGGGCCTGGAAACGCCCGACAAGGTCGAGCCGCCCCGCGGGAAGAACACCGCCGGTTGACGCATTCCGTACGACTTCTCGTACCCCCCGTTATGCGATGCTGGCACCGAACCCGAAATTTCGAATACCCACACGAACTCACCGTTGTACTTCTCACCCCACCGGATGTCATGGAGGGTGTTGGCCGGATCCAGGCCCATCGCCGTCCAGATCCTGTTGGTGATCAGTGCGTCCACCGCAACACCCTCATCGACCTCGTTGAAGTGCGGAAGTGCGGCGCCGGGGTAGAGCTCGCGGGATCCGCTCCGGGACAGTACTGGGGGACGGGAGACATTGTTGAGCAGGCCCTCCACCAGGTCCGAGGCGGGGGTCATATCTTTCAGACCCTGCTGGTATTGGATTCCAATGGCGTCGGCGCCGAAATCGTCGGCGATCCGCACAGCTGCGACATACATTTTCAGTTGCTCATGCACCTGCGCCTCGGTGAGTTCAGTGGCGTCGTCGGTACCAAAGTGAAAGGTAAATCGTGCTTCGTCGAGCCAGTTGCGGACAGCCTGTGCCTCCTCGTCGGACACCTTCCCCATTTCGGCCAGAAGCGCCGACTGGGAGAGGCGTTCCTTATAGATGCCCAGCGGATTGAGCAGTTCGTCGTCGATGATGGCGTTGTACATCCCCATGCAACCCTCGTCGAAGATTCCAATGATCGCCTTCTCCGTTGACAATTGCTGGGCAAGGGCCTGCCCCAGTCTGGTTTCAGGTGTCGGGGGCAGCTGGCCCAGATCGCGTACATGGCTGAGATCGTGAACGATAGTTCCGGTCCGCAACCACTCCGCTACCTTGTCGAGCGCCCACGTATCGGTGAAGTCTTCGCTCCACAGCGACGAATAGGCAATCCCGGCCTTTGTCAGGGAGGCTGTCAGGTTCAGTAGCCCCACCAGCCCGGGAAAGTCGCCTGCCCAGTTCGCCACCACCAGGATCGGACCGCGGTGGGACCGCAGCCCGGCCAACACGTGGTGGCTGTACTGCCACACTGCGTCCACCACCACCAAAGGCGCTTCGGCGGGAATGCTGCGAAAAACGTTCATGCCGGCGCGCTGGCTGTCAATGAATCCGTGCCCGGTTTCGGGATTCACCTCATGGCCGCGGTGAACGGCGAATCCGGAACGCTCGACGGCGCCGGCGAAGTCTGCTTCAAGCTTTTGCTGGGTAGTCCAGCCCGCCGTGTTCGCGCTCAGGCGAAGGTCACCGCTGGCCACCGTGTACACGGTTTTGTCCCGCAGGACAGGCAATTCAAGTTCTTTCGGAAAGGTGTAACTGGTCATCTCATTCTCCTTTGAATAGGTCGGGTGTTGGCGCCGCAGGGCGCAGGCGTAGACCCTGCATTCCGCCGTCGACGGCTAGGGACGTTCCGGTGGTCGATCCGGCGGCCGGCGACGCCAGGTACACAATGGCGGCAGCGACTTCATCTGCCTGGACCAATCGTCCGTGTGGCTGGCGGGCGTTGAGCGCCGCACGTTCCGTTGCGGGGTCGTCAGCTTTCGCCAACAGCTTTCCGATCCAGGGGGTGTCCGCCGTTCCGGGGTTCACGCAGTTCACCCTGATGCCTTCGCCCACGTGGTCGGCGGCCATACTGAGGGTCAGAGCCAGGACGGCGCCCTTGCTCGCGCTGTACAGGGCTCGCTGCGGAAGGCCCACCGTAGCGGCGATGGAGCAGACGTTCACGACGGCGGCCGACGGCGATTCGCGCAGGTAGGGCAGCGCCGCCCTAGTCACCCGCACAATTCCCAACACATTGATGTCGAGGACGCGATGCCATTCGTTGTCGTCGTTATCGGCCACCGTGCCCTGGGCACCAATTCCGGCGTTATTCACCACGATATCCAGCCGCCCGAACTTCCCGATCACTGCGTCGATAGCGGCGCGGACCGATCCGTCGTCGGCGATATCACACTGCAGCGCCAGGTGGTCCGGTGCCGCGTCATCCGGGTTCAGGTCCAGCACTGCAACCGAAGCCCCGTCGGCGGCGAGCCGGGCGGCCGTCGACGCACCGATTCCAGATGCACCTCCAGTGACCAACGCGACGAGACCGGTGAAATCCGCCGTCACCGCCCACTCACCGGTTCTCCGGGCGCGTCGAGCAGGGATACGCCGGCAATTACCTGCCGTTGTCGTCCGAGCCCGTCGATTTCAACCTCCACCACGTCACCAGGTTTCAGGTACGGGAATCTGCCGGACAGCGCCACTCCTTGAGGCGTTCCGGTAAGCACCACATCTCCTGGCTCAAGGACGAGGTACTGGCTCAGGTGGTGCACCAGATAATCGGCAGGGAAGATCATGTCCGCCGTGCTGGAATCCTGACGCCGTTCACCATTGACCCAACAGCGGAGACCCAACCTGCCAGGATCCACCTCATCAGCGGGGATGAGCCAGGGTCCCAGCGGCGAAAACCCGGGTGCACACTTGCCCTTCGACCACTGACCACCGGATTCCTCCAGTTGGAACGTCCGTTCGGAAACGTCGTTGGCTACCAGATAGCCCGCGATATGATCGGCCGACTGCTCGCGCGATTCCAGGTAGCTTGCCCGCCGTCCGATCACGACGCCGAGCTCCACCTCCCAATCGGTGGTGGTGCTGTTCCGTGGAAGGACAGTGGGGTCGTAGGGACCTGCCAGGGTGTTGGGGGTTTTCAGGAAAATAATGGGTAGAGTCGGCGGCTCCGAACCTGACTCGGTTGCGTGTGCTGCGTAGTTCATGCCGACACAAATAATTGCTTGCGGCCTGGCGATGGGCGAACCGATCCGGCCGGCGTGCTGCAGCTCCGGCAGCGTTCCCTCAGCCAACGCCTGCCGGGTTCGTTCAATGCCGTCATCCGCGAGGAACCCGCCGTCGATATCGGCAGTCAGACCAGATAGATCATACGTCTTTTCGACCCCTGACGAGTCTGTGTTAAGGACGGCAGGAGCCTCCACGCCTGGCTCGCCGATTCTGATCAGTTTCACTCGTTGCTCCCTAACTTCTTCCTACCTAGAACCCTGGTGTACCAAACCTGGTGGCGCCGCTTGCCGGGACACCTCGCGACGCCGTCGCCTGTCATGATCCAGAATACAGAATCTGTCGACGTTGACAAGGTAGACATCGGATGTCTAGTCTCAGGAGCACCTGGGCCACGCCAGAAGGTATCGTCCGGGGCCGCAGCAAGGGAGTCAAGTCAGTGAGTACCATCACAGCCGTCTCGATCAGCGACGTCCGCTTCCCCACCTCCACGTCGCTGGACGGTTCGGATGCGATGAATCCTGATCCCGACTATTCGGCCGCCTACCTCAGGATTGAGACCGACGCAGGGGACGGTCACGAAGGCCACGGCTTCGTCTTTACGATTGGTCGCGGAAATGACGTCGTGGCTGGCGCCCTGGCAGCCCTGGTCCCGTTCGTCAAAGGCAAGAACGCGGAGCACCTCCTCGCTGACATGGGTGCTGTATCCCGGAGCATGGTGTACGACTCCCAGCTCCGGTGGTTGGGTCCGGAGAAAGGGGTAATGCATATGGCCATCGGCGCCGTGATCAATGCCCTCTGGGACCTCAAGGCCAAGCGTGCAGCCCTGCCCCTGTGGAAACTACTCGCCCGGATGACACCGGAGGAGCTGGTGTCCCTGGTGGACTTCCGTTATTTGACCGATGCCCTCACCGAGGCGGAGGCCCTTGCTATCCTCCGTGCTGCCCACCCCGGACGAGCCGCGCGGGAAGCCGAATTGCTCGCCGAGGGGTACCCGGCGTACACGACCACACCGGGCTGGCTCGGATACAGCGACGAAAAACTTGCCCGCCTGTGCCGGGAGGCGGCGGCGGAAGGGTTCCACCAGATCAAACTCAAGGTTGGTGCCCACCTGGAGGACGACATTCGCCGGCTGAAAGTAGCCCGCGCGGCATGCGGGCCCGCCATGCGGATTGCCATCGACGCCAACCAGCGCTGGGACACTGCTGAGGCCGTCGCCTGGGTCAAGGCCCTGGCGGATTCCGATATCGCGTGGGTGGAGGAACCGACCAGCCCCGACGACATTCTGGCCCACGCGGCCATCGCGAAGGCCATCGCCCCAATTCCGGTCGCCACCGGCGAACATGCGCAGAACCGGATCATTTTCAAACAGATGCTGCAGGCCGGGTCGCTGGAAGTCCTACAGCTGGACGCTGCGCGGGTGGCGGGGGTGAACGAAAACATTGCCATCCTGCTCCTGGCCGCCAAGTTTGGAGTACGGGTCTGCCCGCACGCTGGCGGCGTTGGATTGTGTGAAGCTGTGCAGCATTTATCGATGTTCGACTTCGTAGCAGTGTCCGGCACGAAGGAGAACCGGATGATCGAATTTGTCGATCACCTGCACGAGCACTTCATCGCCCCGGTCGAGCTGCACCATGGACACTACCGGGCCCCGCTGGTCCCGGGAGGCGGTAGCGAGATGAAGGCAGCCTCCCTCGTCGAGTTTGCGTTCCCTGACGGACCGGTGTGGTCGACCGCCACCCTGACTATGGCAAAGTGACATCATGAAAAGCGAAACAATTGCGGTGCACACCCGGCTCAAACCGGGCAAAGAGGCGGACTATGACCGGATCCACCAGCATATTCCAGCCGAACTTGATGAGGCGATGCGCCAGATTGGTGTCCACAACTGGCGCATCTGGCGCAGCGGCCGGGACTTGTTCCACGTCATCGAGGTCGACGACTATTCCCGCATGCGAACGTTCCTGGCGGAGCACCCAGCCAACCTCCCCTGGCAAGCCCGGATGTCCGAGCTGCTGGAGATCGAGGACAGCTACTCCGGTGAAGACCGCGGCATTCCACTGGTCTGGGGTCTACGTCAGCGATGACCACGCTTGCGCTGGGCACCCTAGGCTACGGAGCCGCCGCGCTGGGGAACCTGTACTCGAGGATTGACGACGACGAAGCCGTCTCAACGCTCGACGCAGCCTGGGACGGCGGCATTCGCTATTTCGACACCGCACCGCATTACGGGCTCGGTCTCTCCGAGAAACGGCTTGGTGCATTCCTGCGAACCAAACCACGTTCAGACTTCGTGCTTTCTACCAAAGTTGGCCGCCTTCTGGTCGACAATCCCCAGTTTCAGCCGGGGAACAGGGACACCGAGGGTTTCGACGTTGAGGCCCGCACACTCAGGCGGTGGGACTATTCGGAGGCGGGCATCCGCCGCAGCCTGGAGGAATCGCTTACCCGGCTCGGCGTCGACTCGGTGGATGTCCTGTACCTGCACGATCCGGAAGCGCACGGGCTGGCAGCCGCCCTTTCGACCGCGCTTCCGGCATTGCAGAAGCTCAAGGCCGAGGGTCTGGTCCAGGCGGTCGGCGTCGGTTCCAACTCGGCGGAAGCCGTCGCCGCGCTGCTCGCCGAGTCCGAGCTCGACGTCGTGATGCTCGCCGGACGCTACACGCTGCTGGAACAGCATGCCCTCGGCACCGTGCTCCACCTCTGTGAGGAGCGGGGCACGCGGGTGGTCGCGGCGGGGGTCTTCAACTCCGGCATCCTGGCGAGGCACGCGGTTCCGGAGACGGCCCACTACAACTATCAGCGGGCCCCGGCCGATCTGCTCCACCGGGCGCGACTGTTGGCTGGCATCTGCCGCCGATACAGTGTCGAGTTACCCGCTGCCGCCCTGCAGTACCCGCTGCGACACCCAGCCGTGTGCAGTGTGGTGATTGGTGCCCACGGGGCCGATCAGATGTCCAGCAATATCGCCAATATGGCCGCAGCCATACCCGAAGCACTCTGGGCGGACCTCGCCGCTCAAGGCCTGGTTCCTCCGGAGTCCAGCACCGCATGATCGACGCGCACCTCCACCTCTGGGACCTCAGCCGGGGCGGCTATGACTGGATCACACCGGATCTTGGTGCGCTGCACCGCGACTTCACGGCAGCACAGGCACGAGACGAGTTGGACCGGGCCGGTATCGCGGAGGCTGTCCTGGTCCAGGCTGACGACTCGGTCGACGATACCGCGTTCCTGCTCGCTACGGCGGAGGCTAACACCTGGATCCGCGGAGTTGTGGGGTGGGTCCGACTGGACAATTCCCGCACGGCGGCCGCCCAGCTGGAGCGGTGGATGGACCATCCGTTGTTTACCGGCGTGCGTCACCTGGTCCACGACGACCCGCGGGACGGTTTTTTGGCGCTGCCGGAGGTCCGGCGATCGCTTGCACTGGTGGCAGCGGCCGGGCTCCCGTTGGACGTCCCCGACGCGTTCCCCCGTCACCTCTCTGCCACGGCAGAGCTGGCCGCCGCACTGCCCGACCTAACCGTGGTGGTGGACCACCTAGGAAAGCCGCCACCCGTTGACGCCGACGCCTGGGACAGGTGGCGGGAGCAACTGGCCCGCTGTGCCGCTTCGCCCAACACCGTGGCGAAACTTTCGGGATTGCAGATTCCTCACGCGGGGTGCAGTGTTGAACAGCTCGAGCCTGTCTTCACCACGGCCCTGGAATTATTCGGCCCGAACCGCCTGATGTACGGCGGAGACTGGCCCATGACCGTACCCTTCGGTGGGTACCAGCCGACGTGGGAAGTGCTGAAGACTCTGATTGGTTCGTTGAGCCCCGCCGAGCAGGAGGCCGTGCTTGCGGGAACCGCCACGCGCACGTACCGGAGAAACACCCTGTAGAAACGCCCCTCAGCTGGAGTGCGACCCTGAATTGCCGGAGCCAATCGAGGCTTGACCCTTGATGGCCCCCGCGGGTGCGGAGGCCATCAACGGTCGTTGTTTCCTATTCGTACAGAACCGGAGCGATTTCCGGATCGTCGATGTTGTCTGCGTTATAGAAGTAGAACGGGGTATCCGTGATGGGCTCCTGCTCTTCACCCTCGATCGCCTTCATCGCGGCCTCAACAGTTGCGGCTCCCATACCGATCGGGTCCTGGGTGATAGCACCGGCCATCACTCCACTCTTGATGGCGTCGGTCTGTGCCTTGCCCGAGTCGAATCCGATGATCTTCAACTCGCCCGGTTCAAGTCCGAGCTCGTTGACGCCATTGACGATGCCGATCGCGGAGCCCTCATTTGTGCCGTAGAGGCCTTTGAGGTCGGGGTTGGACTGGATCATGGCCTTCGCGATATCGGCTGATTTCAGGTGGTCGCCGTCCCCGTACTGGATGTCAACAACAGTGATATCCGGGTATTCGGACTCCATCCGTTCCACGAAACCGTCCCTGCGTTCCACTCCGGTGCTGTTGATCTGGCTGTGACCGACGATCCCGACTTCGCCGGATCCCCCGATCAGCTCAGCCATATTGTCTGCGGCGAGCGCCCCAGCGTCCTTGCTGTTGGTCTGGGCCAGGTTGACCGGGTAGTCGCTCGCACAGCCAGCATCGAACTGCACCACCGGGATGCCCGCCGATTCGGCTTCATCCATCAACGCAACACAGGCTTCGGGGTCGAGTGCCGCATAGGCAATGGCGTCGGGGGCGCGGTCGATGGCCGCCTGAAGCATCTGCAGCTGCGCATCTACTTCGGTTTCCGATGCGGGGCCCTCGAACGTCACTTCGACGCCAAGTTCCTCTGCCTTCTCTTCGGCGCCCTGTTTGACAGCCTGCCAGAACTGGTGCTGGAACCCCTTCGAAACCATCGCGATGTAAAGCTCGTCGCCAGTCCCTGCCGAGTCGAGTTCCGAATCGGTGCTGCCAGCTGAATCACCGCAGGCGCTCAGTGCGAGGGCCGAGACCATCAAACCTGCCGCGAGTGCTTTCTTTCCAAATTTCATGATTTCTCCATTTTCGTGTCCGGCTGGCATCGGTGCCGACCTTCGGTGTGGGGTGAGACGTAAAATCGTGTCGGCCTACAGGTGATGGCTGGATGCCCTGGCTGTCAAGCTTTTCGGGCGCCATCGTGATGGTTGGCCAACGGTGTTAGACCTCACGGCGGCGCCGGAGGGAATCGGTGAAGACGGCGACCAGAATCACGACGCCGACGACGACGTTCTGCCATTCGGTCTGCACGGACATGATGCGCAGCCCGTTGATCAGGACGCTCATAATGAGCGCGCCGATCAGGGTACCGAGGATAGACCCCCTGCCTCCCATGAGGGAGGTGCCGCCGATGATGACGGCGGCTATGGCCTGCAGCTCATATCCAACGCCTAGCTGGGGTTGAGCTGAGTCGAGACGGGCCGCGATGACCACTCCGGCGATGCCGGTGAACACGCCAGCAACGGTGTAGATGAGGATCTTCCATTTTTTCGTGTCCACGCCCGAGATTTTTGTTGCTTCCTCGTTGCTGCCGATAGCGAACGTGTACCGGCCCAGAAGTGTCTTGCTCAGAAGCAGGTACGCCACTATCCCCATGATGAACAGGATGAGGACCGCATTCGGCAGCCCGGGTACCAGCTGGCCCAGGGAGATGTCCCGAAAACCTTCCACGTTGCTGAAATAGATCGGGCGGACGCCGGAAATGACCAGCGCCAGACCCTGGGCAATCAGCATCATGGCGAGCGTGGCGATGAACGGGGGCAGGCCGAAGATCGATACGTTGACGCCGTTGATGAATCCCATCAGGGCGCCAGTGGCTATTCCGCCCAGCACTCCCACCAGCAGTGGCAACTCCAGATTGACCAGCAAGATTCCGGTCACCACGGCACATAAGGTCATGCCCGTTCCGATAGACAGGTCGATGCCCGCGGTGACGATCACCAGGGTGGTGCCGAACGCCAGGATGCCGATCACCGCCGTTGCCAGCAGGATGCCGGAAATGTTACTCCAGGAGAAGAAATTTTCACTGGCTAGCGAAAAGAACAGCATCAGGACCAGCAGGGTGCCGAATGCCAGCGATTGCTGTAGCCGCTGACGCAGGAATGATGCCTGCCTGGCGCCTGGCCGTCCCGGAGCCAGCCTTGACGGCGCCGATGTCGAAGTTTTACTCATTCTGATGTGCTCCCTACTGCGTCATTCTCGTGGCATAGTCCATGATTTTGGCCTGATCGGCGCCTTCGCTGTCCATCTCCCCGGTGATACGGCCGGACGCCATCACGATGATGCGGTGGGACAGCCGGAGCACTTCAGGCAGTTCGGAGGAGATCATGATGATCGATTTTCCGCGGTCTGCAAGTTCGTTGAGCAGCCGGTAAATCTCTTCCTTGGCACCAACGTCAATCCCGCGGGTGGGCTCGTCGAAAATCAGGATGTCGCAGTCCCTCGCCAACCATTTGGCAATGACTACCTTCTGCTGGTTTCCACCGGAGAGATTCTTCGTGGTGGCGAACATCGAGGGAGTCTTGATCCGGAGTTGCTCGATGTATTTCTTTGATGTCCCTTTGCCTGGACCGGTCCGCATAAACCCGAACGGATTCGCGTATTGGCCCAGGGATGAGAGGAGTATGTTGGTGTTGACATCCCGGTCGAGCAGCAGGCCGAGGGCCTTGCGGTCTTCCGATAGGTAACCCACGCCCTGGCGGACAGCGTCGGCTGGCTGGCTAATGCGGGTCTCATCACCGTTGATGAAAATCTTTCCGGCGGTGATGGGATCGGCTCCGATGATCGCCCGGGCAAGTTCAGTCCGGCCGGCGCCCATGAGTCCAGAGAATCCGAGAATCTCACCTCGCCGGAGTTCAAAACTCACGTCCCGCAGCAGCTTCTTGGTACTGAGGTTCTCGACCCGCAGGACGACGTCGTCGACGTTGGACCGCTGGATGCTCGCAGGCCGCGCATTCTCATCAATCTCACGGCCCACCATCATTTTGATGATCTCGTGCTGGTCCACCGTTGCTTTGTCCCGAGTGCCGATGTACTTACCGTCCCGCAGGACCGTGATGCGGTCGGCAATCCGCTTAAGTTCTTCCATCCGATGGGAAATGTAGATGATCCCTATCCCGGAGGCCTTGAGGTCGCCTATCAGTCGGAAGAGCGTATCCGTCTCCGCGCTGGTGAGAGCCGACGTCGGTTCGTCCATAATGACGATCTTCGCGTCGAAGGACAGAGCCTTGGCAATTTCGACCATCTGCTGCTTGGCCACCGTCAGGTCCTCCACCAGGTCCCCCGGCACAATCTCGGTGATCGCCAGCCGTTGCAGTAGCTCTTCGGTCTGCCTGTTGAGACCGCGTTCGTCCAGCAGTCCCATTCGGAGTGGTTCGCGTCCGATGTAGATGTTCTGGGCGACGGTGAGGTGGGGCATCAGGTTCATCTCCTGATGAACAATGATGATTCCCAGTTCCTGAGCGTCGCGGGGGCCGTGGATCTCCACCGGCAGCCCCTCCAGGTAAATGGTGCCAGCATCTTTTGCATAGATCCCGGAGAGAATCTTCATCAGACTGGACTTACCGGCCCCGTTTTCGCCTACCAGCGCGAGGACTTCTCCACGGTTCACATCGAACTGGACATCACTGAGCGCTTGCACGCCGGGAAAGCTTTTGCTTATCCCCTCAACCTTCAACAGTGTTTCGCTCACTGACGCTCCTGCCTCATCGAAGGACACTTCTCGATCGCTTCCGCGCCCGAACCGAAGGTACCCCTGCTGACAGGCCCAGGGAGAGCGGCCTGTATCTGGATGTATCTTCAGATGATTCATAACTAGAGTAAGGGTAAATATGACGTAGCGCACAGTTTTGGTCGGATGTTTGCAAATAGTTATAAGGAGACGCATGCTCATCGGATGCCACGCACTGGTTTGGACTTGCTCACAGGACGGCCCGTCAATCGAGAACTCGATCCGACGGACCGCTAAAGCGGATTTCGATACCACGTCCACCAAGAAATCTCTCGCCGGCCACGGCCTGACTGCAACCGCGTCACTCGAGCTCACCGCAGCTACGGATCTAAGCAGCGAGGACGACGTCGTCGCCGCAGGTGAGGCACTGCTTGGACGATGCCTGGAAATAGTTCACGAACTGGAATCAAGCCACCTCCGCGGTGTGATCTACAGCGCCATGAAAAACCTATGGACCGCTTCGGCCGGGCTGGGAGCCCACGCCAACCGTTACATTCGTGATCGATTGATGGCGGTTAGATCCATCAAACCGCACTAAACATCCGACCTATACTAGGTCGTAGCTACCCGTAGCCGAACGACGCATAGCCGTGCAGGACGAAAAGAAGGAACCCCATGGCCAAGGACCCGCCGGACCCCCCGAATGCTGGTGTGATCATCGTCGGGAGCGTGACAGCCGACGTGACCACGTTTTCTGAGCGGCTCCCCAAGAGGGGAGAAACAATTCTGGGCGATCAGTTCACCCTGCTGCTTGGCGGGAAGGGCGCCAACCAAGCCGTTTCCAGTGGGCTTGCTGGAACTGATTCCTTCATGGTCGGTTGCATTGGCAACGATCTGTTTCAGGAGCTCGTCGGTGGGGGGTTGAGGACTCATGGGGTCGACACTTCCGAATTGCGGGTGGTGAACGCTCCAACCGGTATCGCTCACATCCGCGTCGATGCGTCAGGTGAGAACGACATCGTGATGGTGCCGCTGGCGAATAGCCTCCTCAGCGTGGAACAAATTGACGGCGCAATCGGCCGTCTCAGGTCCCGCGCTTCGGTACTGCTGACCCAGTTGGAGATCCCCCAGGAGATCGCTATTCACGCAGTCCGTGCCGGTCGTGCAGCAGGGCTGACCGTCATCCTGGACCCGGCACCGGCGGCTGTCCTCCCCGAGGACGCCTGGGGCAACGTGGACTATGTGACTCCAAACGAAACCGAGGCGAGCCTCATCACGGGTATTGAAGTGACTGATTTTGCGTCAGCAGTGGAAGCTGGGCATTGGTTCCTGGCCCGGGGGGTGAGGAACGCCATCATCACGATGGCTTCAGCCGGCGCAGTCCTTGTGGCGAAGGACCGCGAGACCGTCTTCCCGGCCTACTCGGTCGTCCCCGTCGATACCACCGCCGCGGGAGATGCATTTTCCGGATATTTCGGTGCGTCGCTGGCGGCCGGTCTGAGTGTCGACGACTCGATCGCGCGGGCTATGGCGGCTGGCGCTCTGGCTGTCACGAAATACGGCGCCTCGAGCAGCCTTCCCACCTCCGACGAGGTGGGTGCCTTCCTTGCAACGCAGACTGACCCGGATGGAGCATCCACATGAGAAAAAATCCCGGAATCCTGAACCCTCAACTGTCAGGGATCATCTCGGCGGTGGGACACACCGATCTCCTGGTCGTTACCGATGCTGGCCTGCCCATCCCTCGTAATGTGGAACGTGTGGATCTGGCCTACCTCCCAGGAGAGCCACCGTTCCTGAAAGTCCTCGACGCTGTACTGTCCGAGGTGGTGATCGAAGGTGCAATTCTGGCCGCTGAAATCAAGGATCACAGTCCCGAGCTGCTCGAGCGTATTCTCGAACGGCTGGAAACGGCGGGGGTCAGACCCTCGTTCGTACCGCACACCGATTTCAAGGCAATGACCGTAGCTGCCCGTGCCGCGGTCCGCTCGGGCGAATTCACGCCTTATGCCAACGTGATTCTTCAGGCGGGCGTCGCCTACGGGTGATCCACCAGGCCGAGCTGATTGACCGGGGGGGGGGGGGGTGGATCTCGTGATTGCCAGGTACTCCCGGGCCCAGGCTGTCCCCCGCCCTCGCGGCGAGAGAAGGTCACGGAGGAGAAGTGAACAGTGGGGACGTTAGCCCGGCCGGTTCGTTTCGTCGAAGTCAGCATTGCCCGACCGGTGGGTTGGGTCCGCCAAGAGGGCCGCGCGTAGCCACTGCTCGACGCCGCTGATGTGGACCACCGTAGCAGCCCGCGCCAGCTCCGCATCGCCACTTTCCAGGGCGGCCGCGATGGCGCGATGTTCGGCAAGGGTTCGCTCGACCGCGTTCTGCTGCGTGAGTGCGCGCCAAATACGGGCCCGCACGGTTCGGCTGTTGAGCCCGGAGAGCAGTCCCGCCAGATACGCGTTGCCAGCAGCCTCAGCGATGATTCCATGGAACCGCAGGTCGTGGTCGAGGAGGTCCTCCACCGAACTGGCATCGACGTCGTCAATCTCGGCGCCCAGCCGGGCGATATCGCCGGCTGTGATCCGGTTTGCGGCAATAAAGGCCGCTGACGATTCGAGGATGCGCCGTACCTCCAGCAGCTCCATCACCGAGGTGTCGCTGTGTAGTTCCACCATGAACGATACTGACTCCTGCAGCAGCTTGGGTTCGAGGCTGGTCACATAGGTGCCATCGCCGCGGCGTACGTCCAGCACACGGATGGTCTCGAGCGCCTTGACCGCTTCGCGCAGCGAACTGCGTGAGAGGCCGAGCTGTTCGCTCAGTTCCTTTTCGGGAGGAAGCCGGTCGCCCGCCGACAGTTGCCCGCCAAGGATCATGTCCTTGATTTTGGTGATCGCGTCGTCGGTGAGAGCCATAAACAGATCCTAGTCGTCAGCAAACCTTTCCAGGTCCGCAAGGCGTGCTACTTCACGCGTCCTTCGCCATCTCGGATGGCCTATGAATGCCGTCATCCGCGCTGACTGTGCACTCACCCGCGTACCGCGCGGCGCCGAATCGAGTAGCCACCACTCGTTACACCACCGCTGTGTTCTTTTAGCCTGTTATCCAACGGGAAAGAAGAGGACACCATGATCGACTACGCCATTGAAGCTTTGCCTCTTCATTCGCCGCGCGCCCTGGACCGGCTGGAGCGCGAACTGGAGAACCCGGTGGCGTGCCAGGCCTTCGTCCAGATCTCCATCGGTATGTGGGACCAGCGGTTCTATCGGCTGACTCGTGCCGCCGAAGCCCGCGACGAAGCCCGACTGATGGACGTCATCCTCAGTATTGAGAGCTCCAGCAAGATGCTTGGGCTCGAGCAGCTCGCCGCTTTGGCCGGGGTACTGAAGTCCCGCCTGGAACGCCACGACCTGGACGCCGTGCTGGGCCTCCTGCCGCCGCTTGAACAGTGCGGCAAGCTCAGCATGCGCGAACTGCGAGCGGCATACCCCGCCTGAATCGCGGATCAGGAATACTCAGCCGCGGCGGCTGTTGTACCGTGCATGACTAACCAGATCAGAACCATCGGATTGATTGGCAGCGGCAACATCGGCTCACAGCTGGCCCGGCTCGCCGTGGCTCAGGGATACGACGTTGTCCTGAGCAACTCACGCGGACCCGAAACCCTTACGGACTTGATCGCCGAGCTGGGGACCTCGGCCCGAGCGGGGACGGTTGACGAGGCAGCGGCGGCCGGAGACGTCGTCGTCGTGACCATCCCCCTGAAAAACATTGACTCGGTTCCCGTCGAGCCGCTCGACGGCAAGATCGTTATTGACACCGGCAACTATTATCCGGAGCGCGATGGGCAGATCGACGTGCTCGACGCCGAAACCACCACCACCAGTGAGTTGCTGCAGGATCATCTGCCGCACTCGCACGTAGTGAAGGCGTTCAACAATATTTACTCCTCCGACCTCACCTCCAAGGGCACGCCGACTGGAACTCCGCGGCGCCGCGCACTCCCCATCGCCGGCGACTCGGCTGATGCCAAACAGGCAGTCGCCGCTCTGATCTCGGAGTTCGGCTTCGACACTGTCGACGCCGGGGCGTTGGCTGAGGGCTGGCGATTCCAGCGGGACACCCCGGGCTATGGTCCAGCATTTGATGCCGGCCAACTGCGGGATGCGCTCGCCCAGGCGAAACGCTACGCGGACATGGGCTAGAAGCCAGCGCCGGTCCGCTACCAGTCGTGGATGGTCCCGTCCTTGAGCCGGTTGAAGGGGAGGTAGGCGGGCGTATAGGGGTGCGCCGCGGCGGCGTCGAGATCCAGTTCGACGCCGAGCCCGGGTTGCTCGCCCGGGTGCAGGTAGCCATCTTTGAAGGAGAACGACTGCTGGAACACCTCGTTGGTGAGGTCACCGTGGCGCATGTACTCCTGGATCCCGAAGTTGTGGATCGCCAGGTCCAGGTGCAGCGCCGCGGCCATCCCGACCGGAGAAATGTCGGTGGGCCCGTGGATGCCCGACTTGATCTGGTACTGCGCCGCGTAG
Organism: Arthrobacter glycogeni; assembly: GCF_054510815.1. NCBI lineage: Bacteria > Bacillati > Actinomycetota > Actinomycetes > Micrococcales > Micrococcaceae > Arthrobacter > Arthrobacter glycogeni. The sequence goes on from NZ_JBTNDV010000001.1 coordinate 196,361, forward strand.
TCGAGGATTTTCCTCAGCGCGCTGATCCCGCCGGTGTGGGTGACGGCCGAGCGGACATAGTCGATCAGCTGCTCACGGATCAGGGTCTGGTAGTCGAACACCGTGTTGAACACCTCGCCGATGGCCAGCGGCGTGGTGGTGTGCTGCCGGACCAACCGCAGCGCCTCCTGGTTCTCCGCCGGTGTGCAGTCCTCCAGCCAGAACAGGTCATACGGTTCCAGCGACTTGCCCAGCCGCGCGGCCTCGATCGGCGTCATCCGGTGGTGCCCGTCGTGCAGCAGTGGCAGTTCCGGGCCGAACTCGCTGCGGACCGCCTCAAACACTGTCGGAATGTGGCGTAGGTAGGCGCGGGTATCCCAGTCCTCCTCGGCGGGAAGTGCTGCCCGCTGCGCCGGCTCGTAGTCGTACCGGGTGCCACCGGCGCTGGGCTGGGCTGCCACCCCGTAGACCGCGTCGATACCGGGCACGGCGGTCTGAATGCGGATGGCCTTATAGCCCAGGTCCAGGTGCTCCCGTACCGAGTCGAGAATTTCGGGAATGTCCCGTCCGCTCGCATGACCATACGCGCGGATACCGTCCCGGGATGCGCCGCCCAGTAACTGGTACAGCGGCATCCCCGCGGCCTTCGCCTTGATATCCCAGAGTGCGACGTCGACGGCAGCGATTGCCGCCATGGTCACCGGCCCTCGACGCCAGTACGCTCCCCGGTACAGGAACTGCCAAGTGTCCTCGATCCGGTGCGCGTCACGTCCGATCAGCAGCGGCGCCACGTGGTGCTCAAGGTAGGCGGCGGCTGCGAGCTCACGCCCGTTCAGGGTGGCGTCGCCGAGCCCGGTCAGGCCGTCCTCGGTGGTGATCTTCAGGGTGACGAAGTTCCGGTCCGGACTCGACACGATCACTTCTGCGCTCTTGATCTTCAACTGGGATCTCCTTGGTACGAACTGCTGTAGTTGAACAGGACTGTTCAGCGGATGGTGCTGCCGGCGGATTGCGCGGCCAGGCTCAACTCGCTGCGGTAGGGCAGGTTCTCCCAGTCTCCGGAACCGGCGACGGCGAACGCCCCGAGAGTGACGCCGCGGAGCAGACGCCCGGCAGTCGGTTCTCCGTCCAGGAAGGCGGACAGGTAGCCGGCAGTGAATGCGTCCCCCGCTCCCACCGTGTCCACCACGGGGACCGGTAGCGCACCCTGGTGGATCGCCGGTTCCCCGGCGGCATAGGCGGAAGCGCCCGCCGCGCCCCGCTTGATGATGACCTCCCTGACCCCGCGCCGGTGCAGGCCCGCCACGGCTTCGGCTTCCGGGACACCGGGAGCCACGAGGGCAAGTTCGTCGTCGGAGGCAATGATGAAGTCGGCCAGCTCCGCCAATGGGCCCAGGATTGCCGCGGCGTCGGAAACGGTCCACAACTTTGCACGGTAGTTAACGTCAAAACTGACCAGGATTCCGCGACGCTTCGCTTCGACCGCAGCCCACAGTGTCGCCGCCGCGGCGCTGCTGGACAGCGCCGGGGTGATCCCGGTCAGGTGCAGGATCCGCGGGTGCCCGTCGAGCGACGCCCGCAGGTCGTCGATGCACAGCGCCGACCCTGCGGAACCCGCCCGGTAGTAGGCGGCACGTGATACATCGGCGATCCGCTTCTCCAACAGCATCAGCCCCGTCGGCCGGGCAGAATCGATGACGACGCCGTCGGTCGCCACAGCTTCGGCCCGCAGGGTCCGCAGCGCGAAGGTGCCCACCTCGTCGGCGCCGAGCCTACCCACCCAGCTCACCCGGTGGCCGAGCCGGGACAGGCCGATCGCGACGTTGGTTTCTGCACCGCCGAGCGACATGGTCATCGCTCCCCCGGCCCGCAACAACCCAGCAGCGCGCAGGGACGCCATCGTTTCACCGAAGGTAACCACGTCCATTTTTAAAGTGCATGCATTGCAGGCAGTGCCTGCACTTTCGCCTTCCCCAGGTGCATGCAGTGCAGGCATTGCCTGCACATTTCCTGAGGGCCTCCCTCGCCCGGCCCCCTCATCTGGGACGGGACCATCCCCGAACGGACCGCTGTCAGTGCCCTCACTCATCCGGCAACCGCCGCCCCAAGCCAAGCTCCAGGTACCGCCGTGCCCGCTGGCGCAACGCAGCGAGGTCCCCACCCGATGCCGAGTCCCCCACCAGCGGCGAGCCAACCCCGACGGCGACGGCACCGCGGGCCAGGTAATCGGCCGCTGCAGCCTCGTCCACTCCACCGACCGGCACAAACGGAATCAAAGGAAAAGGGTCACGCAGGGCCGAGAGGTAGCGCGGCCCGCCGAGGGAGGCCGGGAAGAGTTTGATGCCGGTGGCACCCTGGTCCACCGCCGTGAACACCTCGGTGGGTGTCAACGCACCGGCAATCACCGGCACCTGGAGCCGCACCGCCGCGGCCACCGACGCCGACACCGCCGGGGTCACCACGAACTGCCCGCCGGCGGCAGCGACCCGCCCGGCGTCGTCGGCGGTCAGGACCGTTCCGGCACCGACGGTCGCCCGGTCCTGAACCTCGGCGCGCACGGCGGCGATGACGTCGACTGCGTCGGGCGTGTTCAGCGACACCTCCAGGTAGCGGATCCCCTCCTCCACCAGGGCGACGGCGACGCGGATCGAGGCGTCCCGGTCGGTGCCGCGGATAATGGCCAGCAGGCGGGATCTGGAAAGTCCTGCAAGAAAGTCAGACATGGGTGGTCCTTTCGTCGGGCTGGGAGGCCGGTTGCCACGCGGCTTATCCACTCGGGTTTACCTGGCCGGTCTACCACTCGGCGTAGGAACCGTCGTCGTGCCGCCATACGGGTGACCGCCAGGCGTGACCGCTCTTGTCCACCCGGCGGACTGCTGCCTCGTCGATCTCGATCCCGAGGCCCGGACCGGTGAGGCGCTCCACATGCCCGTCCATAAACTTCAGCGGAGTTTTGTCGAGGACGTAGTCGAGCACCTCGGCGCCCTGGTTGTAGTGGATGCCGATGCTCTGTTCCTGGATCAGGAAGTTCGTGGTGGCGAAGCCCACCTGCAGGCAGGCGGCGAGCGCCAGCGGCCCCAGCGGGCAGTGCGGCGCCAGCTGCACATCGTAGATTTCGGCCAGGGACGCGATCTTGCGGACCTCGGTGATGCCGCCGGCGTGGGAGAGGTCCGGCTGTGCGACGGCGATCCCGGCCTGCAGCACCGGGAGGAACTCCTGCCGGTTGTAGAGCCGCTCCCCGGTGGCGATCGGGATGCTGGTCGAGCCGGTGAGGCCACCGATCAGGTGCGAGTTTTCCGGCACCGTCGGCTCCTCCAGGAAGAACGGGTGCAACGGTTCCAGCAGCGGCGCGACCCGCCGCGTGTTGGCGAGGGTGAAGCGGCCGTGGAAGTCCACGGCGACGTCGCGGTGCGGGCCGAGCACCTCGCGGGCCGCGGCAACCCGTTCAACCACGGCGTCGATCTCAGCGACGCTGCCGAGCGGGCTCATCCTGCCGCTGGCATTCATCTTCACGGCGGTCAGTCCCACCTCAAGCTGCGCGGAGATGGCATCGGCTACCTCGGCGGGTTCGTCGCCGCCCACCCAGCCGTACATCCGGATCCGGTCGCGGACGTGCCCGCCGAGCAACTGGTGCACCGGCACACCGAGAGACTTCCCGGCAATGTCCCACAGGGCCTGGTCCAGGCCGGCGACGGCGCTGGCCAGGATCGCTCCGCCACGGTAGAAGGACCCTTTGGTCATGACCTGCCAGTGGTCCTCGATCCGCAGCGGGTCGGCGCCGATCAGCAGTTCGGACAGCTGCTCGACGGCGGTCCGCACCGTCTCGGACCGTCCCTCCACCACGGGCTCGCCCCACCCGACGATGCCGCTGTCGGTCTCCACCCTAACAAAGAGCCAGCGCGGTGGGACCAGGAAGGTTTCAATCCTGCTAATGCGCATGAATGGTGCTTTCGGTGAGGTACGCGACAATGTGGTCAACCATTGCCTGCGGCGGAAGGGACAGGTCGACGGTCAGGCCACGTTCGTCGTCGCCCAGGGTCTGCAGGCTCTCGTATTGGGACGCCAACAGCGACGGCGGCATGTACTCGTGCTCGCGCGCCGAGATCCGCGCGGCCACCAGTTCCATGGTCCCGTGCGGGTGCACGACCACCAGCTCCGGGGCATGGCCGCGGAGTAGGTCCCGGTAGGCGTGCTTCAGGGCCGAGCAGGCGACGACGACGCCGTCCGGGCTCCCGTCGGCGAGCACCGCGCCGACGGTGTGCAGCCAGGGCAGCCGGTTGTCGTCGGTCAGCGGGGTGCCGGCAGCCATCAGGGCCTTGTTGTCCACAGGGTGCAGGTCGTCGCCGTCAACGAATCCGACGCCGAGACGTTCAGCGAGCAGGCACCCGATGGTGCTTTTGCCAGAGCCCTGCACCCCCATCACCACGATCGGTGGGGTTGATATGTGTGCCATGGTCTAGCCCTTGGTCGCGCCGGCGGTCAGGCCGGACACGATGTACTTCTGGGTGAACAGGGCGATGACCATGATCGGAATAGTGACCACCACTGAGGCGGCCATCAGTCCTCCCCAGTCGATGCTGGCGTAGGCAACGAAGTTGAAGATCGCCACGGGCAGGGTCTTCGTTTCAGCACCCGAGAGCACCAGGGCGAACATGAAGTTGTTCCACGAGAAGATGAAGGACAGGATCCCGGCCGTCGCCACGCCGCCGATGGACAGTGGCAGGGTGATCCGCAGGAAGGCGCCGATGTGGGTGAGCCCGTCCACCCGGGCCGCCTCCTCGAGTTCCAGAGGCATGGAGTCGTAGTAGGACATCATGATGTACACGATCAGCGGCAGGGCCACGAACATGTGCGACAGGATCAGCACCCCGTACCCGCCCACCAGCGACAGGTTCGAGAACACGTAGTACCAGGGCACGAGCAGGCTGACGCCCGGGATGATGCGGGCCATCAGGACCACCAGCGCCGACCGGCGCATCGCGAACCGGCTCATGGAATAGGCGGCCGGGACACCGATGATCAGCGAGAGCGCGGTTGACGCGAACGCCACCCAGAAGCTGTTGAACACAAACGAGAAGTAGTTGTTGCGGCCCAGCACCGTCTCGTAGTTGGCGGTGGTGGGGGTGAAGACCAGGGTCTTGGACGCGTCGTAGATGTCCACGTTGGTCTTCAGGGAGGCAAGGAACATCCACACCAGCGGGGCGATGAACGCCAGGACCACGAGGGTCAGCGCCACAATGCGGAAGATCTTGTAACCCTGCCGGCGCAGGGGCTTCTTCCTGCGCTTCGGGATACCGGTGGGCCGGATACTGCCCTGGGCGCGGTGGGGGGTGATCGTGCTCATGAGCTACACGTCCTTCCGGCGTCGGGTGAGAACCCACATGGCCGCAATGATGATGAGGAAGAAGAGGATCAGGACGGTTGAGGACAACCCGTAGTCGTTGTAGTCGAAGCTGAGCCCGTAGGCGTAGATGTTCAGCGTCTCCACCTCATTGAAGGATCCGCCGCCGCGGCCCTTGGTGGCGTACAGCAGGTCGAAAGTCTTCAGCGCGTCGATGCTGCGCAGGAGGACGGCGACGATGATGGTCGGCATCAGCAGCGGGGCGGTGACGTAACGGAATCGCTGCCACGCGTTGGCGCCGTCAATCCGGGCCGCTTCGTCGGGCTCCTCGGACAGGGAGGTGAGGCCGGCGAGCAGGATGATGACCACCATGGGGGTCCATTGCCAGATATCAATGAAGATTACCGTGGGCAGGGCGGTCGCCTGACCGGAGAGCCAGGGCTGGGGCGGAATGCCCACGAAACCGAGAACCTGGTTGGCGAAGCCGATGTTCGGGTCGAAGATCAGCCGCCACATCATGCCGACGGCAACCGGGGTGGCGACCAGGGGCAGGAGGATGGCCACGCGGACCCATTTTTCGCCCTTGAACGGGCGCCACAACAGGAGCGCAATGCCCATCCCGAGGATCATCTGGACGGCGAGCGCCACCGAGGTGAAGGCAAAGGTGCGTCCGACGGCGGGCCAAAAGCGTTCGGTGTCGGTGAGCACTTCGGCGTAGTTGGCGAATCCGATGAAGTCGGATTCGGCGCGGACCGACCCCGAGGAGTCGGTCAGGCTCAGGTACATCGTCCAACCGAGCGGGAAGATGATGAGGATGCCGACGAAGATCATGGCCGGCGCTGCGAACAGCCACTTCCGGTGATTGTTTGCCCAGTCGGAATAGGCCTTGTAGCGGGTGTTCCCCGGCCTACGGTCCTTCGGCGGGTTGGTCCTCGGTGGGGAGGCGACAGTCATGCTCAACGTCCTTGGTCCGTTCTGGCTGGGGTGAAGCGCGTGAGGGTGGAGCGCCTGGAGTGGAGCGAGTGAGGGTGATGCGGCCGGTGTTGCGCCGCCCGGCGGGGGTTGTCTCCGCCGGGCGGCGCCGCATCGCAGGGCAGACTACGGGAGCCGCCGTCGTCCGCTATTCGCGTTCGTCATCCAGGAAGGCCTGGAAGGACTCGCTAGCAGCGTCAGCGGCCTCCTCGACGTCGCCGCCGGTGATGCCGACGACGATCGGATCGCCCACCACCTCGCGGGCTTCAGCAACGTTGATCACGAGCGGGCGGTCGTAACCGACGCCATTTTCGGCGCTGGCTTCGATTGCCGCAGCGAGATCTTCGGGGTAGGTCGAGGTGCCTTCAGGGTCGGCCCAGACCGAGGTGCGGGGGCCGGGGACGCCTTCCTGCTGGATCTCGAGGACCATTTCCTTGCTGGTGGCCCATTCGAGGAACTTCCAGGCGTTGTCCTGGTTGTTGGACGCCTCGTTGATGCCAAGGCCCCACGACGGCACGTTGTAGGGCTTGGAACCGGCGGGGCCGGCAGGTAGTGGAGCGAAGCCGACGTTCTCGGCGACCTGCGAGTTGGCCGGGTCGGTGGCGTTCTGGTAGAGGCTGTCGGCCTCGGTGTAGAAGGCCGCACCACCCTGGGTGAAGATGGCCATCGCCTCAGGCCAGCTCATGTCGGTGCTGACATTTTCCGGACCGTATTCGTTGATCATGCGGCCGTAGTACTCGTACGCCTCTTTGGCTTCCGGTGAGGAGATGGCCGAGTTGCCGTCCTCATCGATGAAGTCGCCGCCGAAGCTGTAGAGGAAGCTGGAGAACTGGGTGACCGCCGGTGACTTGCCGGTGCGGGCAACGAAGCCTGCGACGTCGGGGTTCTCTTCGCTGATCTGCTGGGCAGCCGCTTCAAGTTCCTCGAGGGTCTCGGGGACCTCAAGCCCCGCAGCCTCGAGGAGGTCGGTGCGGTAGTACAGCACTTCGCGCTCGGTGATGGTCGGGATGCCGACCACCTTGTCCTCGAAGGTCGTGGAGTCGACGGGGCCACTCTGGAAGTCGGCCCATTCCCACTCGGAGTTGGACTCGACGCGCTCGGTCAGGTCTGCGAGGTAGCCGTTCTGGGCGAACAGCTTGCCTTCCTGCAACGGCCGGTACATCATGACGTCGATTTCGTCGGTGCCGGCGTTGAGCTGCACGTTGTACTGGGCTGAGAGCTGATCTTCGCCGAGCTGCGTGAGCTCCACCGTCAGACCGGTTTCTTCCTCGAATTCGGGGATGGCCTCAATGATTTTGTCGGTCCACACGTGATTGGCGAGGGTGACCCGCAGAGTGTCGGAAGCTTCATCGCCGCCGGCGCCTCCGCCGCATGCTGCAAGGGTTCCGCCCAGCAATGCCGTGACCGCCAGTCCGGCTACCCGCATAGTTTTGCGCTGCACTGTTGCTCCAGTTCTCTTCGTTGAGGACACCCGCGTTGACCGGGGCCAGGAGTAGATGATCGGTTTACATCTGCTATAAACCACGATAATAGTGACAAAGATCATACTTATGCAACCCCGTTATGTGAATGGGATGCTCTTGATACGCTTCACCTCATGCAGCCAACCGCTCCCCTCTCCCCCGGTGTCGTGTCCCCTGGCCTGCACGCTTCGGTCATTGACCAGATGGGACTGGCTATCGGCGCGGGTGAGTGGGCCCCGGGATCGGTAATGCGGATTGAGGAGCTGGAGGAGCGCTACGGTGTCTCCCGCTCGGTCATCCGTGAGGTGCTGCGCGTCCTCGCCTCGATGGGCATGGTCGAATCCCGACGCCGGGTGGGCGTCCAGGTGCTCCCCGCCACTGAGTGGAACCTCTACGACCGCCAGGTCATCAGGTGGCGGCTAGCATCGCCGGGCAGGGTGGCCCAGCTGCGGTCGCTGACCGAGTTGCGGACCGCCATTGAACCCCAGGCCGCCCGGCTGGCCGCGTTACGGGCTCCTCTCGCCGATGCCAGCGAGCTTATGGGGCTGGCCGGGAAGCTGTGGGCCGCCGGGCAGGACGGGGATACCGAGCTGTTCCTGACCCTCGACATTCAGTTCCACCGTCTGGTCCTCTCAAGTTCGGGCAACGAAATGTTCGGCAAGCTCAACTCGCTGGTCGCCGAGGTTCTCACCGGGCGAACCCACTACGGCTTGATGCCCGAACACCCGCACGAGGAAGCCCTGCAACTGCACGTCGACGTCGCCGGCGCCATCCAGCGCGGCAACCCGGTCGATGCCCACCAGTCGATGCTCGCCATCATGGAACGCGCCATGACCGAAATGAGCACACTGTGGAACGAGGCGGCACACAAGTAGGATCAGCGGCGTCACACTGAGCAAAAAGAGGGATCCGACATGGAACTGATGCGACTGGGCGAGCCTGGCCAGGAAATTCCGGTGGTGCGCGACGGCGGCATCACCTTCGACCTCCGGAAGCTGCCCGCCGACATCAACGGTGCTTTCCTCGGCGACGACGGAATCCGACGAGTGCGCGGAGCCCTGGCCGGAGCTGGAGCACGCCGCTTCCCTCCGGGTGGGTGCGCCACTGACCGGCATCGGCGCCGTCGTCTGCGTCGGCCAGAACTACGCGGCGCACGCTGCCGAAACCGGGGACCTCCCACCGAAGGCCCCCATTATTTTCTTCAAGCATCCCAACACGGTGGTCGGCGCGTACGACGACGTCGTCATCCCCCCGGGCGCGCAGAAAGTGGATTGGGAGGTGGAACTGGCTGTGGTGGTCGGCAACCGGGCCTCCTATCTGGCCAGCACCGAGGAGGCCCTCGAGTGTATCGCCGGATTCACGATCAGCAACGACGTCTCGGAGCGTGACTACCAGATCGGCCATTCCGGCGGTCAGTGGTCCAAGGGCAAATGTGCGCCGACCTTCAACCCGATGGGTCCCGCCCTGGTGCCCGCTGCCGAGGTGGCGGACCCGCAGGCGCTACGGCTGTATTCAGCCGTGAACGGCGAACCCCGACAGGATTCCACCACAGCGGACATGGTGTTCAGTGTCGCCGAGATCATCAGAGACCTCTCCCAGTACATGGCGCTGGACCCGGGCGATGTGGTGAACACCGGCACTCCCGAAGGCGTCGCCCTCTCCGGCAGGTTCCCCTATCTGGGGCCCGGCGACACCATGACGGTCGGGATTGAGGGTCTGGGCGAACAGCAACAGCTTGTCGTTGGGTCCTGACTTTTCCCCGCCAGATCAGCACTCAGGGCGTAAAATTGGAGACCACAGAGATGAAGGAGGATCACCCACAACCCACCCAGCAGCACCTTGTGATGCTGCACAACGCAAGGAGAACTGTGATGGATAAAATTCCGGAGGACCCACAGGTAGTCGTCGGTGTCGACGGCTCGGGGCCCTCCATTCTCGCCTTAAGGCTCGCCGCGACCCTGGCTCCGGCCCTTGGGGCCCGAGTACACGCCGTCGCCTGCTGGGATTATCCGAAAATGTATGAGGAATACCTGCTACCGGATCCCAAGGCTTTCAAGGAGGCTGCAAACAGCCACCTCGTCGCAGCGATCGAGGAGGCTTACGGCGCTGAACCGCCTCCCGGCTTAACCAGCGTCGTCGTGCGCGGGCAGGCCTCCACCCGACTGGTTGAAGCGGGAGCAGCGGCGCAGTTGCTCATTGTGGGCCGACGCGGTCATGGCGGCCTCCGCGGCCTGCATCTCGGGTCGGTGAGCAACGCTTGCGTTGCCCATGCGGCGTGCCCTGTCCTCGTTGTCCACGACGACGGTAAGCCGCAGGTCCATCACCGCTGGAGGGACCGTTACCGCGAGAATCGCCCCCTGGAGCCGTATGACCTGCTGTGACGTTCCTTCGTTTCCGCAGCTCAGCCGTTCGGGAACAGGGCGATCAGCCGAAAAACGTCATCGCTTCGTCATAGCGTGACTGTGGGACGGTCTTGAGTTGCGCCACCGACTCTTCGAGGTTCACCCGCACGATGTCGGTCCCGCGCAGGGCAACCATGGTGCCCCAGGCACCGTCGTGCACAGCATCAACCGCCGCCATCCCCAGCCGGGTGGCCAGCACCCGGTCCGACGCACTCGGCGCACCTCCGCGCTGAATATGCCCGAGGGTGGCTGAGCGGGTCTCAATTCCGGTCCGCTGTTCGATGATGGGCGCTAGCCGCTCGCCAATGCCACCCAACCGGGGCCGGTCAAACGCGTCGAGGCCGCGCTCCGAGTGGGGTTGGCTCATCTCGGCTGAGACAAAACCCTCCGCCACAACCACCAGCGGGGTCCGTCCTCGGTGGAAGGGTTTTTCCACCCACTCGCAGATCTCATCCATACTGGGCCGTTGTTCCGGAATGAGAATGGCGTGGGCGCTGGTGGCCATTCCCGCGTGGAGTGCAATCCAGCCGACATGGCGGCCCATCACCTCCGCGATCATGCAGCGGTGGTGCGATTCGCCAGTGGTTTTCAGCCGATCGATCGCTTCGGTCGCAATCTCCACGGCGGTGTCGAACCCAAAGGAATAGTCGGTGGCGGACAGGTCGTTATCCACAGTCTTGGGGACACCGATAATCCGTACACCGTCGTCACTGAGAATCTTCGCGGCGGCGAGTGTTCCCTCGCCGCCAATCACAATGAGCGCATCCACCCCCAAGGATCGAAGATTGGCTTCGATGTGCTCTACGCCGCCGCCCTCGCCGAAAGGGCTGGTACGGGAGGTGCCGAGGATAGTTCCGCCAAGTTTCGCGATACCCCGGATGCTCATCCAGTCCAGGATGATCGAGTTGTTCTCCACCAGCCCCCGCCAGCCATCGATGTATCCGATGAACTCGTCACCATGGTTGCGGATCCCCCTCAGCACACAGGACCGGATCACGGCGTTCAGCCCGGGGCAATCCCCACCGCTGGTCAAGATTCCAATCCGAGCCATACTGCTTCTCCAACCGTAGTTCCGTCCTGTGAGGGACTGTCGCTCTGCTGACCTCAACGCAACCACCAATCCATTAGACCTGCCATGAGGACTTACCCGCCGTTCCCATGGGGGATAACCAGCACGCATCGTGATGTAATGCATGAACCGATGGTGTCGTCGTACTTGTGTCCGGCTGCACGACGGTTTGGCGCTCGTTTCGTCAGAGAGGACGAGAATGACCGATTCACGGCTGGGGCCGGACCCGTTGATTCACGGCGTGCTGCAGGTGGATGGCGCGCAAGAGCGGCTGAACACTGTCGCGGAACTGGCGCGAGACCTCGCCGGGCGATTTGAGCTTCAGCCGCTCCTCGAACGGATCCTGGGGAATGCCGCCACGCTGTTGGGGTGCGAATCGGGCTCCCTCTCGCTGGTCAATGAAGCGAGCGGAACCTACGCCAAGAAGGTTGACTTCGGCGTCGGCTGCCAGGAAGGGCAGACGTTCTCACTGGCGGAAGGCGTTACCGGTCTTGTGGTGCGGGACCGCTCGACAGTGATCCTTCGTACCTACAGCGAGGTGGCACAGGGCCACATTTCCCCCGGTGATCCGCGCTGGAACTGCGCTGTGATTGGGGTACCCATCCAGTGGGACGAGCGCGTGATCGGCACCTGCATCATTTTCGGCGCCGATCCGCAACGGGTGTTTACGCCCGACGACGCCGCGCTGGCTGAGCTGTTCGCCAGCCATGCAGCGATAGCACTAAAGAATTCCGAACTGCACGCCATCGCGTCAGAACGCGAGCAGGAAGCGGCGATCGGGGCGGAACGGGAACGAGCAGTACGGGACGTCCACGAGACCATCGGCCGGTCCCTGGCGAGCCTGCTCCTCAGCCTTGATGATGCTGACAAAGCGGTCCGGCGGGACAGTCTGGAGGCCGCAGCTTCCCTGCACATCGGAACCGCCCGGAATATAGCCCATGACGCCCTGGCGGAAACACGCCGCACAGTCCTCGGGATGGGCCCGGCGTCGCTCGCGGGCCGGGACCTCGACGTGGCGGTCGCGGCGGAACTGGCCTGGGCAGAGTCGATGAGCGCGGCGGAAACGCAGCTCACCGTCATCGGAACCCCCCGCGCACTGGTTCCGGAGATTACCCATCAGGCGTTCAAGATCATCCAGGAGGCGCTGGGCAACGTGGTAACTCACTCACGGGCGACGAGCGTGCGGGTTGGACTCGTCTATGAAAGCGATTCGCTAGCCGTCCTGGTGGAAGACAACGGGCGGGGGTTTGACCTGGCCACTACCCACGGCGACCACTCCGCCCTGCCCTCGGGATGCCTGGGGCTGCATGGGATGACCTCGCGTGCGGTCCATCTGGGCGGGGACCTACAGATCGATACGATGCCCGGGTGGGGCACCAAGGTCAGGGCTACCCTGCCTGACAAGGTTCCGGAGCGGGGCGGGCACCCCCAACCGCGGTGGAAGGTACTGATCGCCAACGACAAACCCCTCATCAGTGCTGGCCTGGTCAGGCTGCTTCATCTGAGCGAGCCCGCGGTCCAGGTGGCGGCAGAGGTCAGCTCCGCGGGGCAGCTGTTGGATGCTTACGAGCTGCTCCGCCCCGACGTCCTGGTGGTTGATCTGGACATGATCCAGGAAACCGATCCGGGGGTACTTGCGGGGGTCCGGAAACTCGATCCGCACGCCGCCATCGTGGTCCTGACGGATAATCCCACGGTCGACCAGGTACGGTCAGCCAAACAAGCTGGTGTGCGGGGATTCATTAACCGCAAAGCTGGCGGGGAGGCGATTGCGCGGGTCATCGTCGCAGCTGGCCAGGGTCAGGCCCTGGTGGAGGGCGACATTTTCGATTCCCTCATGGCATCCGCCACGGAAGACCCCGTACTGGACAATTTCACGGTGCGCGAGCGCCAGGTGCGTGACATGGTACTCAAGGGCATGGCCGACAAGCAGATCGCGCGTGAACTGCAGATCTCGGCGAAGACCGTCGAGAAACACGTGGGGTCCCTGCTCCGCAAGACTGGTGCCAGCAACCGCACCATGCTGGTCAGCATGAGCGGCGCCGAGCTCCCCCGTTCCGGTCCGGACGTAGCTGCGACCCCCGGCATCCGCCGGGGGTCGCAGCTACGAACCAAATCCTCCTGAGGAGAATTCGGCTAGAACACCCGCATTGCAATCTCGGCGGGATCGCTCAGCAACGACTCAATCTCGTCGTCGAGCCGGACCAGGGTGATTGACGCACCCGCCATGTCGAGCGACGTGCAGTACTCGCCCACATAGCTACGGCCAACAGTGATGCCCTTGGCGGCCAGCTGCTTGTGGGCCTGCCCGTACAGCAGGTAAAGCTCGCTGATCGGGGTGCCGCCGAGGCCGTTCACCATCAGGGCCACCCGGTCGCCGTCCTTGAACGGCAGGTCGCTGACCACCGGCTCGAGGATTTCATCCACAATGTCGTTGGCTGGCATCATCTTGGCCCGACGCCGGCCGGGTTCGCCGTGAATGCCCACGCCGACCTCGATCTCGTCCTCGCCCAGTTCGAAAAGCGGACTTCCCTTGGCTGGCGGCGTGCACGCGGTGAGGGCGACACCCATGGTGCGCGTCACCGAGTTCACTTTCTCTCCGATCCGGATCACCTCGTCGAGATCGGCGCCGCGTTCGGCTGCGGCAGCCACTGCTTTGATCACGAAGAAGTTTCCCGCGACGCCACGACGGCCGATGGTGTAGGTGGAGTCCTGCACCGACACGTCGTCGTCGATGAAGAGAGTTTTCACGTTGATACCCTCGGCGGCCGCCATCTCCTGGGCCATGTCGAAGACCATTTTGTCGCCGGTGTAGTTGTTTACCAGCAGCAGGACGCCTTTGGGGGAGGCGAGCAGCTTGGTGGTTTCGAACACATAGTCGAACGGGGGCGCCGCGAAGACGTCGCCTGGGCAGGCGGCGTCGAGCATGCCCTGGCCCACAGCCATCACGTGGGCTGGCTCGTGACCCGACCCCGAGCCCTGGACGATCGACACCCTATTCTCGTTGGGGCTGTCCGACCGCATGATGAGGTTGTATTCCGGCACATACTTCAGGGTCTCGGGGTTGGCCAGGGCCAGGCCCTCGAGCATTTCTGGAACAAACTGCTTGGGATCATTGACGAACTTTTTCATGGGGGCTCCACATCGTTGTGTTGAATTGAAGGTCAGATTGGATAGCAGGTCGCTGAAGGGGCTAGCGTGCCGCCCATTCGGAGGTGAGTCGTTCGATCATGATGGCTACAGCCACCGCGCCGGCGTCGGGCGAGCCGATGCTTCTTTTTCCGCTATAGCTGGCCCGTCCGCGCCTGGCTTCCAGGGTGCTGGTGGCATCGGCTGCGGCCCGGGCGGTGTCGCAGAAGACCTTCAGACAGCCGGCGGCGTCGGTTCCCTTGCCGAGTTCGCGTTCAAGCTCGTCGGTCGCTGGGACGATCGCGTCGAGGAGGGTCTTGTCCCCCAGCTCGGCGCTTCCACGCGCTTTGATGCCATCGGTCGCACCGCGCAGCATGGCGACGACTGTGGCGCCGTCCATGATTCCCGACGCCTTCGCCGCCGCCGAGGCCCTGAGGAAGGCTGTCCCCCAGAGCGGGCCCGAGGTCCCGCCAATACGGCTCGAGATGGCCAGCGCAATCTGCTGCAGAAAAGTGGCAGGGTCATCGCGTTTGAAGGTGTCCCAGTCGGCCAGGACTTTCTCGAAACCGCGAGCCAGTGAATAGCCCAGGTCGCCGTCGCCGACGACGGCGTCAAGGTCACCAAATTCCTGCTCCTTATCCACAGCCGTCTGCGCGATGGAGCGGACCACAAATTCGACGTTCTCAAGGTCGGTGGATGTCATGATGCCTCCGGATGGGTTGTGGCGGACGGTGAATCCAGTAACTGGCGCAGGGTGGTGAGGGAGACGACGTCGGCTACCTCAACGCCGAGGGGGTTGGCCAGCACTTCGGCGTGCTCGCCGGGATCTCCCAACGAACTGACCACCAGGGCCGCTCCGGTGAAATCTTCGGAGCGCGTGAAACTGCTGACTGTGACAACAGTGCGCAGGCCCGCGGCGACTGCCGCGCGGAGTCCGTTCGAGCTGTCCTCGACCACCACGGCGTCGTCGGTGCTGAGGCCGAGGTCCTTCAGGGCCAGCAGGTAAATGTCTGGCGCCGGTTTCTTGCGTGGCACCACGTCCCCGGCGAAGACGGCGAAGCCTGCCGCGAGTTCTCCCCCGACGGCGTGCGTCAGCACCGCGCGAACTGCGGGCTCCGCGGAGGTGGAGGCAACCGCGAGGCCCCAGCCGGCGTCGTGCGCTTCCTGCACCAACCGGGCAATTCCATGCCGCGCCGGCATGACACCGCCGTCCACCAGATCCGTGTAGATGGCGGTTTTGCGTTTGTGCCAGGCGAGGATCGATTCGTCCTTCGCGGCGTCGTCGAGCAGTCCCAACTTGGTGCTCACCTCGTCGGTGAGGATGCTGCGCATACGTTCCTTACCGCCGCCGATCTTCACCTTCTCGGCGTAGTCATCGACGCTCCAGTGCACGGGTACCGAGAATTCCTCGAATGTACGGTTGAAGGCCGGGAGGTGGCCAAACTGTTCGGTGTCGGCGAGCACGCCGTCGCAGTCAAAGATCAGGGTGGGCATGGGCGGCTACCTGCCCTTCCCGGCGCTGCCGAACTGCTCGGCCAGCACCTTGACCATGTCGATCACGTCGCCGCGGGTGTGCTTGAACAGCGACGGCGGATCCCATTTGTTGTTGTGTTCGGCCTGCTTCAGGAAGGTCAGGCTGGATTGCATGAACGTTTCCTTCAACGCCGTGGAGATGTTCACCTTGGCGCAGCCGCGGGCAATCAGGTCCTGGAACTGTGCAGGGCTGAGCCCGCTACCGCCGTGCAGGGCGATGGGAATGGAACGAGCTTCAACAATTTCGGTGACCCGGTTGACGTCCAGCACAGGCGCGGCCTTGTACGTGCCGTGGGCGTTGCCAATGGATGGAGCGAAAACATCGATCCCAGTAGCGTCGATGAAGTTCAGCGCCGTCTCGAGACTCTGCTGCTTGGACACTTCGTCGGAGCCGTGGTCGTCCTCGACGCCGGTGATTGCTTCGATCTCGCCTTCCACCTGAGCGCCGTAACTGCGGGCCTCCCGGACCACCTCGATGGTCTGGCGTTGGTTTTCTTCAACCGGGAGCTCTGAAGCGTCGAACAGCACCGAGTTCCAGCCAGCCTTCAGGCACTCAGTGACTACCTCACGGTCTGGGCAATGGTCGAGGTGAAGGGTGACCGGTACCTCGATGCCGCGGGTCAATGACTCCCACATCTCAAAGAGGACCCGGGAACCAATGCTGCGCACTGTCTTCACTGAGGTCTGCAGGATCACCGGGGAATTGCACTCCACCGCGCCGGCGAGCACCGCCTCCATGGTCAGATCGTTGAATACGTTAATGGCAGGCACACCATAGCGCGCCGAAAATGCCGGATCGACAATGTCCTTCAAGGGCACAACACCCACGTCAAACCTCCTTGTTAGCTGACTTACACGGTAGGCGAGAACCCTCAAGAATGGGTATGAGGGAACACCCTCCCCCTCATGGGGGTAATCACCACCACGCCCGGTTCCCCGGTCGTCTATGGGGCACATCCAGCCTGCAGACGCATTCTCACAGGGCGAGAACGCGTCTTGGCAGGGATGACCGGGGCAGCAACGCTGTCCTGAGCACAGAGCTGTGCTTACTGACATTGAGGAAGAGGAAACTCATGGCAACTGGAACCGTACTGGAAACCGTCACGCTGAATGAGGCCCGCCGCGTGATCGACGCCGCCGCTGCGAAGGCAACCGAGATTGGGCAGCCCATGGACATCGCGGTGGTCGACGCCGGCGGCAATCTGAAGGCACACGTCCGGATGGACGGGGCCAATATCGGCAGCATCACCATCGCGATCAATAAGGCGTACACGGCCATCGCCTTCCAGTGCGAGACGGGCGACCTGCAGGGGATGACCCGGCCGGACGGTCCGATCTATGGCCTGAACGACGCGCACGGCGGCCGGCTGGTGGTGTTCCCCGGCGGCATTCCGCTGGTGCGGGACGGGAGCATCGTCGGTGCTATCGGCGTCTCTACGGGATCGATCGAACAGGATCAGCAGGTAGCCGAAGCGGGCGTTGCTGCGTTCGCCGGGTAGCTGCATTCTCCGGGTAGCTGCGTTCGCCGAAGTAGCGGTGTCTTGATTCCTGCGCCGCCCGGCAAGGGGAAGACTCGACCCGCGGCATAGGTAGGCCGCAGGGGGTGACGGGGAGAATGACTAGCGTCTGGAGGACTACTGCCAACCAAAGTGTGCATGCAATGCATGCAGTGCATGCACACCGGCCGCCGAAAGTGCATGCACTGCATGCATTGCCTGCACTTTTCCGGAGCAGTACCGTCTGCCGAGGCGCGTTCGATGGTCCGGGACACGAATGCCCAAGTCCAAGCCAATATTTAGCCGGCCATGACCCGCGCCATCAGGGCGGGGTCGACGGAGCCGCCCGAGACGATCGCCGCGACGGTGGCACCGCGAGGCGCCAGGTCATGCATCCACGCTGCGGTGGCGACGGCGCCCGACGGTTCGGCGACGAGGCGGCCCTCCACAGCAATGTGGCGCACCGCGGTGAGGATCTGCTCTTCGGAGACGGTGACGACGTCGTCGACGTACCGTCTGATGTGCTCCCACGGGTGCACGCCGAGGGCCGGTGTCCGCAGCCCGTCCGCCACCGTGCGGTAGGTGAGTGTGGTGTCCCAGGTGATCCTGCGCTGCTCGCGCAGGCTTTCCGCGGCGTCAGCCGCGAGTTCGGGTTCAACACCGATCACCTGGACCTCCGGGCGTAGCGACTTGATGGCGGTGGCAATCCCGGAGATCAGTCCGCCGCCGGAAATGGGGACGAGGACGACGTCGACGTCGGGCAGTTGCTCGATGAGCTCGAGCCCAACGGTGCCTTGGCCGGCGATGATGCGGAGGTCGTCGTAGGGCGGCACCTCGACGTAGCCGTGTTCGGCAGCGAGCTCAAGCGTCCGGCTGTCCCGCTCCGATGCCGGCACCAGCACCACCTCGGCTCCCAGTGCCCGGACGGCGGCGATCTTGGTGGCCGGGGCGGCGTCGGGCATGACGATGACGGCGTGCAGGTCGAGCCGTTTGGCGAGCCAGGCGACAGCGCGCGCGTGGTTGCCCGAGGACTGGGCGATGATGCCGCGGTCGCGGGACTCATCGAGCACCTGGGAGATGGTGTTGTAGGCACCGCGGAGCTTGAAGGCACCCGTCGGCTGCAGGGATTCGGCCTTCAGGTGGAGGACGTCGGACGGTCGGTCCGGGTGCGGGAGCGCGACGATCGGCGTGCGCAACACTAGGTCCTGGATCCGCTCGGCTGCGGCCCTGATGTCGTTGAGGGTAACTAGCAGGGTGGCGGTGCTGGCGCGAGCATTATCCATAGGTGGATCCTACGTTGTCTCGTTCCACCAGCCCCTGTCACCGATCAGCCAGCTGTGGCTGATGTTGGCGCCCGGCAGGATGCGCGTCGACCGAATCGTGGTGTTTCTCGCGACAGTGGCTGGCTTCTTTCAATTCCCGGCTGGCGCGCAGTGGGCTCTTCGTTGCGGGAATTGCCCTGGTCATCTGGAGCTTCCGACTGGGGCCAGGGCCAAACGGGAGAAGAAGGAGGGCGCTCCGCCGTCGGCCGCCGGGTGCGGGTGCGGGGCGGCGTCGCGCTGATGGCGGTGCGACGGGGTGACCCGACGCAACTCGAGGAACACCCTGTCCTGGGTGCTGGGAATCCTCGACATCTTATTGGTGGTCAACAGAGTGAGCGAGGTGCTGTGACGCAGGCACTTGCGGTGACGGCATCTAACCCGTGATGATTACGTAGCGCATCAGCGCGAATGTTCACCGGTGGTGGGGCGCCGGTCGGCAATCAGCGTCTGGGTCCCGCGCCGCAGGAGAACAGCAGTTGTTGCATTTCCCGTCAACCAACACCGCCGCGAACCGGCCTGCGCCGGCCGACGTCACCAGGCTGGCCCAACTGTTGGACGACTCCGTCTGGGGTTTCAGCAACTGCAGGGTGGACGCGGCTGGGAAGCCGGTCGCCGAAGTGGACTGGTTGTTCTACAACACGAGGGCGGGGCGACTTCACTATTTCGGAGTGGAAAGGCTTCCAATCGCCGGTCGTCGCGGTGAAGGACACCGGGATGCCCTGGATCCTGGCGGATGGCTCGGAAGTAGCCAACCCAATCGAACAAGTGGCTCGGCAACTCGACGCAGTACGTGCGGTCCTTCGAGGTGCCGTGCAGCCCGGCTTTTTCCCGTCTATTGACGCCATTCAAGTCAATCTCCAGCAATGCGTCTACGCCGCACAAATCAACCCGAACACCACCCGCGAGCGCCTCCGGTTCGGGCGGGCGCACAGCTCCCTGGACGATCTTGCGAAATTCCTGCGGGAGGACCGAAAAATTCCCGTTCCGCTGATCATTGCCGACCCCGCGACGCTCATCAATCTCGCGGATTCTCTCGCAGTTCTGTTCCGCTGTGCGGTCTCCCGAACGGTGCGACGGAAGCTCACCGTCCGGCCGGTCAACCACGCAGGAGATAGGGCGCAACGAATTGTTGACATCCATCTGCAGCTCGCAGACCTTCACGGTGAACTGGCCCGTCTGATCGCAGAACAGTTGCTTTCCGGTCAGGCGTCGCCCGTCCTCGTTGCGGACACTCCTATCCCCGGCGAAATGACTACGTCGAAGAAGGCGACCGTACCCAATGAGCCTCTCAAGGCACCGAAGATCACCGAAATCCAGGTCATGATGACCCATCTGGATGAGCACCTGAAGGGTGTCGGCGACGAACCGCACGCCGTGCTCCACGGCCTGGGGCGGGCGTGGAACGCGGCCCTGACGGACCCAAAAATTTCGCCTAACGGAGCCGTGAGTCATGCCCTGTTTGGTTCGGCGGCAACCCCACGGGTCAAGCACATCGGGTCTCTCAGAACACTGCTGGGTGCCAGCGTTTCCGTCTGGTGTCTTGAACAAGCCCGTGCAGCAGGACTCAGTGCCAGGCCTGATCCCAAGCGTTCCTCACACCTTTTGGTGTCCCGGACCTGAGCTTTTCATGACTGGCAAGAACCTCGGGCGGCCAGGAAACTTTTGCCCGACCCATGTCGTGGCCTTGACTGAATCGTCCGCACCAGTACCGACAGCCCCCGCTCGGCCATTTCGTCGGCGAGGTGGTCCATGAGAGTTTCAATCACGGGTCCGATCGGCCAGTCGGGAAGGATGCACAGCACCAGGTCACTGCGCCCGGTCTTCAACGCCCGCGCAGCGGCGGATGGCGCGTACCCCAGACGCGCCGCCGGTCTCCTCGGAAATGCTCACGCCTTCGCGCCCGGTCAGGACATAGCTGACCGTGGTGCGCGAGACGCCACTCTCACGAGCCACGTCGGCACTGGTGATCCCCGCCATTTAGCATCCCTTCGGACCTTGATCCCTGTCTTCCGCCATCCTGACGGCTCTCTCCGTCGCCGGGCCCCTGGGTTCGTGACGCACGCCTCTGGCCCTGAAGCCGAAACCGGAGTAAACATGGCTATGAGCAAAGCACAGGGAGCCGCCGCATTGTTGGCCGAGGCGCTCGGGATCGTTCTGGGGACCGAGGAAATTCCGCTCCGACTCCGGGCCTGGGACGGGTCGGAGGCGGGCCCGCCGACCGCTCCGGTGATCGAATTCCGTTCCCGACGGGCGCTGCGTCGCATGCTCTGGTCCCCCGGCATGCTGGGCCTGAGCCGGGCCTACGTGGCCGGGGATATCGACGCCCCCGGCGACCTCTACGAAAGTTTCACCGCCCTCAGCGCCGTCGGGAAGTTCGCCGAACTCGAACCCTTCAGCCCGCCAACGCTCCGCGAGCGGGCAAAACTGCTCACCACAGCCGTCCGGCTGGGCGCCATCGGTCTCAACCCTGCTCCCCCGCCCGAGGAAATCACCATCGACCGGGCGGGCCGGAAACATTCGAAGAGGCGCGACGCCGCCGCCATCTCCCACCATTACGACGTCGGCAACGATTTCTACGCGCTCGTCCTCGGCCCGTCAATGGTGTATTCCTGCGCGGTCTGGGACTCCCCCGATACCGGTCTGGACGCGGCGCAGGAGGCGAAACTTGATCTGGTCTGCCGGAAACTCGGGCTACAAGCCGGCATGCGGGTGCTGGATGTGGGGTGCGGTTGGGGCAGTTTCGCCCTGCACGCGGCGGAACGCTACGGGGCCGACGTCGTCGGCGTCACCCTGTCCACCGAACAGGCGGAGCGCGCCCGCAAACGGGTGGCCCACGCCGGGCTCAGCGAGCGCGTGCAGATCCGTGTGCAGGACTATCGCGACGTCGACGACGGCCCGTACCACGCAATCAGTTCCATCGGGATGTCCGAGCACGTCGGACGCGACCAGATCGCCGCGTACGCGAGCCACCTGTTCGGCCTGCTGGCCCCCGGCGGCCGGCTGCTCAACCACGCCATTTCATGGAATGCCGGGGACACCATGCGCCCGGACCCCGATTCGTTCATCCCGAAATATGTCTTTCCCGACGGCGAGATGCTCAGCCTCACCGTGATGCTCGGCGCGCTGGAATCGGCCAGGTTCGAGGTGCTCGACGTCGAAGCGTTGCGCCGACACTACGCGCTCACCCTGCGGGCGTGGGTGCAAAACCTTGAGGATCATTGGGAGGAAGCGGTGGGCCTGACCAGCGAGGGCCGGGCCCGGGTGTGGCGCCTCTATATGGCGACCAGCGCACTGGGGTTCGAGAACGGGCTGACCGGTGTGAACCAGGTGCTGGTGCAGCGACCCGGCGGGGCCGAGCCGCCGTCGCGGCGGACCATCTGACCCGTCGCGCCCCCACGATGGGGGGGCGCCGTGCCCGAGCACTGAAGACCCCAGGTGTACTGGTCCTCGGTGGACTCAGAACGGATGGGTTTCTGCGGGACCAATTCCCTGCGACGCCTACCGCATGAGTAGCACAAGTGCTACCGTGGTTTGATGAAACATATTGGCCTGAAAGAACTTCGCCAGCATGCCAGCGATGTCATCAAGAGAGCCGAGGCTGGTGAGACGATGACCATTACCGTATCCGGGCGGGACGCCGCGGTGCTTAGCCCAATAGCAGAGCGATCCTGGCATCGATTCAGCGAAGTACAAGACCTCTTCTCCTCCCCGACCGATCCGGAATGGGCAGACGATCTGCGAGCATTTGATCAGCCGCCTCGCGACCCATGGACCCAGCAGTGAAAGCCATCTTTGACACAAACCTGCTGATTGCCAATGATGTACGGGCTGTCCCCGAGGAAATCGGTATCAGCACGATCAGCCTCGCCGAACTTCACTACGGCGTATTGGTTGCCACCGAAGCGCAACGCGCACTACGCCTCCGCCGGCTTGCTGCAATTGAGAGCCGGTTTTCTGCCTTACCAGTCGACAGCGAGGTGGCCCGGAACTACGGGTTGATATCTCACCTGGTCGCAGAATCGGGCAGGAAGCCCCAAGCGCGCAGCTTCGACCTGCTCATCGCCGCCACGGCAATGACCCATAATGCGATCCTGTACACGCGCAACATCACGGACTTCAGCGGACTTGAGTCTGTCGTCGAGGTGCGGCCCCTCTGACACCGCGATGCCAGTGGTGCTGATGGACCGTCCTAGCTTCCTATTGCCCCGCGGGCCGTCGACCAGCGCCGTACACACTTTCGACCAGGTCCACCAGCCCCTCGATGCCCGGATCGAAGCGCCGATCCGCCGACTGGCCTCCCGGTATGAGGGAACGGAGAGGACGGTGCGGACGGCGACGGCGACGGCGACGGCCGCAGGCTTGGCGCGATTTGTGCGCAGGTTAATTCCAGTGCCAGATTAGGCAACGCGGGCCGACACCTCAGTTTTTTCCTCAGTTTCACCCGCAACCACCAACGGCACGCCGTGGCGCAACGCAAAGTGCACCCCACCGTATCCGCCGTTGGTCACCAGAACGTCGGTCTTCGGCAGGAGTTCGTCGTAGGGCAGGTAGGAGGAGACTCGAACGTTTGCAGGTAGCGGACCGTCGAGTGAGCCCGCTGGGCGTCCGCCGGTGCTGACGACGACGAGGACGTCGTCGTCAGCCAGGCCATCGATGGTCGGGCGGACCAGGTCGCTAAAATCCCGATTGGCAACAGTGCCCTGGGTGACATGGACCAGCGGGCGGCCGGCGTCGAGCTCGTCCCACCATTCGGGGAGCTCCGCCGTCCCCATAGCCCCCACGAGCCTGCCACCCCTGGACACACGGACCCACGAAATGCACGCTGGCCGGCAGGTCGGAGCATGGGTACTCGAACTCGGGAACAGTGAACTGGACGAGGTGGTCGGCAGCGCGGGGCCAGTCCATAAAGAAGGTCTGGTATTGTGCGCGTCCGGGGCGCATGAAGATTTCCTTGAGGTCGTACCTGATCCCTTTGGGGCCTTTGAGACCTGCGCGGCCGGGGAAGAATTCGTCAAGTGCGCTGTCGTCGAAGTCCGTCTCCGGCGGCAATCCGATGAACGTGGTGCCTGTTCCGGTCACCCGATCCTCGAATCGCCGACCTGTGAGGAACCGGACATCGTGCCTACGGTCAACGAGGCCCGCGGCGACCGCGAGCATCGGTGTGACGTGGCCGACTAGTGGACTGGAACACACAAGAACCGATGCCATGATGACTCCCGGGAATTGGGTAAGTGCGAGCGCCATCGGCTTCACCACTTGAGCAGTTGCTCCTTTCAGGCAAGGCCAGGCCCGCCATCGACGGCGGCGTGGATTTCCGTCTGATACCCCGGACCTCAGGTGGGAACACCACTGAAATCCTGGCCGATCTGCGGGGAGACCGGTGATCGTCTACGTCGATACATCGGCCGCACTCAAATTGATCGTCGACGAAAGGGAGTCCGGCGCCCTGGCCGAGTTCCTCACCACAGCGGCCCAGGCGGGCGACCAGCTCGTCTCTTCGATGCTGCTTTACACCGAGCTCCACTGTGCGGCCCGGCGACGTCGGGGCATCCCTTCCACCGTGATCAACATGGTTCTCAGCGGAATCACGCTCGCGGACTGCACACGGTCGGACCCGATGTTCTCGACCGCGTTGTCCGGTGGGCTGCGCAGCGCAGATGCGATTCACCTGGCAGTGGCGCTTCGGCTGCAGACGGACCTGCTGGTCGCTTACGACGGCGAGCTATTGGCAGCTGCGGTCGACGCGGGACTCTCCGTAGTATCGCCCGGCAGTTAATCACCGCAGTGCGGCGAAGAGGCCATCACGCAGGTTGCATCTCTGCCATAGAAGAATGTTACATGTAACATTCATCTATGGCAGAGATGCGTGATCGGGTTCGTGAACACCGACAGCGGTTGCGAGAACAGGGGCTTCGACCCCTTCAGCTGTGGGTGCCCGATGTTCGATCACTGGAATTTGCTGCAGAAGCGCATCGCCAGTCGCTCCTCATGGCCGCGAGCGAGGAAGAAGCCAAGGACCAGGCGTTTGTCGACGCTGTTACTGCCGACTGGGACATTGAGGCGGACCCTCACGCATGAAACGCGGCGACGTCGTCATCGCCGCAGCTCGAGGCGCCTACACCGGCAAGCCAAGGCCGGTGATAGTCATTCAAGACGATCGGTTCGACGCGACAGCATCGGTGACCGTGTGCCCACTAACAACCCATCCGATCGAGGCCCCACTGATTCGTATTTCCGTGGACCCTGCTGCCGGTAACGGGATTGAGCAACCGAGCCAGATCATGATCGACAAGGTAGTCACCATGCCGCGAGCAAACGTGGGTGATCACCTCGGCCGGCTGAGCGATGCTGATCTGACGAGACTCGATCGGGGTCTGCTGGTGTTTCTCGGGCTCGCCGGGTGAACGGATTGCGCTAGTAAGGTGAACCAGGTCACCACAACCCGCGAAAGGCAGCAATGACGCTTGCGACAGTTTTGAGGAACGGCCACGTGTTCGACGGCGAACGCTTCCTCCCCGGCCAAACCGACGTCGTCATCCGCGACGGAATGATCGAAGCAGTGGGCCGCGACGCCGGCCTGGCCGGGGCTCATGCGGATGCCACGGTGGTGGATTGTGCTGGTCGCACTGTCCTGCCCGGTCTGATCGACCTGCACGTTCACGTCATGACCTCCACCCCTGGCTCCATCCAGGCGATGGTCGAGCCCTACTCCCTGCAGTTCTACGAATCCGTGCGGAACCTCGAGGCCACCCTGCGCGCCGGCGTCACCACGGTGCGCGACGCTGGCGGCGCCGACCTGGGCGCGAAAGTGGCGGTCGAGACCGGACTCGTCAAGGGTTCACGGCTCCGCATCGCCGTCAGCATCATGTCCCAGACCGGCGGGCACGGCGATCTGTGGCACCCCTCGGGGCTCGACTCCCCCGATTTTGGCCCTCATCCCGGTCGACCGAGCGGGATTGCCGACGGCGCCGATGAGGTCCGCAAGGTCACTCGCACCCTCTTGCGGGCCGGCGCCGACCAGATCAAGATCTGCTCCACCGGCGGCGTGCTTTCGCCGACCACCGACCCGAGGCACTCCCAGTTCACCCCCGCGGAGATCGCCGTCGTCGTCGAGGAAGCTGAAATGCAGGGCAAGTACGTGATGGCCCATGCGCAGGGCACCGCCGGGATCATCAATGCGCTGCGGGCGGGAGTGCGCACCATCGAGCACGGCATTTACCTCACCGACGAGGCAATCCAACTGTTCCTGGACACCAAGGCTTACCTGGTTCCCACCCTTTCGGCTCCGCTGGCCGTGATCCGCAAGGGCGAATCCGGCACCAGCGGCCTGTCCCAGCAGGTCATCGATAAGGCCCAACGGGTAGCGGAGGACCACCGCCGGTCGGTCGCCCGAGCCATCGCCGCCGGCGTCAAGGTCGGCATGGGCACCGACGCCGGGGTCGGCGCGCACGGCGACAACCTGGAGGAGCTCGCTCTGATGGCCGACGCCGGCATGACCCTTGATCAGGTCCTGGCGGCTTCCACGTCGGTGCCGGGTGAACTCATCACGCCGGTCGGCTCGGTGGGCCGGTTGGTACAGGGGCACCTGGCCGACGTCGTCGTGCTCACTGGCCTGCTGGAATCGGCGGGGCAGTTGGTTGGTTTGCGATCCATGATCGGGCAGGTTTATCAGGGTGGCGTACTGCAGTTTCCGACGGCGTGACCCTTCCCTCGGCATGATCACCCTGGTTGCTGAGGCCGAGGTACCTGGACGGAACCGACTTCGTCTGACGCCTCACTCCGGGCGTCTCCTTAATTCGAATATTGGTTCGAGAGATTTGTCCACATAGGGCGGTCAGTCCCCGAAATGTCGGGGCGGTTTGGGACAATTGAGGTATGGACGGAAGCGCAGCTCCAGTGTTGATTCGGAAGGGATTTCCCCTCCCGGGGACGGCTCAGCGTGGAGCATTTAGCGCCGGGTCCAGCACTGTTCCGGGGTCCTACCGTGTTCCGGGGGTTGGTTCTGTCGCTGATGGTGGGACCCGGGTGTTGCTCGACGCTTTGAAGGCACTGAGGCCGGCTATGACCTCCGCGGGGTTGATTGATCAGCTCCGTGGCTTGGAGGATCTCAAATCCGCGATTGCGGGGGTGCAGGCCCGGATCGCTGTCGCCTTCGACGTTTCCGAACGTGCTGCTCAGGCCGACGCCGGGGTACCCGCGACGGAGCAGGGCAACAGTGTTGGCGCGCAGGTCGCGTTGGCGCGGCGGGAGTCCCCGTCCCGCGGCAGCCGGCTGCTCGGATTAGCCCGGGCACTGGTGACGGAGATGCCGCACACGTTGGCGGCCCTGGAGACCGGCCAGCTCAATGAGTGGCGGGCGACCCTGCTGGTGAAGGAAACCGCGTGCCTTACCAGTGCCGACCGGTCCGCGGTCGATGAGGAACTCCACCCCGATGCGGGGACGTTCACCGGGTGCGGAGACAAAACGATCATCACGGCGGCTCGGGCTGCCGCGTACCGCCGGGATCCACACTCGGTGGTGAACCGGGCCGCCCACGCCACCAGCGAACGGTTCGTGAGTATCCGGCCGGCACCGGACACCATGGCGTACCTGACCGCGTTGTTACCCGTGAAGAACGCCGTCGCGGCCTACGCGGCGTTGACCCGGCACGCCGATACCGCCCGGGCGGGCGGGGACACCCGGTCTAGGGGTCAGCTGATGGCCGACACCCTGATCGAACGGATCACCGGGACCCCCGGTGGTGTGTCCCGGGTCGAACTGCAGGTCATCATCACCGACCGGGCCCTCCTCCAAGGCGATAGCGAACCCGCCAGGATCCCCGGCTACGGCATCCTCCCCTCCTCCTGGGCACGGCAGCTCCTGAACCCGGGTGAATCCGCTGAACCTGCTGAAGCCTTTGAGACGGGGCGTCCCGCCTTCGACGTGTGGGTGCGTCGCCTCTACACCGCGCCGGGCACCGGGGAGCTGGTCGGCATGGATTCGAAAGCCCGGCTTTTCACCCGGGCGCAACGCCGGTTCATCACCGTCCGGGACGATACCTGCCGCACCCCGTACTGTGACGCGCCGATCCGCCACTACGACCACATCATCCCCTGGCACCGCGGCGGACCCACCTCCATTCCGAATTCGGCGGGGCTCTGCGAGGCATGCAACCACACCAAAGAACAACCCGGCTGGACAGCACAACCACGCCCCGGACCCGACTCAGGCACAGGCACAGGGTCTCGGCACACCTTCCGTATCACCACCCCCACCGGCCACACCTACAACTCCACCGCACCACCCCTACCCGGAACTTGGCCCATACCCGGACCGGAGCCGGTCCTCTGAAGCGACTGCGGGTGCGGCAGTTGGGCCTTCCATTGAACCCAAAGATGATCGGGCGTATATTTCGGGATACGGATTCCGTCCTAGGGAACGGTCTTCTTTCGTCAGGTCAATGGCCCAAGATTGAGGATTACAGCATGTTCGAGGATCGCAAACGTCCAATCATTGCAGCCGTCATAGCGGGCGTCATGTTGCCCGGGATGCTGACGGCGACTCCAGCCCTTGCGGCCGTTTCCGTCATCAGGGCGGAAGTCTCGGGATCAGCCCTTCGGATCGAAGGAACCGCCATCGCCTCCCGGGACATCAGCGTGGACAACGTTGTGATGGGCCGGAGTGACAGCTCGGGTAGGTTCCGCATCGCCGTCGACCCCTACACGGCGCCCGCCGATTGCACGCTGGATCTGAGGGACGGTTCCGCGACCGTCACCACCCGGACGTTGACGGGCTGCACCGTCACCCGGCCTCCGTCGTCTGACACTACCGCCCCGAGTGTCCCAGCCAACCTGACCGCCACCGTTACCGGCACCACAGTCAGCCTCAGCTGGGGACTCAGCTCGGATGCCACTGGGGTGACCGGTTATCGCGTGCACCGCAACGGCACCTCGGTGGGAACCACCACTGCAACAAGCTTCACCGACTCGGGACTTGGTGGGGGAACCTACACCTACACGGTGGCCGCCTTCGACGCCGCGGGGAACACATCCGGCGCCTCCAACACCGCTTCGGCGACCGTGTCCGCCCCAGATCAACTGACTTTTCTGACCCCGGCACAAATGCCCGATGCCACAGTGGGCCAGGTGTATCTCGGCTACATCGTGTGCAGCGACCCTCCCGGACCCTCGATTTTCAGGTTCAAGCTCGTCACCGGAACCGTTCCGGATGGGACGCGCTATGTCAGAAATACCTTGGAGAACCGGCCGGAGACCAGGGTCATCGGCACCCCTACCCAAGCCGGCACGTTCACGTTTACCGTGGAGGTTCAGGACAACACCGGCGCAACAGCGCGGAGAACCTTCACCATCAGGGTGCTACCCGCGTAGCCCCGGACTTGACGGCGAGCGAACCCACCACAACCACCAGCACCAGTCCGCTGGCTGCCCAAGCCAACCCGGCATAGCCGATGAGCACCAGTGCGACGCCCGCCGTCGCTCCCCCGACCGCGCCAGCAAGGTTCATGATGAGGTCGGTCCGGCCTTGTATCCGGGTGCGGGCCGCACCGGTCACCAGGTCCGCCACCAGCGCCGATCCCGCGACGGTCGACGCGCTCCAGCCCAGACCGAGGAACACCAGCCCCACGGTCACCAGGACCGGATCATCCTCGCCCAAGGCGACGATCGGCAGCGACACCGCGAACAGGCCTTGTCCCATCAGGATGGTCGGCACCCGGCCCACCCTGTCACTGAGCCACCCGAACACCGGCGACAGCGCGAACATCCCTGCAATGTGCAGACTGATCGTCAGACCAATAATGGTCAACGTGACCCCATGATTGATCAGGTGTACCGGCGTCATCGACATCACCGACACCATCACCGCGTGGCTGATGGCAATCGCGCCAATGGCAAACACCAGCGACTCCCGCCCGCGGATGGCGCCCGGGAGTGCCGCATTCGCATTCTGGGTGACGTTGGACTTACTCAACAGATAGGGGTCGGGACGTAGCGCCACGAGGTAGACCGTCGCCGCGGCCAGCTGGGCGAACACGGCGATCAGGAATGACCCCGTGAGCGAGGGCATCTGCAGCGTCGACGCAATCGCCTCGCCGGGCCCGATCAGATTGGGGCCCAGCACCGCACCGACCGTGGTGAACCAGACCACCAGAGACAGGTCACGCCCCCGATGCTGCGGACTCGCCAGGTCGGTGGCAGCGAATCTGGCCTGAAGATTCACCGCGGTACCCACGCCGAGGAAGGCGAAAGCGAGCAACAGCAGCGGGAACGAACTCAGAGCGGCGGCGACGATAGCGACCACCGATCCCGTCGCAGCGACAAGCGCACCAGTAGTCAGTGCGCGACGTCGGCCCAGTCGTTGAGCGAGCCGGGCCAGCGGAATGGCACTCGCCGCAGCGCCCAGGGTGCTCAACGTCGTCGCCATACCGGAGAGCGCGTCCGACCCGGAAATGTTGGCAGCCATCACCGCCCCGATGGATACCGTAGACCCAATACCGATTCCGCCGAGGACCTGCCCCACAATCAGCACCCAGACCGTGCGCCGCTGGACCTGGACGACGTCAACCGCAGGGTAGGTCGATTGGCGATTCTGATGCGCACTGCTGGTCATGGGAAGAGCGTAGCCGGGAACGACGCTTGCGCCGAGGAGCGAAGTCTGGCGACTTCCACGCCCTCTGAATCGCCACACCTAACTTTTCGGCGAGGTGGAGAACCGAGGTACCGTATCCAGATCGATCTCCGCGAGCAGGCAGACACCCGGGCACGGGGCGGCGTGGGCCCCGGCTAGGCTGAGGGCGTGACAACCGCCCAGCTAGAAACCTCAACGCCTACCCGACGTCGACCCGGCCGCCTCGCGACCGCCATGGCCGCACTCACCACCGTCGTCGGCGTACTCCCGGTGTTCCTGATCGGCGGTCTGGCCGTCCAGTTGGAGGCCGACCTACGGATGACGCCGTCCGCGCTGGGCGTGGTCGTAGGTGTGTTTTGGGGCGTCTCGGCACTTCTGTCGGCGTCCGCCGGCGTCGTCGCCACCACCCTTGGGCTGAGGCGAGGCATGCCGCTAGGAGTGTGTCTGGGCCTGATCTCGCTGGTAGGGATCGCCTTCCTCACCCCCGGCTGGCCCTGGCTCATTCTCTGGTTGACGTTCGCCGGAGCGGCCAACGCGCTGTGCCAGCCGCTCTCCAACGGCCTGATCGTGGACCAGGTGGACACTCGGAATCGGGCGTTCGCGTTTGGGCTCAAACAGGCGGCCATCCCTGCAGCCACTCTGGCCGCCGGGCTATCCGTTCCCCTGATTGCCCTCACCATCGGGTGGCAGTGGACCTTCGCCATTGCCGCGGCACTGGCCATCCTGTTCGTCCCGGCACTGGTGCGGTCATTGCCACGCCGCGCACCGAGCGACAAATGCGCACCAAAAGACAAACGGGCGCCAAGACCTAAAGCTGTAAGGACACGGCTACCCCGCGAACTACGACCGTTCCTCCTCATGACCGCTGTCGCCAGCGGGCTCGGATCGGCGCAGGCCAACGTGGTGGGCTCCTTCACGGTGGCCTCGGCCGTCGGCGCCGGGTACAACGCAGCGACCGCAGGGCTGCTGCTAGCCGCCGCAAGCGTTGCGGGAATCCTCGCCCGGCCGCTGGTCGGCATCGCCGCCGACCGCGGCATCGGCGGCTCCATGGCAACCGTCGCCATCATGATGGGCACCGGCTGTGTAGGCCTCATCGGCATGGCTTCCGGGCACCCGGTGGCCTATGGTATCGGGAGTATTATCGCGTTCGGACTGGGCTGGGGCTGGAACGGTCTGGTGCACTTCGTGGTCTCGCGCGCCTCCCACCCGCACACCACCCGCGCCACCGGCATCACCCAGATTGGCACCTACCTTGGGGCTACTCTTGGCCCCCTGGTCTTCGGGTTCATCTTCACCCACTTTCCCGACGGCGTCGGCTGGAGTCTTGCGGCAGTGGTCGCCGCGGCCGGGGCGGCGACGGCGCTCGTCGCGTTCCAGCTCGAAAAGCGGCTACAGAGCACCACCGCGTCGTAGCCCACGTGAGTCGTGGCGCCTGAAAGACCCGCCTGACGCCAAATTGTTGAACAATCCTGCAAACTCGTGCATCCTAGAAGAACCACACAGGAGAGACGAGGATCACAATGGTGTACATCGACCTCAACAGCGACGTCGGCGAATCGTTCGGTAACTGGACCATCGGCGACGACGCCGCCATCTTCCGCTCCGTCTCCAGCGCCAACGTGGCGTGCGGGTTTCACGCCGGTGATCCCTCGACCATCGCGCAGACCTGCCGGGACGCCGTCGCCGCGAACGTGACCATCGGCGCACACGTCGGGTACCGGGACCTGGCCGGGTTCGGCCGCCGCTTCCTCGACTGCTCCCCCACCGAACTGGCCGACGACGTCCTCTACCAACTCGGCGCACTCGACGCGGTCTCCCGGGCGGCCGGCGGCACCATCAAGTACGTCAAACCCCACGGCGCCCTCTACAACACCATCGTCAGCCACGAGGTGCAGGCCCAGGCAGTGGTCGACGCCGTCAAGGCGTTCGGCGGCGACCTCCCACTGATGCTCCTCCCCGGCTCCGTAGCGCTAGCCAAAGCCGAGAAGGCCGGCCTCCGCGGCGTCGCCGAAGCGTTCGCCGACCGCGCCTACAACCCCGACGGCACCCTGGTCTCCCGCCGCGAACCCGGCGCCGTCCTCCACGATGAACACCAGGTCGCCGCCAACATGGTCCGCCTCGCCACCGAAGGCACGATCATCGCCCGCGACGGGTCAACCATCAAAACGTCCGCCGAAAGCATCTGCCTCCACGGCGACACCACCGGCGCCGTGTCCATGGCCGCTGCCGTCCGCCGCGATCTCGAAGCAGCCAGCGTCGGGATCCGGAGCTTCGTGTGAACCCTCCCGGAATCCGCTGGGCCGGGCCGCGTGCCCTCCTGATCCAGTTGGAATCGCTGGACTCGGTCCTCGCGGTGCACGCCCACCTGCAACGGCACCGGCTCCGCGGGCAGGTCGACGTCCTCGCCGCCGCGCAGACCGTGCTGGCCGTCTTCGATTCCGGCGCCGCCGCCCGCGCCGCATGGACCACCGTCGCAAGCCTGGACACGTCGCCCGCCGCCGACACCGCGGCGACCGGCGACCCGGTGCGGATAGAGGTGGTGTACGACGGCGAAGACCTCGCCGAGGTGGGCCGCCTCACCGGCCTCGACCCCGACGGCGTCATCGCTGCGCACACCGGCCAGTTGTGGACTGCAGCGTTTGGGGGTTTCGCTCCGGGGTTCGCCTACCTGGTCGGGGAGAACGAATCCCTCACCGTCCCCCGACGGACGTCGCCGCGCACCGCAGTCCCCGCCGGAGCAGTGGCCCTGGCGGGCAACTTCTCGGCCGTCTACCCGCGTCGCTCCCCCGGCGGCTGGCAGCTGATCGGGCGGACCTCCTCCCGGCTCTGGGATTTGGGGCGGGACCAGCCTGCCCTTCTCCGCCCGGGCACTGCCGTCCAGTACGTGGCAGTGCGGGACACCGTGACGGTGACAGACCAGGTGGACGCGACGGCGCCGGATACCCATCCGGGCCTGGGGACGGTGAATCAGCCCGGCATGTCCCTTGAAATTCTCGCCCCCGGTCTGCAGTCACTGATCCAGGACCTGGGCCGGCCGGGCCTCGGCGACGTCGGAGTCTCCAAAGCCGGCGCCGCCGACACCGCGAGCGCCCGGCAAGCCAACCGGCTGGTCGGGAACGTGCCGGGCGATGCGGTGATTGAGACCATCGTCGGCGGCCTCACCGTCAAAGCCCACGGCGAACTCACCCTCGCCCTGGCCGGGGCCATCACCCCCGCCGAGATCAGCGGCAGTGACAGCATCCGCACCGCGCCAATGTGCTCACCGTTCGCCCTGCACGACGGCGAAACCCTCCGACTCGACCAGCCCGACGCCGGGCTGCGCACCTATCTGGCCATTCGCGGCGGCATCGACGTGCCAGAAGTGTTGGGCAGCCGGTCAACCGATGTGATGTCGGGGATTGGACCGGATCCCCTCGCAGCAGGAACTGTGCTGCCGATCGGGGCGGTCGATCAGGGCCGCACGGTCGGCGCACCGGAAACCTCAACGCTTCCCGACGCCATCCAGCTGGGCGCCGTCCGGCTGGGCGGCGTCGGGCTGGGCGGCGTCGGATCAAAGGCACGCGAACCGGTAGTCCTGCGCATCACTACCGGTCCCCGCCACGACTGGTTCACCGAGAAATCCCAGACTGCACTGGCCGATCAAACCTGGACCGTCAGCGCCGAATCGAACCGGATCGGGGTTCGCCTCACCATCGGCGAACCGTCGGACACCGGAAAAACGGGAAAGACCGGAGAGACCGGCGCTTCAGCCCGCGGCACCGAATCGCACGGGACCAGCAAGCCGCTGGAACGCACGAATCACGGCGAACTCCCCAGCGAAGGGGTCGTCGCCGGCTCGCTGCAGGTGCCGCCGTCGGGCCTGCCGGTGCTGTTCCTCGCCGACCATCCGGTGACTGGCGGGTATCCGGTGATCGGCGTCGTCGTTCCCGAGGACCTGCCCATCGCCGCCCAACTGCCGCCCGGGACCCCGCTGCGGTTCGAGGCCGTCGACCCCGAAACGCTGCAGCCCCTGAAACAGCACCCGATCACCACCCGAAGCTCGCGAAAGTAGCTGCCATGAAGAAGGTCCTGATCGCCAACCGCGGGGAGATCGCCGTCCGCATCGCCCGCGCCTGCTCGGATGTGGAGCTGACCTCGGTGGCCGTGTACTCCGAGCCCGACGCCGATGCCCTCCACGTCCGCCTCTGCGACGAGGCTTACGCGCTGTACGGATCGGCCAGCGCCGACACGTACCTCAACATGGACAAGCTGCTCGACATCGCAGCGAAGGCCGGGGTCGACGCCGTACACCCCGGTTACGGGTTCCTCTCCGAGAACGCCGACTTCGCGGCGGCCGTGCAAAACGCGGGGCTCACCTGGATCGGCCCGTCCCCGGCAGCGATCCGCAGCCTCGGCAACAAGGTCACCGCCCGCGAGATCGCCGTGAAGGTCGGAGCCCCGTTGGTCCCCGGATCCGATGGGCCGGTCGCCAGCGCCGAGGAGGTCCGCGCGTTCGCCGAACAGTACGGTGTTCCGGTCGCCATCAAGGCGGCCTACGGCGGCGGCGGGCGCGGCATGCGGATCGCCCACCGGATGGAAGACATCGACGACGCGTTCGACTCGGCGGTCCGCGAAGCGACGGTCGCGTTCGGGCGTGGCGAGTGCTTCGTGGAACGGTTCCTCGACAAGCCTCGCCACGTCGAGGCTCAGGTCCTCGCCGACACGCACGGGAACGTCGTCGTCGTCGGCACCCGCGACTGCTCCCTGCAGCGGCGCAACCAGAAGCTGGTGGAGGAGGCCCCGGCCCCGTTCCTGACCGATGACCAGCGCACCCGCATCCACGAGTCGGCCCGCGCCATCTGCCGCGAGGCCGGCTACACCAACGCGGGCACCGTCGAGTACTTGGTGGCGCCCGACGGCGTGATCTCCTTCCTGGAGGTCAACACCCGCCTGCAGGTGGAGCACCCGGTGACCGAGGCGACGTCGGGCATCGACCTGGTCCGTGAACAGTTCCGCATCGCCGCGGGCCTGCCCGTCAGCATCACCGAGGACCCGGCGCCGCAGGGCCACGCGATCGAGTTCCGGCTCAACGCCGAGGACGCCGGCCGCGGGTTCCTGCCCTCCCCGGGCCCGATCGACGTGTTCGAGGCTCCCACCGGCGCGGGCATCCGCGTCGACACCGGGGTGCGCTCCGGCTCCAGCGTACCCGCCGAGTACGACTCCCTGATGGCTAAACTCATCGTCCACGGCGAAGACCGCCCGCAGGCCCTCCGCCGTGCGCGCGCCGCCCTGGATGAGCTGAGGATCGAAGGCCTCCCCACGGTGATCCCCTTCCACCGTGCTGTGGTGCGGGACCCGGACTTCACCAACCCGGAACGGCTCGGCGTGTACACCACGTGGATTGAGAATGCCTTCGCCGGCCGGCTCGACGCCGCACTGTCGAGTGGGACCGCGGGCCCAGTTGCCCGGCGGGAAACCCTCACCGTGGAGATCGACGGCAAGGCGGTCCAGCTGGGCCTCCCAGCCGAGGTCTTCGCCGCGCTGATGAACGGCAGCGGCAACGGCAATGGAACCTCGGGAGCCGCCGTCGCGC
Organism: Arthrobacter glycogeni; assembly: GCF_054510815.1. NCBI lineage: Bacteria > Bacillati > Actinomycetota > Actinomycetes > Micrococcales > Micrococcaceae > Arthrobacter > Arthrobacter glycogeni. The sequence continues at coordinate 232,264 of NZ_JBTNDV010000001.1, forward strand.
AATCCGCAGACACGAACGACGACAACGGCGTCATCACCGCCTCGATGGGCGGCACCCTGGTGAAGTGGCTGGCCGACGACGGCGCCACAATCACCGGGGGCCAGCCGGTCGCCGTGCTGGAGGCGATGAAGATGGAAACCGAGGTGCTCGCCGCGGCAGCCGGGACATTCAGCCGCGGCCGGCAGGAGCCGGGTACCGCCGTCGCCCGTGGTGAGGTACTGGGCAATGTTCTGAGTACGGTCGGCTAACATCTGTTGATGACAAGGGGGAACGAAAATGACGATGACAGCTGTAACCAAGCTGGATAACGGGGCATCGGGATCGGCCGAGCATGCGCACACGGCGGCGTGGATCGCCTCCGTGCTGCGGGGGCGGATTGCCGCCGGCGAGCTGACGCCCGGGTCGAAGCTGTCCGAACAGACGCTATCGACGGCGCTGGGCGTGTCACGCAACACGTTGCGTGAGGCGTTTTCCGCGCTGGCCGGCGAATCGATGGTCACGCGGATCCCCAATCGCGGCGTGTTTGTGGCGTCCCCGGGGGTCGAGGAGGTGCGCGAAATTTACCGTGTGCGCCGGATGATCGAACCCGCCGCCGCGCTGTGGGGCGAGGTCACCCCCGAGGTCCTCAAGAACATGGAAGCCATCGTGGAGCGGGCCCAGGCAGCGCGCGACGCCGGGTCGGTCCCGGACATGGCCAACGCCAACCAGGCGCTCCACAGCGCCGTCGTCGGCCTGGCTGGCAGCGAGTCGCTGCGCACGCTGATGGACCGGGTGCTCGCGGAGATGCGGCTGGTGTTTTATGCGATGGCGTCGGCCCCCGACTTCCACAGCCATTATGTGGACCGCAATGTGCAATTGGTTGAGCGGCTCCGGGCCGGGGAGCGCGACGAAGCCGCTGCGGGCCTGCGTGCCTACCTCGACTCCGCCGAGGCTGAACTTCTAGGCCACCTCGCCGACGAACCATCCTCGGAGCAAGCGTTCTAAGACACCGCCCCCCTGGGCCACCACCCCCAATCGAGTCACCACATTTGACCGGTTTCGGCCGGGATTTTGATTACTTCTGTTGAGTCGATGGTCTTCGGGCGGATTAGGGCACCAGGTAATCGCTGTCCCGGGCGTCGGTGATCAGCATGTGCCCCGGCGCGTGGCCGATTGCCAAGGGTGGCCGTGACTGCATCACCGCCGCCTGCGGAGTCACCCCGCAGGCCCAGAACACCGGAAGATGACCCTCCGGGATCTGAACCGCGTCGCCGAAGTCCGGCGACCCCAGGTCAATACCCAGCTCCTCCGGATTCCCCACGTGCACGGGAGCGCCGTGCACGGCCGGGTAGCGGGAGGTGATGCGGACGGCGTCGGCCACCTGGGCCGCCGGCACCGGTCGCATCGAGACGACCAGCGGCCCGGACATGGCACCGGCGGGCGCAGCCTCCCGGTTCGTCCGGTACATGGGCACGTTCACACCCTGGTCGATGTGCGCGATCCGAACCCCGCCGTTCTGCAACGCCGTCTCGAAGGTGAAGGAGCAGCCGAACAGGAACGTCACCAGGTCATCGCGCCAGTGGGCGGTGATGTCGGTGGGCTCGTCCACCAGGATGCCGTCGTGATAGACGGTGTACTTGGGGACGTCGGTCCGGATGTCCCCGCCAGTCAGCAGCGGCCCGGTGGTTTCGCCGGGCTCCAGCACCCCGAGGATGGGGCACGGTTTGGGGTTGCGCTGCGCGAAGAGGAGCAGGTCGAACGCTTGCTCCCGCGGGATCGCCAGCACGTTCACCTGAGCGTAGCCGCGGGACCAGCCCGACGTCGGGCTCACCAGTCCGGCGCGGAACGTAGCCCGCGCGTCGGCTGGCAGCATCGTGGCCGGGTCAGCGGGGCGGGAAGTACCTAGCCCCACAGTTTCGCCAGCCCGGTGATGGAGGTGTAGCCGAGGAACAGGGTGAGGAACCACGTGATGATGCCGATGATCAGCAGCCATTTGGGGTAGACGTAGCCGTGCAGCAGGTCGCGGCGACGCCAAGCCACCCAGAGGAGCACACCGAAGCCGACCGGCAGGATCAGTCCGTTGAACGCCCCGGCGAAGATCAGCAGTTCCTGCGGAGCCTGACCCAGGAAGACGTAGGCAATTGCGCAGCCGGCGATGAAGACCACGGTGATGAGGTTGCGCTTCCGTTCGGGAGTCTTCGTGGTGGTGATGAAGGAAACCGAGGTGAATGCCGCGCCGATCACCGAGGTGATGGCCGCAGCCCAGAGGACCACACCGAACATCCGCATGCCGATTTCCCCGGCGGCAATGCCGAACGCTTCGGCAGCCATGTTGTCGCTGGTGAGGACCGCACCGCCGGCGACGACGCCGAAGATCGCCAGGAACAGCAGCACCCGCATGACGCCGGTAACCAGGATGCCGATCACTGAGCTGCGGGTGATCTCTCCGACGTTGTCGGGACCGGTGACGCCCGAGTCGAGCATCCGGTGAGCGCCTGCGTAGGTGATGTAACCGCCCACGGTGCCGCCCACCAGGGTGGTGATGATGAGGAAGTCGATCTGTTCGGGGAGGATCGCGTTCTTGAGTGCTTCGCCGACGGGAGGGGCCGCGACGATGGCCACGTAGATCATGAGGAGGATCATGATGGCACCGAGCAGCACCACGATGCGGTCCATCGCCATGCCGGCCTTCTTGCTGACGAAGATCAGGATGGCGATCACCGCCGAGATGGCACCACCGATTTTCGGGTCCATTCCGAACATGGCGTTGACGCCGAGGCCGGTTCCGGCGATGTTGCCGATATTGAACACCACTCCGCCGATGAAGACCAGCCCGGCGAGGAACCAGCCGACACCGGGGATGACCTTGTTGCCGAGTTCCTGGGCGCGCATGCCGGAGACGCCGATGACCCGCCAGACGTTCATCTGTACGGCAATGTCGATGAGGATCGACGCCAGGATCGCGAAGGCGAACGCCGCGCCGATCTGAACGGTGAAGACTGTGGTCTGGGTGATGAAACCAGGCCCGATGGCGCTGGTCGCCATGAGGAACATGGCTCCCAGGAGCGCGGTGCGCCGAGCGGAGGAGCTCAGCTTCGGTTTATTCTCGGTATCTGCCATTGGTCCGTCCGTTACGTCAAGGTGATTGGAGTCACATTTTGTATTTGAGACGACCCTACAGGTTGTTGAACAATCGGCGCAAGGTATTGTTCAACAATTTAAGGGATTGACCGGGGCTCACCACCACTGATGCCGACATTCGGCATTCTGGCATTCCCAGTCGGGGGAGCCAAGCTCCCGCTCCCCCGTTTGGAGATTGAGTCGCTCGTCCATGAAGACACAGCAACCGGCAAACACCGTTTTCGGCATCAGCTCCCGCGCGTCCGGCAAAATCATTCCGTAGGCTATCCGCCAGGATTCGCTTCCGCAGACCGGGCATTTGCGGGTGCGCGTAACCTTGGCCTTCTGAATAGGTTTCATGCGGCCATGCTAGATCCGGGCACCGACAATTCAGCACCGCTCCAGCAGGACTACCCGCCGTCACCGACCGGAGCCTGAACACTCAGCGCAGCAAGCACCGCTGCAGCATCCACCGGCCGGCTCGGGCTATACCCGGTGAGCTGCTCGAACCGGGCCAACCGGTTCAACACGGTATTGCGGTGACAGTACAGCTCCTTGGCGGTATCGGACACCGATCCCGAACTGAAGTAGGACTGCAGCGTCTCGACCAGCCGTTCCCGCTCATGATCCGAGATCGACGCCAGGGGCCCCAACACTGTGTCGGCCAGCACCGGCCCGAACTCCCCCATTTGGGTCGCCGCCACAAACCCCCAGGCGTCACGGATCGTTTGCCGCCCGGACGATTCCGGAGTCACCGACTCGACCGCCTGCAACGCAATCCGCAGCATCAACGGCACCTCGGCCAGCGACCGGGCCGGCGGCGCGAGGAAGCATCCCAGCGGGTCCAGCCACGGCCGGGTCCCCTCCGGATCCTTGCCGGCACGGGCCGGCAGGTCTTCCATGATGAGGATCAGAGCGCCGTCGCGCTCGTGAAGATACTGCCCGACGCCGGCAGCCAACACCCGCTCCCGGAACGCCTTCTGCGCGTGGTCGGCGGCCACCGCCACAATGAACTGGCTCTCCGCATCCACGCCGAGCGCCCGGGCCGCCTGCCCCAGCAACTGCGGGTCCTTCCCATCGGAAATCAGCAGCCGGGACAACAGGAATGCCCGCTGCTGCTCCTTCGCCTGCGCCATGCTGGCCAGCTCGTCAAGATAACCGGCGTGCACCCGGATCGTGTGAAACTCGACCGCTTCCCACACCCGCACCGCGTCCTGGGTGAAGTCCGGCAGGGAGGCGGCGGGCACCTTCTCCAACATCGCCACCCACAGCAGCCGAAAGTCCATCCGGACCGCCTTCAGCAAGGACTCGAGCGGAACACCCTGCTGCGCCCGCCGATGACCGAGGGCAAAGGACACCCCGGTCAAACGGTCCGGCAGCGGCAACTCCCCCACCAGACGCAGCAGCAACTCGAGGGACGCAACGGCCGTTTCCCGCAGATCGCGGTCGTCAACAGTCGACCCGGCATACCCCTCAATCTCCTGGACATCCAGCAGAAACTGGTCGGTAATACTGTCGATGTCAGCTAGACAGTCAGAGACAACATCGGACACCACTGACCGGACCGGGGCATTCTCGGACGTGAAAGGCTCACCATTGGGCATCTGCCCATCCTAGCGGGATGGCCGATGGTGTTCACCCATTGTTTACCGACGTGATCCAGACCACCATTGGAGGTGCCGCCACTGTCAGCCGGCCCCCACCCCCAAACCCCTTGGAAGTTCATGCTCGATTTGAAGCTCGTCAACGCCAGCCTCTTCACGCTGGCCGAAGCCACTCCCACCGCCACGGCCATGGGCGTGCTGAATGGCCGCATCGTCGGCTTCGATGAAGACGTCATCGACCTCCCCGCCACCCGCACGCTCGACTGCGCCGGCGCCGTCGTCGTCCCCGGGTTTGGGGATTCACACAACCACATGGCGTGGTTTGGCCAATCGCTCACTGAGCTGGACCTCAGCACCTGCACAACTCTGGATGAGCTGTACGCAGCGGTCACCGAGTTCGCCGAGAACCTCGACGACGACGCCTGGGTGGTCGGCTCCGGCTACGACGACACCGTGCTCGGCGCCCACCCGCACCGGGACGGGCTCGACGCCGCCGCCCCCGGCCGCCCGGTCTGGCTCAAGCACCGCTCCGGGCACCTCTGCACGGTGAACACCGAGGTGCTGGAACGCGCCGGCATCCTCAACCGCTCCGTGGCCACCCCCGAGGGCGGCACCGTGGTGACCGACGACGCCGGCCCCACCGGCCTCCTCGAGGAGCAGGCCCAGAAACTGGTCACCGCGCTGGTGGTCCCCTACCCCATCGCCGATCTCGCCGACGCAATCGGTGCGGCGAGCGCCGTCTACACCTCCGAGGGCCTCACCCACGTCACCGAGGCCGGCATCGGGTCAGGCTGGATCGGGCGCAGCCCGGTGGAGCTCGCCGCCTACACCGAAGCCCGACACCGCGGCACCCTCACCACCCGGGTCCAGCTGATGGCCGCCAGCGACGCCCTCCACCCGCTGACCGCCGCCGAGGATGACAAGATCAGCTTCGGCCTGGACCTGGGCCTGACCACCGGGTTCGGCGATGACCGTATCCGCCTCGGCGCGATGAAGATCTTCGTCGACGGATCACTGATCGGCCGGACGGCAGCCGTCACCGAAGGGTTCTGCGACCATGACCATTCCACCGGCAGCTTCCAGCTCTCCATCGACGAGCTCACGCGCCGCATCATCAACGCCCACGTCTCCGGTTGGACCGTCGCCGCCCATGCCATCGGGGACGCCGCCGTCGACGTCGCCCTCGACGCCTTCGAGGTGGCCCAGAACGAACGCCCCCGCAAGGACGTCCGGCACCGGATCGAACACGCAGGAATCGTCAGGCCGGACCAGCTAGCCCGGTTCGCCGCCCTCAATGTCACCCCCGTCCCGCAACCGCATTTCCTCTACGAAGTGGGCGACACCATGGCGCAGGCCGTCGGCGTCGACCGCGAACCGTGGGTCTACCGGCACCGTTCCTTCCTGGACCAGGGGGTGCGGGTGCCTGGCAGCTCGGACCGCCCGGTGGCGTCCGGCGCTCCGCTGCTCGGGATGCAGTCGATGGTGCTGAGGCAGACCTCCGGCGGAGCGATCCTCGGCCCCGAAGAACGGGTCGACGCCGAGACAGCCCTCCGCGCCTACACCGTCGACACCGCCTGGATGGCCGGCGACGAAGCCCATCGCGGAACCCTCGAAGCCGGCAAGCTAGCCGACTTCGTGATCCTCTCCGACCACCCCGCCGACGTCCCGCCCGAGCAGATCGGCGCCATCACCGTCCTCGCGACGGTGATCGACGGCGTCGGCGTCTTCGGTCAGGACTACCTCGACACCCTTGACACTTCTCTCACCGACACTTCACCGACCTTCCGTCCCACAAAGCACGCCCTTACCGAGCAAGAACCCATCACTCAGAAGCAGGAAGTTTGAGCATGCAACCACATGAGGCAACCCAGGAAGAGAAGCCGGATATTCCGGTCGTCAGCGGCAAGGACGCAGGCAAGATTGCCCGCGCCGCCTTCGTTGGCACAGCGCTGGAATGGTACGACTACTTCCTGTTCGGCACCGCGGCAGCGATCGTGTTCAACCGGCTGTTCTTCACCGAGCTCGACCCCACGGCGGCGACCCTCGCGGCGTTCGCGACCTTCGGCGTCGGCTTCGCTGCCCGTCCGATCGGTGCCGTGCTCTTCGGCTACATCGGCGACCGGGTGGGCCGCAGACCGGCCCTCTTGATCACCATCGTGATGATCGGTGTGGCCACCGGGCTGATCGGGTTCCTGCCGGACTTCGGCAGCATCGGCCTCGCGGCTCCCATCATGCTGGCTGTCCTGCGGCTGATGCAGGGTCTCGCCGTCGGTGGTGAGTGGGGCGGCGCCATGACGATCGCCGTCGAGCACGCCCCGATCGAGAAGCGCGGCAGGTACGCGGCGCTGGTGCAGGTCGGTTCGCCGGTCGGCACGCTGATGTCCTCGGGCGCGTTTGCCCTGGTGCTGCTGCTGCCCTCCGAGGCGTTCGACGCCTGGGGCTGGCGCCTGCCGTTCCTGGCTGCGTTCCCGCTGCTGCTCATCGCCCTGTACATCAGGTTGCAGGTCGAGGAGTCCCCCATCTTCCGTGAACTGGTCAAGCTCGAAGAGCGCGCCAAGATCCCCGCCGTCGACGTGTTCAAGCAGGCCTGGGGCCGGCTGCTCGTCGCCATCGCCGCAGCGTTCCTGGGCGTCGGCGGGTTCTACGTGATGACCACCTTTGTGATCAGCTACGGCACCACCACCCTGGGCATGGACCGCCAGCTGATGGTGAATGCCACCCTGGTGGCCGCCGTCGTGCAGATCGGCGTCGTCCTGCTGGTCGGCAGGATCAGCGAGAAGATTGGACCGGGTCGGATGACCTTCTTCGGCGGATTGGCGACGGCGGCGGGTGCGTTCCCGCTGTTCTGGATGATCGATACCCGCAACCCTGCGGCCATCATCGTTGCCGTGACCATCGGCATTGCGCTGGTCTCCCTAGCGTACGCCGTCACCGGCGCGCTGCTCACCGAACTGTTCCCACCGCACCTGCGGTACAGCGGTGTGGCCCTGGGCTACAACCTGGCCGGTGCGCTGAGCGGGTTCCTGCCGCTGATTGCTGTAGCGCTGCTCGGTGCTACCGGCGGCGGGTCGTGGACCGCTTCGCTGCTGCTGATGGCCGTCTCGCTGATCACAGCGGCAGGCGGGTTCTTCGGCGAGAAGCTCCGCCTCAAAGACAAAGCGATTGTGCAGTAAGGATCCATATGTTGACTCCAGAAATGACCAAACGGATTACCGACGCCGTCGACACCGCCTTCGACCGTCAGCTCGAATTCACCGCAGAGCTGGTGCGGCACCCGTCGCTGCGGGCCGAGGAGGCAAGCGCGCAGGACCTGATGTTCTCCCAGATGGAACTCCGTGGGCTCACCATGGACCGATGGCAGCTCGACGAGGAAACCCTGTCCGCGCATGTGGGCTATGGGCCGACGACCGTCGCGCTCGAGGACCTCACCAACGTGGTCGGCACGTACACGCCTGCCGCGCCCGCCACCGGACGGTCGCTGATCCTCAACGGGCATATCGACGTCGTTCCCACCGGGCCGGAAGACACCTGGTCGCGGAGTCCGTGGGACGCCGAAATCAAGGACGGCTGGATGTATGGGCGGGGGTCCGGTGACATGAAGGCCGGTCTGGCCGCTAACCTGTTCGCGTTTGATGCGTTGCGGGCGGCCGGACTTGCTCCGGCGGCGGTTATTCACATGCAGTCCGTGGTGGAGGAAGAGTGCACCGGCAACGGCTCGCTCGCCGCCCTGCAGCGCGGGTACACGGCGGAGGCCGTGGTCATCCCGGAGCCGGAGGAGAACATGCTGGTGCGAGCCAACGTGGGAGTGATCTGGTTCAAGGTGCGCGTCTCCGGGAAGCCGACCCATGTGCGGGAGATGGCGACCGGGTTCAACGCGATTGACGCCGCCTACACGGTGATGGGTGATCTGCGGGAGCTGCAGGACAAGTGGAATGCCGACAAGGGCAGCCACCGGTACTTCGAGGACCTGGATCATCCGATCAACTTCAACATCGGGATGATCTCCGGCGGCGACTGGCCATCGAGTGTGCCGTCGTGGTGTGAGTTTGATGTGCGGGCGGCGCTGTATCCGGGGGTAACGGCTGCCGACGCGTGGTCGCAGATCGAGGCTTGTCTGCGGGACTCAACGTCCGGCGCCGAGGTGTCGGCGGTGCGCAGCGGCTTCTTCTCGGAGGGTTATGTGCTGGAGGAGGGGTCCGACGCCGAGGGCGTTCTGGCGTCGTCACATCAGGAGGTGTTCGGGTCGGCGTTGGAGTCGTTCACGACGCCGGGCTACCTGGATGGCCGGGTTTTTACGCTGTACGGCGGGATTCCGGCGCTGGTTTATGGGCCGGTGTCGGAGGCGATTCACGGGTTTGATGAGCGGGTGCACGTTGAGTCGGTCCGGAAGGTCACGAAGGCGATCGCACTGTTTATTGCCGAGTGGTGCGGGGTGACGGAGACCCGCTCCGCCTAGGTCTTTGAGCACAAAGAAGGGGAGGTCCGGCCGGACGTCCCCTTCTTTGTGTTTGTGTACCTACTGCGGGTCGAGTTCGCCCTCGCACAAGCTGCGCACGACATCGGTCAGGACGTGCAGCCCGGTGACGATGTCCTGATCGGTGGTGTACTCGTGTTCATTGTGGGAGATGCCCTCCACCGAGGGGACGAAGAGCATGACCGTCGGAACGATGTCTTTCATGTTGGTGGAGTCGTGCCCGGCAAGGGTCTTCACCCGTGCGTAGCTGACGCCGCGGTTGGCGACAATCTTCTCCGCGAGGGCGACACCTTCGGTTTGGTAGGGCGTGACCGGCCAGCAGTGGGCGCCGAACTTCTCGATCTTGACTTGAGCGGAACGTTCAATCTGTTCGATCCGCTCGTGCAGCATCTGGTCTGCTTCCTGGAGCAGAGTCTCGTCGGCCGAGCGCAGATCCAACAGCAGGGTGACGCGGGAGGGAACGACGACGGGCGAGTTGGGGTAGACATCCAGCTGGCCCACGGAGGTGTGGACGGCGCCTTCGGGAAAGTGGTCGGCAATTTCGCGTGCAGTGACGACGAGCAATGAGGCCCCTAGAAGAGCATCATGCCGGTCGGCGATGATGGTGGACCCAGTGTGGGCCTGCTCGCCGTGGACCACAAACTCGTACTTGTTGGCTGCCCAGTTGGAGTCGACGACGCCGATAGCTATGCCGTCGCGTTCCATGCTGCGGCCCTGTTCAATGTGGATCTCGGCGCAGTAAGCTGCCTGCGGTCCGGTTCCTTCACCGAGCGCGTTGGTGGATACCAGCGCCTCACGGACGGTGATGCCAGCCGGATCGGTGGTGGCGAAAGCCGCGTCCAGGGTCATCTTTCCGGTGTAGACGGAGCTGCCCATCATTGAGGGTTTGAAACGGGATCCCTCTTCGTTGAACCAGTTCACGACCGCGAGGTTGTAGCGAGGGCTGAGGCCGCTCGCTTGCCACTCAGCGGCGAGCTTGAACGCGGCGTGCGCCGCAGCAAGGACGCCATAGGCACCGTCATAGCGCCCAGCGGTGGGCTGGGAATCGAGGTGTGATCCGACGACGACGTACGGCTCGCCAGCTTCAAGTTCCAGGAGTCCAAACTGGTTACCGATCTGATCGAATCTGACCGTAAATCCACTATCAGTGAGCAGCTGGGTGAACCAGGCGCGCTGCTCTCCGTCCGCTGTCGATCCGGCCTGCCGGTCCACTCCTCCGCCGGCGGTGGCCCCGAAGGTGCTTAGCGTCGCGAAGTCCTTGAGGAACGAAGCGTCTCCCCCCTCGAAGTGGGAGGGGTCTGTTTTGGGTACGGCGCCGTTGCTCATTTGTCTGGTCCTTTGACTGATTGGAAGTTTATTCAATCCTCGCAGTGGCCCGCCCGAGTGGCACTGGCCTGCGTCAACCATTTCTATGGAGCACGCTGTGTGCCTACACAACCGGGGCATGCTCGACCTACGCAGAGGCAAACATTGGTTCAGCTCCCAGGCTGATTGGCGAAAAACGTTGTTCCTCAGCCGAATCCGGAGTGATCCATCCCGCGACGCGAAGTCACATCCACCATCGGCAATCCCACATAGAATTGCCGTCGGCCTCACTGCCGAAAAATTACCACCGAACCATCTGGGGAAACGATGAAAAGACTAGTGGCACCACTGAGCATGGCATTGCTAATCCTCACAGGGTGCAGCAGTTCTGAAACGCCGCAAAGCGAACCGACTATCCTACAATCGGCTTCATCAGGACCCCTTACGGCCCCGTCGCCTTCGCCGGTCCAGCCTTCACCCTCGACTACTGCGACAGTCCCGTTAGAAATGACAATTACAGCGGCCGGGGATATGTACCTCAATAGCGTGTGCCCCTCGAATGAAGCTGCAGCGGAGTTATCTGAAGAAGTGAACGGAGCAATCGACGTCGGAACTCCGCTCGATATAGCTGCTGTAAACGCCAAAGCGGCTGAGGCGAGGGACGCGTATCGGTCCACCATTGACCAGCTCAGCTCTGTCGATGTCCTGTGGCCAGAGATCGTAGTCCCCGACATTGAAGCGCTCGTTGAGAATATCTACGGGGATGTTGCGGCGACTGATCAGATCGCGGCGGCACCCAACGAAGAAATGTTTATTCCCACCTGGAATGCCTGGATCGACCCGGCGGCGCAGGCGACCACCGCGGGAACTCCGCAAAAGATCCGGGCAAAGCTGGAGTTGCCTGCGGATGCATACGCGAGTTGCGAGGGGCGTTAGCCCGGCCAGTTCCTATTCGGCAGTCGCTAGTGAACCACATAAGCGCCCCGCCCAACGGGGCTTCCGCGAGGTACCAGCACCTGCTATTAGCTAATGTCCAAGCTAACTTCGGCTGCCAACCGCTAATCGCAGAAGATATCGCCAGTTCCGGACAAATGCGTATTTCGGCCACAATACCTGCGCGAATCTGTATGAGCCAGGAATAGGAAGACATGTCGCTCAGGATGGCAGTTCACAGCGACACGCAACAGGTTCCTCCGCAACTCCTGTTGGGCAAGGTCCTCATACGCGATGCTGAACTAGTGGCATCCGCCGCAGGCGCCACCTACAGCCCACACCACACGACAATTTGGTCACTATCGAGCAGGAATCCATCACATGATCGGTCGCACCACCGCCGTCAAACGCAAGACGCCCGTATGGGCGAAGGTCCTCCTCTTCGTTTTCCTTATCCTGGTGGTTGCAGGTCTGGCGGGCGGTGCAGGTGTGGCGGCTGGCATATTCTTCGGCGCAGCGCACGAACGAGAAATCCAAGTGATCAGATCAGTTGAACTTCAGGAGCAGGTGGTGCTGGTGAGATCGGGGGTCACCGGCCTCAAGCCGGAACGCGAGGTCAACGACATTAATGGTTTCGTGATTCCGTGGAGCGACCGATCGTTGCTGCTGCAGTATGAGTTCGACACAATGGTAGGAATAGAGGGCCGCGAGGTCTCCATCGTCCCGACCGGTGAGAATTCCTTCCGGGTGATGATCCCGGACTTTATCCTCATTGGAACGGCCGACCCCAATTTTGCCGTTGTCAACCAGGAGAACGGTGTTCTCAGTTTTGCGACCCCGGAAATTGACACACTAAAACTGACACAGGAGATCCTCACCGACGATGCCTTAGCGGAGCACGTTGATGGCCTGCGCCCTGTGCTGGAGACACAAGCCCGCACCTTTTATACAAACATAATCACAGCGATCAATCCGGATGCCGCCCTCGAATTCGAATTCGCATAATGACCTCTGACAACGGACAGAAAGTGGATCCCACATTGGCAAGGAAACCAAAGCAACCCGCAGCCCACGCGCCCGAGATCGACGACCAGCCCTTTCTTGAGGCGAACGCCCAGGCGAAGAGCCGGTATGGCCGTTTCAACCTCGCGGTCGTGGGAGGAACAGGCGTTGGGAAGTCCTCGCTCGTCAACGCTGTGTTTGGGCGTGACTTGGCGAGGGTGGGGAAGGGCCTCCCTGTAACGCGCGGTGTGCATTACTTCCACGATGACTCGCTTGGGATCTGGGATCTCGAAGGCTTCGAGATCGGGTCACGCGACGCCCCAGCCGACATCCTCCGAAACCACCTGAAGACAATTTCGAAGAGACCGGCCATCGAGCAGGTCTCGGTCGTCTGGTACTGCGTGTTGTCTCAACTACCGCGTCTGACATCCCCTGACATCGACATGATCAAGGAGATGGATGCAGCAGGGCTGCCGGTCGTGCTCGTTCTTACGAAGGTTGATTGGATCAAGAACCCGGTGACGGGCAAGCGCTCAGCGCCAAAGGATGTCGAGGAGTTCCGCGACTGGCTCGAGGACCCAGTCGACGAGAATGGCGCGCGGATCACCATCCCCATCGAGCGGGTCATATTGACTTCAGCGAGCGGAAGGCACGGGAAGGGTATGGGGCACGGCCTCGGTGAACTCGTCACGGAGACCCTCACGCTTTCACCGGAGAGCGAGAAGGACGCCTTTCGCATTGCTCAGCGACTCAACCTCCCCTGGAAGCGCGAAATGGCGCGCCCAATCATCTCGGCAGCCGCGTCGGCAGCGGCTGCCACGGCTGCGATCCCAGTTCCGGTCGCGGATGCCGCTATTCTGGCGCCGATCCAGCTGACCATGCTGGGCCGAATCGCGGCTATCTATGACCTCGAGCTCACGACCATGCTCTCCATGGGAGCGCTTGCGCAGTTAGGCGCCCAGATCACTGGGCAGGCGCTTGCGCGTAGCTTCCTTAAGTTGATCCCCGGGGCGGGAAGCGTCGTGAGCGCAAGCGTTGCATTTGCACTCACGGCTGCCATCGGCGAGGGGTGGCTGCGACTGTGCGAACAAGTCCACACCGGCAAGGTTGATCTGGACAAGGTCGCTGAATCCTGGGGAGAATACGCTCCGAGCTTCATCGACGTCATCCGCAAGATGACCGAACAACGCATCATGAAGTCATAACAGTCAATCTAGAAGCCGACCAGAGGCAGGCGAGGTCGCTCGACGTGATCACAGCGAACCACCGCATCTATGAATGTCCCGGCGACAACCCCCTCAGGTGTACCGACGGCGAGCGCTTCGAGTGAAACACGCCCATCCGGCAGCCGGTCAGCTTCCTCCTTCACCGGCCTCGTAGGGGTGCGAGGATTGATTTGGTTAGCATTGAACCGGTTTTCAAGAACAGAAAATGTCACCCAGACCTTCAGCGGTCCCGTAGTCTGAGGACGTCATGACCACTTTCTCGGCTCCTCCACCGCCCTACCTTCGCCAAAGAACATCCACTTCCATCAGGCTTTTGGATTTGTTCGCCGGGGCTGGCGGATTGACGCACGGTTTCTATAGAGCCTCTAAGCGAGTTGTTACCGAGCGGGCTGTTGAGTTCGATGCGGCAGCGGCGGCTAGCTATTCCGCAACCTTCGGCGACAAAGTCTATGCGGGGCCGATTCAGGATTGGTTGCTTGAGGAACAAGTACCTGAGGCCGACGTAGTGATTGGCGGCCCTCCTTGCCAAGGCTTCTCGCAGCTCGGTAAGCGAGATTCGTCAGACGATCGGAACGGTCTCTGGGAGTCCTATGCTGAAACCTTGGCCCTTGCTAACCCTAGGTATTTTGTGGTGGAGAACGTACCTGCGTTTGCTCGATCCCAGCAGCTACAGGAGTTCACGAATGCGACATCTAAGGGTGGACTAATCGAGGATTACGCCTTTCAATGGCATATTCTCAACTCGGCCGACTACGGGGCACCGCAGGCACGAAAGCGAGCCATTTTAATTGGTCACCACCGAGACCTACAATTTCCGGGTTTCCCCCCTCCTACTCACATTGGACGTCACTCGACTGTACGGAAGGCATTCAAAGGGATCGACGTCGACGCCGACGGCACTGATCTACCGGATCGGAAACAGCTAGTAGGAAACCGGCTGATGCCCGGGGCGTTCAGCACTACCGAACTTCACCTCGGGCGTAGGTACGCAGATCTTTCCCTTGCTCGTTTCAGCGTTATACCGGAGGGGGGGAACAGATTCGATCTGCCGGAAAGCCTAAAAGCTAAATGCTGGATAAATCACAACAGCGGCTCGGGCGACGTAATGGGACGAATGCATTGGGATCGCCCTTCAGTGACCGTCCGGACCGAGTTTTTCAAGCCGGAGAAGGGCAGATACATCCATCCAATCGCGAACCGAGCCATTACCCATCTTGAAGCTGCCCGCCTTCAGGGGTTTCCAGACAATCACCAGTGGATAGGGTCTAAGACTGCCATTGCCAAGCAGATCGGCAACGCGGTGCCAACCGCTCTTGGGTCAGCGATTGCGCGACAGCTAGTTGAGTCTTTGTAAAGGTTGGATCTCATGTTCGACCCGATTCAGTAGATTATGGTTCCTTCTGGTTACCATGATGAAGGTCTCGGCGCTTGCCGCTAGCAACTATCTGATGGGGAATCGGACCAATGGCGGTTCAAAACGAATGGGCACGACCTGATTCAGCTCTTGGACGGTTCATTGCGTCCGAAACCGAAAGCGCTCTCGCAGCCTATAGGGCTCGACCTGACCTGATTCGTGAGCACAGCAACATTGAGGCAGCGATTTCACAAAGCGGCTATGGTCGCAAACAGCTCCACGAATTGATACAGAATGCTGCTGATGCCGTCTCGGTCCAAGGCGGACGCATCGAGATTGTCCTCACCGATGAAGCCCTCTACTGTGCCAACGAAGGTAACCCTTTCACCGAGGCCGGCTATCGAACACTCATGCTCTCGCATTCATCCGAGAAACGAGACGACCAAATTGGCAGATTCGGTCTTGGTTTCAAGTCCGTGATACAAATCTCTAGCGCTCCGATGATCTTCAGCAAAACCGGTTCCATCGCATGGAGTCAAACCCGAAGCAGGGAGATGTTGGAGAACATATACCCTGACCTTGAATCTTATCCACTACTTCGAATCGCGGAGCCTGTCGATATAACTACGGCAGCAGCATCGGATCCGACCCTGGCTGAGTTGCAAGAGTGGGCATCGACGATCGTCAAACTACCTCTTGTTGGCTATTTTCGATGGCTTTCGGAAGAGATGGAAGCATTTCCGCCCGAATTCCTTCTCTTCTCGCCCAAAATCACCAGTATAGATTTCGTCGATAAAATACAATCCCAAGAAAAATCTTGGAAGGCCTTCAGAAATGGTACCCAGGTCGTACTCACAGATGGCCATGTTCGAGACAGTTGGAAGATTTTTCGAGCAATCCATGAAGTGAGCGCAACCGCAGCGGTCGAAGCAGGAAGCATAGCCGCCCGCAATGAAATTGAACTGACATGGGCAGTTCCGGAAGGCGGGAACCCGCGCCGTAAAATGGGCCGGTTCTGGAATTATTTTCCGACCCAGCATCTCACCTCTTTGAGGGGCATAGTCAATGCCGCATTCAAGATGAATGAGGACCGGCACAGCATGCTAGAGATTGGATATAACCGGGAGATACTGACGAGAGCGCTTCCTCGAATGGTCGCTGCAGCATTGCCGCAGCTAACCACGTCCGAAGACCCAGGGGCCTATTTGGATATCCTTCCGTCGCGAGCAAAGGAAAAGGAAAACTGGGCCGACGGCACCATAAATACCCCAATTTTCAAAGCAATTGCTGCAGTGCCTGCCTTACCGGATCGATCAGGGAAGCTTCGCTCCATCGGGGATTTGAAAGTACAGCCCGCTTTGGATGAGGCGACGAAGCTCACTGGCCTATGGGATGCAGCGGTCGGACGGGACAGGCCCTGGTTGCATGAGACAGCGCTTGCTCGTGGTCGTGATGCCCAAGTTGCGCGCCTCTTGCTGGAGGCTAACCGCAAGCGCGCATCAATCGAGGAGTGGCTGGAGGAAGTTGCAATCGGGGGCACCCTCCAGGACTTCGAGAACGCACTGGAAATCGCGTCCATGATGGAAAAATCTCATCCTGATTATCGGGAAAAAGTGCGCCGTAGCCGAATAGTGTTAATGGCGGACGGAAGCGTCGAAGCACCAATAACGTCAAGAGTCTTCCTTCCTCTTGACGAGGGTGACGAGACAGCGAATCTCGTTTCCTATGAGCTCCTCCACCATGGGGAGACTAGCAAATACCTGAGGTCCCTTGACCTGCAAGCCCAGGATGGTCGCGGCCGAATCAACCGCGTTGCTCGAGAAGTTGGGGAAGATCAGGACAATATACAACTAGCAGAGTCCCTATGGCGCTTAACCCGATCACTCCCTGTTCCTGAAACCTTCGCCATCTTGAAGGAGCGAACGCTCCCCGAGCGAATTTTAGTTCGTTGCAGGGACAGTAAGTGGCGCCCCCTGGCCTCGGTCTGGCTTCCAGGACCGCTCATCACAGGCAACACGTCCGGAGATGAACATCTTCTTCTAGACGACAGATTCCACTCGCACGATGTAGCCCTTCTTCGGATGCTCCGCATTCCAGCTGGCCTTCCCGAAGCGGAAATGTGTAAGGCGGGAGGAACCTACAACCTGTGGAAAAGCGCCGAATCGGTTCGCCTTGCCGAGGAAACACGAGACAGTCCCGCCCCAACGTCGCCAGCCGGATTGGCGTTTCCAAAAGCCCTGGCAACGGAAGGCCTAGATCGTCTAGCTTCTGCATCTATTGCGACTCGAGCGCGGGTCACTAAGTTACTTCTGACAAGACCGCACTATCCCGCCAAGGTAGAGTTCAGTTCCTCCTACAGAGCGGCTCTTAGTATCGATGGCCCCGACCTGTGGTGGGTAAAGCAGTACGGATCACTTGAAACCTCATTGGGACTGGTCGATACGAAGCAATGTACCGGACAGATCAATGGTGTCCCCCAGGCATACATCCCGTTCGCGGGCGACGAGGAAGCCCGCGCTCTCGGCCTACACACCGACATAACACGAGTCAATTGGAGCTATGTGCTGCCGCTTGTCGAAAAGCGGCTTCCTATCGAGAAGGTGCACGAGCTTTACGGTCTTCTAGCAAAGAATGGGGTCAAAGCTCCGAAAGAGCTGCTCGTTCAACTCCCGAATCAAACCAGCACTAGGTACCTCACAAAGCATGTCCAGGTTGCAATGGACTCCAAGTCTTTCAGTCACCTACGTTCCGCTGGAGAGGCAGTCATCCATACCGGCCACCGGGACCTGGATGACGCCTTGGCAGAAAATTGGGCACTAAGTCTTCGAGAGATAGTCTTTTCCACCGAACTGACCTTCAAACTGTCTGACGAGGTACCGCCGGCCCTCCTCAGCGTCCACTACCCCTTCCTAAAGCGGGTCGCATCGGAGACGAAGCCGCAAACTACCTGCACGCCGTGCTTGTCCATCGAGGAAGTACAGACAAATAGCTTTGACTCCCGAACCCAGGTTGTACCAAAGGAATGGCACCTTGAACAGAACGTGTTGTACTACCGCGTAGGACAGGGCGAGCGTCCTCGCGTAGAGACAGTATTGGCAGCATTCGATAGCAAACGAGCTCCTTCTTCTGTCATCTCAAACATGGCTGCGCTAAAGACAGAGTTCGAGGCGCAGGAGCGGCGCGAGCGAGTCAGCCGACAAAAGACTGATGCGGGCAAGGTGGCCGAACTTGTCGGCCGACCAACTTTGAAAGCCCTGATCCCGCAGTCAGTTCTAGATCTACTGGCGAATCGAGGTCAGGAGCTTACCGACCAGCGGATGTTCGATATCGTCAGCAATCTTCATGGCTCGAGCCTATTGAAAGTATTGAAACCCGCTCTCGAGGAAGCGGGCATTCAAACTCCCGATCAATTCCGTGGGAGTAGGTCCGCGAGAGAGTTTGTACGTGATCTCGGATTCTCCCCTGAAATGGCAGGAGAAAGCATACGAAAGAAGCCGGAGCGCGAAGAATTCGTTGGACCGATTCGAATGAACCCCCTCCACGTCTACCAGGAATCAACAAGCCGGAAAATCACAGAGCTCCTCGCTGGCAGGACTAAGTCAACACGAGGTCTGGTACAGCTTCCAACTGGCGCTGGGAAAACTCGCGTTGCTGTGGAGTCCGTAGTTCGCCACCTAGTATCGACATCAGAAAAGAAGCTGGTCGTTTGGATTGCTCAATCTGAAGAGCTCTGTGAGCAAGCCATTGAGACCTGGTCCTACGTGTGGCAAGCAGCTGGCCCTCCCGGGGAGCGTATGGCTGTTAGCAGGCTTTGGGGAGGGAATTCCGCGGTGCCAGAGGACGCTAAGTTGCATCTGGTTATAGCCACAATTCAAACCCTCGCGAGCATCGTTGAATCCCGACGTCTAGTTTACGACTGGATGTCTGACCCGGACCTTGTCATTATCGACGAGGCGCATGGCGCGATCGCTACGTCCTATACACCTGTTCTGACGTGGTTTGGCCGTTCCTACACTGACAAGTCAAAACTATTGCTCGGTTTATCAGCAACCCCTTATCGGGGTTCTGACGAAAAGGAGACCGACAGACTAGTCAATCGTTTCGGGCGAAACCTTATCGAGCCAGATGAATTTGGTGCTGCCGGGGCCCACGAGTACCTCCAAGAGCTTGGGGTTCTAGCAAACGTGAAGCATGCGGAACTCAACGGCATTGAGCTCCAGCTGAGGGATATCAGGTCAGCAAAAGACCAAGACGTCCAGACCGCAATGTTGGAAGCCCGTCTTGACCTTCAACAGGTTGCCGGAAGCTCAGCACGGAACGAAGTCATCCTCGATCACCTCACAAATCAACAAGCATCGGGGCCAACGCTGGTTTTCGCTGCTTCGGTGGAACACGCCGAAGCGTTAGCCGCAGTGCTCTCAGTTGAAGGAATCTCCGCAGCTGCCATTTCCGGAAAAACGGATCTTAGCCATCGACGATCCATCATCGAAGACTTTCGCCGCGGCAAAATTCAAGTTCTCACAAACTTCGATGTGCTGTCCCAGGGGTTCGACGCGCCAAAAGTTGACGCGGTGTACGTCTGTCGCCCAACGTTCTCGCCAAATAAGTACATCCAGATGATCGGGCGCGGTCTACGAGGACCTCTCAACGGCGGGAGTGAGGAGGTGCTGATTGTCAATGTTAAGGACAATTTGGACCAGTATGGGACTGAACTGGCATTTACTAAGTTCGACTACCTCTGGAATCGCGAGGCTTTAAGTGCTCGCTGACATCGAACTCGATGAGAGTCAGCGAGCGGTAGCGGAAGCCGAAGCGGATGCGCGGCTGTTCGTCACCGCCGCAGCGGGACAAGGAAAGACCGAGGTGCTTCTCGCACGGGTGAAGACTCTGGTTGAGGACGGCTTGAACCCTGCGGACGAGATACTGGTACTGAGCTTCTCTCGAGCTGCTGTCGAGGCCGTGCGGAAGCGGGCACGCGCCCATGACCTCGACGGACTCCAGATTCGAACTTTCGACTCCTTTGCGGCACAGATTTTGCTCGATATGGATGAGGAGGTGCTGGGGGACAGCTTCGAAAAACGAATAAGGAAAGCCACTGATTATGTGTCTGGGGACGACACTCCTGAGAGGGTTCTTCAACTGAAGCACCTTCTGATCGATGAGGCACAGGACCTCGTAGGGGATCGCGCCGAACTGGTTCTCGCCCTGCTCGTAGCGCTCGGCGACGATATAGGCTTCACCGTGCTCGGGGATCCTCTACAAGGCATATATGATTTCCAGCTCAAAGAGTCTGCATCCAAATTGGCATCGGGCGAGCTTATCGAGAAATTAAAGACGGAATTCAGCGCAGAGCACGAGACGCTGTCGAAGCACTATCGGGCTCTTACCGACCGCACCAAAGAGTTGATCACTGTCGGCGAGGAAATTCGAAGCCTCGGGAAGCTGGACGATGCAACTGCCAAGACTGCTCACCAACTCCTCGACGGGTTTAGAAGGCAGGTAAGCAGCACCTCGGTGTTGAACGAATCCGGAGCTTTAGGTCCGAACGATGGTGAGACAACAGCCCTCCTTTGTTCGACCAACTATGAGGTTCTTGTAGCTAGTGAGCTTCTATGGCAGAACGGCTACCGGCATCTCGTTCGGAGGAAAGCCCAGGACATGAGCGTGGCGCCATGGGTGCATGCAGTGTTCAAGGATCTCGAAGACCGCACTTACGATGCGGACGACATCAGGTTCAGGCTGACAACACTCTTCGGAGATTCCGCTGGTGACCTCTGGCTCGCACTCAAAACGGCTGAAGGGATTTTCGCTGCATACGACTCCCTCAATGTTCCTCAACTGAGTCGACGTCTCCGTAACCGATCAGTACCACTGACATTAACAGTGGCGGACACCGCAGACCTGGTGGTCTCTACCGTCCACAGGGCGAAGGGCCTTGAATTCACCAACGTCCTCTACATGCAGCCCGAGTTCGGCTCACCGGCGGCTGAGGAGAACGAGGCGACGCTGAAGCAGAAGTACGTAGCATTGAGCCGTGCACGGGAGGAGATCATCTCCACGAAGCTTCCCAAGAAGCTCCTTCAACGCGCCGACGGCTCCACAGGACGCTGGCTGGAAAAGGCCTATGGAAAGTATGGCCCGTACACAGCTCGAATGGAGTTCACCAACTCGGACATCGATGACGTATCGCCCTATTACCCCGCCAGCGGAGAGGCCACAGCCGTCCAAGAGAATCTCGTTCTGGAGAACCTCTTAGGTCAGGTTGTCTCCGGTTCGTTGGAATTTGAACCGGAGCCGGGTGAAGTGCCGCGATACCAGCTCACCACCGATGACGGCAAAGTGATCGGTAGGACGAGCACATCGTTCGCCTACGCCTTCAAGAACAGTTTGGGGTTCAGAAAAGGCGGTAGTTTCCAATGGCCTGCGGGATTCACCGGTGCACGCGTCACGTCCATCGAGTGCGCTACAGGTCACCCGGAGGAGACGAAACTGACGGGATTGGGATCCTCGGGCATGTGGTTGGTCCCTCGACTAACCGGATTGATCAAGCGGACCACGAATCAGGAGCAATAAGTGTCGACACTGGACGCCAAATACGACTTCCGCCGAGAAATGGTGGACCGCCTCGAGACAGACTTGTACGGTCCTGGATCGGAGGAAGAGCTGATTACGGAACGCCCGCTCGAGCGTTACGTCACGGGTGTGCTGTGGCCTGCTCAGGACGAAACCTACGTCGAGGCGCCGGACGAACCCGAGTCCGTATCCGCCGTTGCCGGAGAAGCTTCAGTCGACAGCCCAGTGGCAAATGCGCGGCTGACCTACCCGAGCAGCGTGGGTATGACGGTCTCCGTCGATACGCGACTGGCAACGAAGCTTACCGTGAACCCGGTCGCAGCACGCTATACGCCCGTGCAGACTGATCGAGAGAGCGGAAGTAAGAGGCGAGACGTCTACGACTGGCAGCGGCAGCCGACAGACTTGGGAGACATCGAGGTCGATCTCATATCTCCCGGGCCGCAGCGTCACCTGCTCGAGGGCGGTGCGCTCGAACTCTACGCATTGGCTCGACCGGCGGAAAATGGTGTGGTGACAGTCACCGTGGTCCTGCGCAACACGCAACCGAAACCGCCCGGCTCCGATGATAGAGACATCGCCTGCTGGTTCCAGGTCGGCCTGACCGTCAGCACCGAGCACGCAGCCCTGGTCGATCGGTCCAAGCTCCGGGTAAACCTTCCGGCGGACGCCGACCTTGCCTCTTCTGAATTGCTTTACCGGAATCACATGATCTTCGGTGCTGGTCACGGTTGCGCAGTGGAAGTGGACCCCGCAGACGTCGACAGTCCACGGTGCCGCCGAGTGACGACGACCTTCATTCCTCGCCAGGACGTCCCTCGCTCGATGGCAGGCGAAAGCGCCGCAGACCTGTCACTTTCGCTCCTGGGAACCGGCACTCGCAAGGAAGTTCTCGCCCAACTGACTCAACTGGCCACGGACTACTCGTCGTGGATAACGACAACCACGAAATCGATGTCCGCCGACGGGCCATCCCATGTCCCCTCGCACCTTCGGGGCGTCGGCGAGAAGCATATGGAGCAGGCTACCGAAGCGCACGGAAGAATCTCAAAGGGTATAAAGCTTCTGGCTGAGAACGACGTAGCCTTCGAAGCCTTCCAACTGGCGAACAGCGCGATGCACATGCAGCGCGCACGTCAGGACTGGGTGCGTAAAGGTGCTCAGGCCGAGTTCGAGCTCGGCAAGCAGTCCTGGCGCCCGTTCCAGATCGCCTTCATCCTCATCAACCTGCCATCGGTCACTGATGATCAGGACGAAGAGCGCGACATAGCGGACCTTCTGTGGTTCCCTACCGGCGGTGGTAAGACCGAGGCCTACCTCGGGTTAATCGCATATCTCCTCCTGCTTCGCCGCTTGCGTGACAGCAGCGTTCGAGGGGTCGCCGTGATCATGCGATACACCCTACGGCTCCTGACCATCCAGCAGTTCGAACGTGCTGCCATGCTCATCTGTTCGCTCGAGTCCGTCCGCCAGCAGGACGAACAACGTCTCGGCGCAGAGTCATTTGGCATCGGGCTCTGGGTCGGAGGTGGGGCCACACCCAACGACATCCGCACCGCCAAGACGAACCTCGCCAAACTCAAGCGGAACGAGGACGTGGTCGAGGGGAATCCGCGCCAGATCGAAGCATGTCCCTGGTGTGGAACGCGGCTGACCGTCGACGACTATCGGATCATTAAGGTCCCCTACGACCGCATGACGGTGAACTGCGCGAATGAGCACTGTCAGTTCAGAGATGGGCTTCCGGTTCACATCATCGACACCGATGTCTACCGCGAGCGTCCCGAGCTCGTCATCGGGACCGTGGACAAATTCGCCAGCATGGCGTGGCGCGGTGAGGTTTCGACTCTCTTCGGCCGACATTCGGCGTCCGATCTCGGGCCGGACCTGATCATCCAGGACGAACTGCACCTGATCTCGGGCCCACTGGGGTCGACGGTCGGCCTGTTCGAGACGGCTGTCGATCTAGCGGCAGGTGGAATCAATCGCCCCGGCGGTTCGGACGGACGCAAGCCGAAGATCATTGCTTCGACGGCAACCATCCGCCGGGCTGAACAGCAGATTCGTTCCGTGTTCAATCGAGATTCCAGACTCTTCCCACCCCCCGGGCTCGACCCTGACGACTCATTCTTT
Source organism: Arthrobacter glycogeni (assembly GCF_054510815.1). Taxonomy (NCBI): domain Bacteria; kingdom Bacillati; phylum Actinomycetota; class Actinomycetes; order Micrococcales; family Micrococcaceae; genus Arthrobacter; species Arthrobacter glycogeni. The sequence goes on from NZ_JBTNDV010000001.1 coordinate 255,967, forward strand.
GCGGAAAGGGCTCCGTCAGACCGATTCGGCACCCGGCAGTACGTCGGGGTACTCGCTTCGGGCACTAGTCACGCGACGCTGATGGTCCGTACGTACGCATCGCTATTGCACTCGGCGAACGTCATCGATGCGAATGAGCAGACGGATCGTGACCCCTACTGGACGCTGGTGGGTTACTTCAACAGTCTCCGCGTCCTGGGCTCTGCTTACCTCCAGGTGTACGACGACGTACGTGCCCGCCTCTCGCTCCTGGCGAGACGAGAGGGCCTCGACTCGTCACGGAGCATCCAACTGAGCGAGTTAACGAGTCGCGTGGAGAACCACAAGATCCCGGAGGCACTTAAGGCGCTTGAGAAGAGCTTGATGAGCGACCTCACGCCCGAGGATGTCGTCCTCGCAACCAACATGATCTCGGTGGGTCTCGACGTCGACAGGCTCGGTCTCATGGCGGTCATGGGTCAGCCGCAGTCGAGCGCCGAGTACATCCAGGCGACCAGCCGTGTAGGACGGCAGCATCCTGGACTCGTCGTGACGATCTTCAACGCAGCACGGACGCGGGACCGCTCGCACTACGAGTCCTTCAACGACTTTCACGGTGCACTGTACCGCGCTGTGGAAGCCACCAGCGCTACACCTTTCGCTGCCAGGTCCCGCGACCGTGGTCTTCATGCAACTCTCGTATCGGCTCTCCGAATGCTCGTTCCGGAGCTGCGGGAGGAGGCTGGCCAGGTGCGAGTGGAGTCCCATCTGGTCGACCAGGTCATGTCCCTCATCGGGGACCGCGTGGAGGCTATCGACCACGAGGAAGCTGGGGCAACGCGAGATGAGCTCGAACGCCTACTGAATATCTGGCGAAAGGCTGCCTCGGACGATGCCGACCTCCCGTACCAGAAGAAGAAGACCAGCCCACAGGCCCTTCTCATCGATTCAAGCAAAGCCCTAGAGGACCCTGACTTCGTCTACAGCACCAGCACCACCCCATGGCCGACACCGCGCAGCATGCGGGACGTCGACGCCGAAACCGCTCTCCGTCCCGCACCTTTGAGGAAGGACGCCTTCAATGGCTAGGAAGACCTACGCTGCGCGTCGCAGTCAGCTGATTTCGACATTCGGAGTAGGAAGTCTTTTCCCTGCCGAGAACAACAGTTTCATGATCACGAGTATCGATCAGTGGGACAGAAAGCACCTCAAGCCGGTCAGTGAACCACGTTTGGCCCGAAGTCTGGGCGTGACCCAACTCTTGCTGCCACCCGCAGGTGTGAGGGGCAAAATCCCGGTAGTGCGCTTTCCTTCCATGCTCGTGTGTCCGGTCTGCCATCGGATAGGTACGACCAAGCAATTGCAGGCCTCGTACGAGGACCCGAAATGTGGTCTGTGCAAATCGCTGGCGCCATTGACGCCGTCCCGTTTTGTTATCGCCTGCGAGGACGGTCACATCGATGACTTCCCCTATGGCTACTGGGTTCATGGCTATTCGCCGAACGACGACGCCGAGCACAAACTGAGCCTCCTGTCCGAGGGCCGAACGTCGTCGCTCGCCGATATGGTAGTCCGCTGCTCATGCGGCAAATCCCGAACGATGGCTGACGCGTTCAACTCGATCGCGCTCAAAGAAATGAAGTGTCAGGGCAACCGGCCGTGGCTCGGCTGGGGCTACCGTGACCGGGAATGCGGAAAGCCTCCGAAGACCGTCCAGCGCGGCGCATCGAACGTCTGGTTCCCTGTCGTCCGCTCTGCCATCTCTATCCCTCCCTATTCGGAATTTCTCGCGAAAGTGGTCACGGCGAACGCCGCGCAGCTCGCCAAACCTCAGGCACTCGATGCAGAGTCAACATGGGTGCTAGAGGGGATCGCCGAGAGCTTCAACGGACGGTTCACTGTTGACGAGTTGCGTGCGGAGATCAGGCGGCAGTTCCATGGCGACAACGAGACAGAGTTGTCAGAAGAGCAGCTGCGCGAGCAGGAATTCATGGCGTTGATCAATGGGCGCCGCGACAGTCCGGACACCGATTTCGTTTCCGAGATAGTTGCTGTCCCCGAGTCTCATTCGCACTGGGTCAAAGCCACTCGAAAAGTCACGCGGCTCCGAGAGGTTCGCGCTCTATACGGCTTCAGTCGATTGCATCCCCGCAGTGAGGACAACCCAGAGGCGACCCCGTCCCCGCTATTCCCCGATGACAACAAACAGAATTGGTTGCCTGCGATCGAGACCCTGGGCGAGGGTCTGTTCATCGCACTCGACCGTCATCAGGTCGAGGAATGGGCCAAGACGGACTTCGCAGCAGGAAGAGAAAAGACTCTCAGGCAGAACTCGAAGCGTGCTGCTGAACAACGAGGTCAGGATCCCGTACCGGTGAATATTGCCGAGACCTTGATTCACACGTTGTCGCATATCATCATCGATCAGCTCTCGCTCGATGCAGGCTACCCGTCGTCGTCCATTCGGGAGCGCCTCTACGTTGGACAGGACCAGGTGGGTGTACTGCTCTACACGGCTTCTTCCGACTCGGCAGGGAGCCTGGGCGGCATCGCCGCCCAGGCAGGACCGGGCCGGCTCGGCGCTGCACTCGATGAAGGCCTCTTCCGGACATCGTGGTGTTCCGCAGACCCTGTATGTATCGAGTCTCGCGGCTCTGGTACCGACGCTCGTAATCTCGCCGCGTGCCATTGCTGTGTGCTGGTACCGGAGACCAGCTGCGAACTGTTCAACTCGAACCTCGATAGGGGAACGCTGTTCGGAGTGCACGGACAGATCGGGCTCGGCTTCAGAGATTGGGCGACGTTGAATCCACTGCAGTCGCTGGCTAACGACGGCGCGACCTCGGCCGGAGACGTCGATGACGGAATTCCGGAAAACGTCCGTCAAAGTCCCTGGCTCACGGTATTCACCGAATCCGGACCGACCTTGCGTGAGCTCGTCTCAGAGCTCGTCGACGCCGACGTCGAGCCGGGCGATTGGGGTTCCGACATCGGTCCGGACAACCAGTGGCAGATCGACCTCTCCTGGCCGGGCGCACGAGTCGCAGTTCTGGAGAACAGAGACGAGAACCGCGACGACTGGCTGGCAGAGGAGGGCTGGACGGTCTACCACACGGCCGACTTCTCCCCCGGCGACCTGGCGGATAAATTAGCGGATAGGGCCTACTAAATCTTAGAGGGGGGTCGGGCCACCGACCCCCCTCTAAGTCCCCCGTCTCAGTCCAGGAAGTATTCGTAGCTCAGGGGATTCAAGTTCTCCGGCGAAGGTCGCCAGTCCGGGTAAACGCTCATCGTTCCCTCATCGGTGGTGATTGAACCGTCGAGATGCCGTTCCCATGAGATCTCCGCGACGACAACCAGGTCGGTCAGTCCATAGTCGTTCGCATGGGTGACCTCGTTCCGAGTCAGGATGACCTTCTCGACGTAGCCCTGTGAGCCCTTCACCTCGACGTGGCGTTCCTCGTCTCTTCTCGTTGCGAGTAGATCGTACGACCGATAGGCACCGACGTCTTCTACGCAGTAACCGTCGGCTTCGTAATGCGCAATAGCCTGCCGGACGGCCTGCATCTCGATAGCCTTTTTCAGAATCGGGTCGGCACAGAAGCCGGCGTACCGCTGTCGCACCCCGTTCTGTCCGCTGATGGGCGGCGAGACGAGCGGGGTGTCGAACCCACCCCAATCGCTGTCAGGGAGCATGCTCGGCACCAGCCGCACAACCTGCTCTGGCATTTTGAAGAGGTAGCCCTCGTTCGGCTTTAGGCCCGCCCTCGGATGTCTATTAAATGGGAAATATATCGTCTGCTTTGGGCTGCTGAATTTTTCCGTCAGGTTCCTAAGGACACCGAGAACGTCTTCTTGGTGATGCGCTCTTAACTCGGTCAGCAGCAAGGGATTCTTTAGCGCGGTGTAATTGGATAATGGGATCACATCTGCGGCTTGACCCAACCAGTCGCCACGGCCATTCTGCAGAGCACCTGCCACAACGGAAGCTCCATACACTCCTGGTTTCCAACGCATGGGATTCTTTCGGCTGAGCCAGTGGATGACGATATCGCCTACCTGAACATCATTCATCCGATCATGCCGACTGGCCCCCGGAGCGATGAGCTGACTCCCAAACCTTTCCTCGTAGACCACCTCCATCCAATACCGCTGAGAAGCATCATCGTCCCACCAGCGAGCCTTCTTCCTCACCGCACGGACGGTCATAGCTCCCCCAAATTGCTTGTATCTGAAATGTCGCTTCTAGAAACTACTTTGTACCAAGCAACTCCGACGGTTTACCGCTCCAGGACACGACCAGACCATCGCGGGCGCGTGTCGCCGCCACATAGAGCAGCGACCGTTCCCGAAGAATGGCATCGGCCCGCTCCGCTGGCGCCAGGCCCCCCACCTGATAGGAGGCCGGCAAGAATTGGTCCGAAAGACCGAAAAGAACAACCCTCGTGAACTCCATGCCCTTCGATCGGTGCATGGTCATCACTGACGGCACACCGGGCACCGTCGCCGCACCCGCCGTTCTAGCTTGAAGGTCGCGTTCGTTCAACCCGTTGATGACCTTACCGATCTGGAAATTGGACCGGACAAGGATTCCGACGGTCTCGAGTGGAACCCCCTCGTCTTTCCATTTCCGCAGACAGTCGGCTAGGTTGTCGAGTTCCTCAGGAATAGAAGCCGAAGCTATCTCCTCCGGCCGCGGCCCTACCCGCGACGAGGTGTATCCGTTGATCGACTCTTCCCCGCCTTCAATATCCGTCACAGGAGCACCATTAAGGAGTCCGACGGCGTACGCCAGGTTTTGCTGTGTGGTGCGGTAGTTGAGCGTCAACCGGCGAGCACGACCAACAATGCCAATGCCGAAGCGAGACAACGGGACTTTCTGGCCGTAAATACGCTGATGCGAGTCCTCGGCGATGAAAAGGTCGTTGGGTCCCTGCTGGACCAGCTCCCGGAGGAACAGCCAGTGGCCTGCGTGCAGGTCCTGTGCTTCATCGATCAGAACATGATCGATAAGATGTGCCCCGCCGTTCTCTGCACGCTGGCGGAGCACTAGGGCCGCGAGGTGCGCCAGCTCCACAAACGATGCGTGCATCTCGATCCTGTTGTAGTAGCGGTAGCCCTCTACGATCTTCCAAACTCCAAGACGCTTCGCCCTGTTTAAGGCCGTGCCTCGGCCGGCGCGTGGCACCTTCAGATACTCATCCTTGCCGCTGATGAAATTGGGTAGGATCACGGTTTCGTACTCCTGCTGGAGGAATGTCGCGTTGGCTAGCTCCGGTTCCAGCTGGTGATCGACGTCAGCCAGTGCTGACTCCCATTGCTGACGCGCGGTGTCCGCGTCCAGAATTTTGCCGGGTGCGGAAACCTCTAGCCCGAAGAGATCCTTCATGGCCCGGCGCTGTTCCGTCTCCTGCGCACCGCGGAAGACCTTGTTGACGAGTGAGTCCACGCCTGAGATATGAACCCCCGGTGCTCCCGGCTTAGCTGCCCGGGTGAGCCCGGCGTCCAGTTTGGATAAGCCGCTCTCAAGCGATTCAGCAAGGGTCGTAGTGTAGGTGGTCAGGACGATGCGCGACGTCGGGTCGGCCACAGCCAACATCCGCGCGCGGTGGAGTAGGACCACCGTCTTTCCGGTTCCGGCGCCACCGGACAGGCGGAAGGACCCGTTGTAGTTGCGTTCCGAGTAAACCCGCTGTTCCGGATGGAGGAACGTCCGCCACGAATCGAAGTCCCCACCTTCGATCACCTTTTTGAGTTCATCGGAGTTGTCACCGACGAAGGTGAATTGCATCCTCGTGGCTGGGTGCTCGAGGGACTTGCGAATTTTCTCCTCGTCTGTCGCCTGTGGGTCATCCACGTAGCGGCTCAAGGCGAGCTTGTCCTGGACCTCTTGGACTGAAGTGCCAGCAGCCAGCTCAAGGAGCGCTGTCGCCTGCCATTCAGGCGCTCCATCCAAGACGTCTAGAAGGCCTTCGTCCGAGGAAGCGGCGAAAGCCTGCCCCACAAGATCTGTGGCTAGGCCAAGTTCAGAGACCAATTCGGTTGGATCCATGCCGCAAACAAGGAGAGGGTTGCTCCATGGACTAGCAGGTGCTTCCCGGGCCATTTTGTTCTCGACCGCCGAAATGGGGGGCTCGACGTCGGGATCCGGGGTCGCAGGAGGCTCTGCAGGAGGGGTATGTGAAGTGGGAGACGGCCCGCCGTCGGGCGTGGAGGCCCGGATAACTTCAAGGACACCGTTGACGGAGTTCACTTGGAGGACGCTCGAGCGCGCAATATCGATTGCCTCGTCGTGGGGCCAGGCGCCGTAGTAGAAATAGTGGGGGATGCCATCGAAGGCGACTTTGAAAAGGACTGCTCGGAAGTTCAGGTCAATCCGGCCTGTCCGCACACGGGAATCCGCGGGACTGTGCATCGGTTCGATGTGCAACCCCGGCGCGGTGTCATCCTTTTGAAGCTTCTCGAAAAAGGAATACACCTTATTCTTCATCGTGCCGTCGATTTTGTCCTTTTGCTTGATCCACGTAACTAGCGCCATCTCAAGCCCCCTTTGTCTTCAATAGTTCGCGGATATCGTCCACATCTGTTCCTACAGTGACCCAACCGGCTGCCTCAAGCTCAGATTGCCCCTCGTCACCGTCAAGCACGACCGCGACTTGGTACTCCGGCCAGGCAACTGAAACAGGCAGGCCGTCAACTTCCAGCCCGAGTTCCGGTAGGACGGTGATGTCAGCATTGGCTATAGCAACAAGCAGAGTCTTTTCATCGTCCGTGGCTTGCAACATCAGTTCATTCCAGGCGGGGCTGAGCCCGTCTGACATCACTAGGCGCGCGACCTCTTCGTCGACGGATCCGCTGGCACTGACCGTGGACAGCACCGACCCGATCGTCAGTCCGATTGGTTTGAACGCCAGGAGGTTGGAGAGCTTCAGCCACTCACGCCAGGATGTTTCGTGCGAAGGAGAACCGATTGCTTCCGCCCTGTCGTCCAGGCATAGTCCGACGGCGATCGTCGACAGGCTCTTGGGCGACCCGGCCGCCGCGAACCCGAGGCTCCCCGATCCGTACGTCCACGCTGTGACGGTGCCGGCAGGAAGGGGTGGATTCGCGCCCTGGGCTAACGCCGACGCTTGCGCGTACATCGCGTCTGCGTCGGCGGGCTCGGGCCGCTGCGCCATCAGCATGAGCGGCACAAGCTCAGAGAAGTCCGCCCAAGCCTCCGGATCTGGCCGGTTGACCCATTCCCAGAGCATCGTCATCGCGTCACGCCCCAGTAGGTCCATGATCTCGGCATTCACAGGGTAGTTGGCCATGAGCTGTGCATTGAGCTTTGCACTGGCCCAAGGAGGCAGCACAACAGCCGCGTCGCGACCGGCTTCGAACGCTTCCACGTCTTGCCAGGTCACCGCCCACGGCACGGCGGCCCCGGATAGTTCAGCGCTGTGTCGGAGCTTGTCGCGCTTGGTGGCGTCGTCCGCGATCCTGTTGTGTTCCGTGGACGCGTGGAAGGTGAAGCCGTCCGTGTAGATCGCGAGCACAGGAAAGTTGGGGTCGGGCGGTCCCTTGAGCAGGAAATCAGGACGGGTTCCGGCGACATCCACCTGCGGGATGAGCTGCCATTGGAAGTGCTGCCCGGGGATCCGGAAGGTAATGGTGTCGGCGAGCGCACCCGGGGTCACCTTGGTATGTGCTCCCACCGCCTTGAGCCGGTCCATCCAGGCCTTACGAAACCGCTTCTCCAGCAGCGACTCGATTGAGGTCTCGGCGTCGGGCGCATCCTCGGTGACAGTCCAATCGGAGAACGACGGCGGGACGGCGCCGTCCGTGGCTGCCTCACCGGAGCGCAGCAGCAAGCCGAGCAGGCGCTCTGCGCTCGCCCGGGCCACCTTGTCCACCGTCCACGGCTCGGCGAAGGGAAGCAGGCAGTGATGGCAGGCCAACCGGTCGTCGAAGCGACAGCTGCAGTCACGCACGGTCCTCCACGCAGCGTGCAGCAGCTCCCACACGCGTTCGGCATCTGCGAACTCGGCGAGGTAGCCCGTGCCGCCCGGGACTTTGTCGTGCAGCATGAGGGCGATCCGGTTCCCACCGTTCGCAGGATCATTGATCCGCAACACACCGAGGTGGTCCGGTGCCCCACCGAGGACTTCGCGGAGACCCAGTAACAGTGCGGCCTGGAGGCTCGGCACGGAGAAGTCGTCGCCGTAGGTCACGTCAAGGGGCAGATGGAGCACAACGCCTTGGGTGTTAAGTTCCCGGGCGAGCACCACTTCCTTAACGCTCTCCTGTGATGTTTTGCGGTACCTGCACCAGAACCGGTGTTCGGTGGGCAGATTCTCCTTAGCGGACTGGTCCAGCTGTCCGCAGTACGAGCACAGCCTGAACATGGGCGTCCGCACGTCGTCGCCCGCGATGACCCGCGTACCTCCGTTGGAAGCCGTCCTTCCGGTGTTGAGCCATCGAATATCCACCCGGTTGAAGTACTCGGCCCCGAAGTCGTAGCCCTCGACGAACCAGCGCTTCTGTAGGTGCTGCGGGTCGATGTCCGCCGCGGCGACGATCGTGAAGCGTTCCCGCACGCGGTTGTCGCGGCGGTCGTTGATCGCGGCCTCGTCCCGGCGGACCTCGGCGGAGACCTTCTTCAGGACCACGACGTCGAGGACCTGACCCATGTCCGCGATCGCCGACGTGCCGCAGCGCACACAGTTCTGCACGGCCGCGGCCGTACCGAGGTCGGTCTTGATCCAGCCGCAGTGCGGGCAGACCTGCCACTTCTGGATATGGCTCTGCTGGGGGCCGAGGTCCACAGCATCGATCAGGATCTCCATCCCTTGCGCATAGAAGGTGGCACCGGGCGCGAATTCGCTGAGGGCTACCGAGGCACCGCGGCTGTAGGACACTGTGTCGGTGACGAACTCCTGCGTATCAGCATCCTTCCAGGACAGCCCCACGTCCAGGCTCACCGAGTCGTCGAGGAGCGTATAGTTGGGCAGCACACCATAGGCTTCCAGCACCGATATCCAGTACTGGCCGCGGAGCTGCTTGAGCTGGTCACCGATCATTCTGAGGGTGGCTTTGGCGGTGCGAAGGGCCTGGTGCGCGTCGGAGGTCTTGTCGTCCAGCCGGTCAGCCAGGGCCGCGGCCTCCTCCAGCTCGGGCAGGGCGGTGCCGATCTCCTTACGGCGAGTGTCGAGTTCATCAACGTCCGCCTTCCATTCCCCGGCCGCCCGGATCAAATGACGGGCGAGGTCGCTAGGCTCACCGTCGGCCTGCTGTGATGCCCAGGCCGTCAGGCGGGCCGCGCTGTCCGCAGTGATTCTTTCTCCGAACTGCTCTAGGAATTCGACGAGGTAAGTCTGAGCGTTCGCCGTAGCGTCCTCGATCAGGTCCCCGATGAACGATCCGGGCGCTACGCTCCCGAGTGCCTGGATGGCATCGACTGGATGTGCCCGGCCCGCGGTCCGAGCGAAGCGGTCCGCAATGTGGGCGACGTACTGCCGTCCCAGGATCTCTTCGGCGTCCAGATAGGTCGCGGGTGGCCGGACCTCCCCGTTGATGACGGAAAGCGGTTCATTCAGCTTGGGCAGGTGTTCGCCACGGCCTCGAACGAAAGCGAGGACCAGCGAGTTGCCGGTCAGACGGCCTGCCCGGCCCACCCGCTGGAGGTAGGAGGCAACGGACGTCGGCAACGAAGCCAGCATGACGCAGGACAGGTCCCCAATATCGATGCCCATCTCCAGCGTGGGCGTGGCCACCAACACATTGGGAGCCTGGGGGTTGTCTGCGCCGGATTTGAACTGCGTCTCGTAGAGGATCCTCGTCGCGTCGTCGAGCAGCGAGGTATGTTCTCGGGCCACCACACGCTTGCTCTCGCGCGAGGAATAGAGGTCCCGGTAGAAGTTGCGGGCGTCCGAGGCGTGCCGCTGCAGTGTCCCGCTGCAGCGGACCAGAGTGCAGGGGCCCCCGACCAGCTGGTCGATGACGGTGAGGCTACCAGGGGTGATGGCCTGGCAGACCTTGCACTGGACGGCGTGCCGTCCTTCGGCCAGATCCTTGGCATCCGGGACGGAGAGCACGATTTTCTCCGGGTCAAGCCAGTAGACATCCGCGCCGGAGTTGGTCTTCGAGCTGCCGAAGGTTCCGTCCTCGGCTAGTGCGGTGATCAGTGCCTTCGCTAAGTAGCCGCTGTCGGAGGGAGCGACGCCAAGGCAGCGGGCTGTCCAACGCGCGTACCAGGAGGCTGAGGATGTGACTCCGTCCAGGTTGTCGGTAGCCGCGGCGGCGCTGCCGATCCGGGGGAAGACTGGCGCGGGCCGGCCGGAAGGGAATGCAGGCATGCCTTCGCCTTTGGGTCGTCCGCCCCAAATCTGCCAGCGTTTGCCGTCGGTCGCGATGTAGCCCTTGAGCCATTCATGGTGGACGCCGCCTTGGAGCCGGACCCTTTCCACCGTGCCGCGGATCCAGTGCAGCAATTGCTGCTGCGTGGGTGCGGTCTCACCGATCATCGTCTGGTGAAGGGCGGCTTCATAGGCCTTCCGTGCTACGGAGAGCATGCGGGTGGGGTTACCGGCGTCGGTCTCAACGGCCAGGGATCCGGTGAGTTCCAGGGTGCGGCCGGTGCGCGATTGAAGGCCGAGCTCTAGAAGAGCATCGAACTGCAGCCTGCGTTTGGCGAAACGCCTGGCGCGGACGCGTTCCCCTGGGGAGGCCTTAGGGTCCCAGAAGGGTCGGAAGCTCTGTCGGTCCACGAATTCGGGTGCGATCAATTGGTAGCGCGCGCCGGGCGTGTCTGCGCGGGCGATCGCGGTGTCCACTAGTTCCGAGAGCGTGGCGGGCTGCTCGCCGAGCGCGCGCCGCAGAGCAGTGCGCAGCGTCATCGTGTGGGAGCGGGACTGGACGTATCCGGCCCGGTGCGCGGCGTCTTGGACGCTGTCGGTGAAGACGAGGGCCTTCTTCTCGTCGTCGTTAAGCCCTTCGGCGCCGAACAGGTTGGAGATGCTCACGGAGAGCATGGTGGCGATGGCGCTGCCCATGAAGGCGATTCCATCCTTGGCCAGGCATGACGGGCACACGTCCTTCTTCGAGTCGTCGTCCGCGTCCTTGCCGGTGAGCATCAGGACGGGGATGATCCGCCCTTCGGCGAGGTCGGCGCTGTCGGCCTTCGGTGGTGTAGCCGAGAGCCCCCGGTTGACGGTGTGGAGCCAGTGCAGGCCTTGCACCTCCTCCGAACCGTCCTGACGGAATTCGATGATGTCCGCCTCCGCAGCTGCGGAGATAAGGGTGCGGAAGCGCGGGTTGTTCGTGACGCGAGCTTCACGGATCTTGGAGTCGTCCAGCTCGAGGTCCATGCCGGTCGGGGCCAGGACGGCGCCCCAGCCGGAGCGCCCACAGTGCCGGCAGTAGAGCGCCGGAAGGAACAGGTCGTGGGACTGGTCCACCCCGTCGTCGGACCAACGAAAGCGCGGTGAGGTGTCAACGGCGGCATCCACGCGGGACATCTCGCGGATCCACAGGTGCGTCTCGACGGTGAGCGCGGCCCGACCCTCGCGGGCCCTGATGTGGCTGAGCACCGCGATGACGTGGGAGATGAATTCTTCCGCAGCTTCCGGCCGGACGTCGGTGGGCAACGAATAGGACGGGAAAATGGCATTCGTGAGGTCCGCAAGCGCGACGGCGGTACTCGCGTGCTCCAGGAGGGCGACGGTCAGCGGGTGCGTCCGCATCGCGTCCAGAAGGTCCGTGGGGCGTTCACCGAAGAGCGTCTTTACGACGGGCCCGAGGACTGCTTCGGGGGTGCCGCCGGACTCGCGCAGTTCCGCGACGGCGTTGTTGGTCGCAGCGATGTCAAGGGCGATGGCATTGAGGTCTCGGCCCTGCACGTTTCCGGTGCCGAGCTTTGTCCAGGCCTCCTGGGTGAGCCTAGACTCTGTGACGACGGAGTCGTGGGGGAACACCTCGCCGAAGACGGTTCCGGCGAAGCGGAGCATTGCGTCCGGGTCACCTTTGCTGCCCAGGGTGGCAGAGGTGGCGACGGGGGTGGCCCGGCCGAGGGGCCGGGCCCGGTCTTCCTCGCTCAGCCCGTAGGGGCTGTCGGTCAAGTCATCCGGCCAGTAGCTCTTGAGCATCAGTCCGAGCCGGCGCAGCAGCATGGCGACGTCTGTTCCCTGCGCACCGTCGTAGGTGTGGAATTCATCCAGGACCACGTACTGCAGGCTGGTTGCAGATTTCTCCCAGAGGGGTGCATCTGTATGGCGGAGCAGGAGCATGTCCAACATCTTGTAGTTCGTCAGCAGTATGTCCGGTGGATCCTGGTGGAAGACGTCGCGGTCGTTGATCAGACCGTCACGGGCGACCCTGGTGCGGTTGGTGTCCTTCTGTCCGGTATAGATGCCCGCGGTGACGCCGGAGAGCTCCGGGTAAGTGGTCAGCAGCTCGGCCAGGCGTTTGGCCTGGTCATTGGCGAGTGCGTTCATCGGGTAGAGGATGAGTGCCTTGATGCCGGTAATGCCGTCGCGCTTGGCGCGCAGCACGTGATCCAGGATCGGGTAGAGAAATGCCTCGGTTTTTCCGGAACCGGTGCCGGTGGTGACCAGTGTGGGTTCCGGGCGGCGGGGTGCCCCGCCAGCACCCTTGCTGCTGAGCCGCTGGAATGCCTTGGCCTGGTGACCGTAGGGTTCGAAGCCCTCGTACCAGTCGAGGCAATCGCGCCAACCCGGCTCGGCAGTTTCGAAGGGGAGCCGCAGCCGGACGTAGGCTCCCTTGAAGAGTCCTTGATCGGGATCCGCAAGGAAGTCCTTGATGGCGGACTGGGCGTTCCCGTCGGTGAGCGCAAACGTGGTGGCGAGGTAGTCGGAGAGCCCCCGACGCAGGTCCCCGGCCTGGGTGGTGGGTAGAAGCTCCGACATCAGTCCTTCTCCTCCAGCATGTTCGAGAAGTGGGCGTATGCCTTCCGCATGTCCTCTTCGCGGTCGAAACTCTGGAACGGGAACTCGAAGACGTACTCGACACCGCTCTGCGGGTGCGTCCAGGTGCGTTCTTCCAGGGTCAAGGACTCTCCCAACCTGCGATACTCTCGGCTCATGTCTCCAGGGACTTTGCGCCCGTTCCCGTCAAAAAGATCATTCTGTTCGTAGCTTCGAAGAACGGGAAACTGGGTTCGATAGATAGTGCACAGATCGTCTATACCTATACCGAAGCCGAGCGCTGTAACTGCGTCGATCTCAACCAGCAGCCTCCGCCGCATGGCAGGGTTCCTCTCAGCAGATTCCGCGGACCACGAACTCCCCATTGCTTCTTCCCAGAACTGGGCATACGCCTGGGTCAAGCAAGTGAGCCTACAAAACCGCTCGACGATCAGGGCGGTCAGCGGTCCCTTCTCGAGGACAGGGAGCATTTCTACAAATGAATTGTGAAGATTCGCAACCCCGGCTGTCTTCACCAAGAAATCGAGAACGATGGAGGACCATGTACCCGCGACATTCGCAAGCTCAGTCGCATCCGCTCCGCCTAGCGTAAAAGAAATTTGTGTAGCGCCTGGCGGAATAACCGAAACGTGGAGGGTCCTTTGACTGGCGATAGCAGCCATCTGGCGCCACACGATCCGATACCCATCGATGATCCTGCCGTGGTTGCCAGTTCCGCCCCGCCAAGAGCCGAAATCTTGGGCAAACGTCTCCGCCGGTGCAGACCGTTGGTAACTGGTCCGAGGGATGAAATCACTTGGCAGCGCTTCCACATCGGTTTCGTCCCAGTCGTTATTGCTTCTCACCACCTGTCGCGGTTGTTTCACAAAGGGATTGCCTACGGTGAAGTGCGGGCCCTGGAGAATCACGTCGTACCACGAATTATTGACCCGGGAACCGACCTCAAAAAGACCCTTTTTTCGATCAGAAGTTTCATTCCATCCAGACGAGTATTGAAGCCTTAGGGCATGCACCCGGGGCGCATTGCTGAGCATCCTCATGACACGTGAACTCGCACGGTTGACGGGATAAAGCATGCGTGCAGAAACGGAAGGCGTTCCTGCCTCTTCGAGAAGGTCAGCCCAGACTTTCAGGATTTGCGAGTCAACTCTAACAATGCGTTCGGCGTGTGGCCGAGTATCCCATCCTCCGTCGACCGTCTTCAAAGCTGGCGCTTCCCCAGACCCGTCGTGTAATAGCGATCGCTCTGCTGTCTCGGGCTGATAGAGGGACGCGGCCATGATGAAATCCGGTTCGTTGCGTGAAGATCCGTAAACATGGACGCCGAATTCAAGTTGGTCTGTCAGATCGGCGAAGAGCTTCTGCTTGTTGCGGAAATGCCAATGCCTGCGGAGGCGGCGGTACGTCTCGGACCTGAGGTGTGCTGCCTTCTTCTCGGTAAAGTGCGATTCCGGGTGAAGCAGAGCTACTACTCCAGTCAGGGAAGCGGACCTCCATGTCCGCTCCATGAAGGAACGATAGAGGTCGGGGCGGAGGCCAGCGACAATAGGGTAAGTAGCAGGCGACGTCAAAAGCTCTCGCAAGGCTACGATCCCGGCGGCCTGGGAACACATGAATTGAATCTGCGCATGATCCGCTTTGGCTTCGATTTGCTTTTCAGTTTTTAGAGCCTGCGTCTGCTTATCGTTTAATTGCCACCAAGGATCAAACTCGGCGTATAACGCGTCTTCGTCCCAATCCGGCCGAACCCACGGCGGGTTACCCACCTGCAAATCAAAGCCGCCGCGGCCGAAGATGGACGCAAAGTCCAGCTCCCAGTGGAAGAATCCCTGGTCGGCGGCGATGTTCTCGCACACCTGCAGCCAGGAGTGCTGCTTCTTGGCCATTTCGATATCGGACACCAGGGTAAATTCAAGATCGACCCGCTCGGCGTCGTTCAGTTCTTCCCAAGTCGATGCGGCACCGAAGGTCTGCTGTCCCACCATCTTCGACTCTTTGCCCTGTAGCCCAAGAATCGCTTCCAGTCCGCCGAGCCATTCCTCCATAGTGGGGGGTGTTGCCCCGCCAGTCGCCCGCTCGATCAACGGCCAGAACCACAGTGCGTTCCAGGCATCCATAACTCTGCGGAGACGCTGGTAAGCGCCGTTAGGGTTGTTGAGCGTCTCCTCGATCTGTTCCCGCGTGACGGCTTGGACCGCATTGCTTGCATCCTCCGTCTCAGCAGGTGAGGGCTGCTTGCCGAAGTAGTCAATGTCTCGGCGCGCCTCGGCCTCGGCGACCTGCAGTCTGCGGAGTGTGAGCTTCCAGAGCGATTCAACCCTGCGCCCGAGGCTTACCATCCGGTCTACCTGGGTCTTGCTGGGTTTGGACCTGATCTTGATACGCCAGGCCTTCAGCTGCTGCTGGGCCCCCCCTGCCAGGTCCTTGACTTCCTTAGCGTCGGCGGCCGCACCCCAACCTTCCGCTGGGAGCAAGAAGTGGTGGATCCGACCGAGCACATCTGGATCGTCCGTTTCACCAGTCATGGCCTCGACCAGCCCGGTGAGGGGCGCGTCCCGCGGGGCACTCTTCAGCCAGGACTTGTCATTCACAGTCTGCCGGGAGTACGTGGCCCGGCGGGCACCAATCAGTGAGTTGCCGCGTCGCAGGCGCAGGCCGAACCACGGCGCTTGCAGGTCCTTCACCATGGTGTCGAGCCAGAGCGAGACTTCCGCGAGTTCCACCGCCGTCGAGTTCAAGTCCACACCGTGGACCTGGTGCAGGGCAATCTGGGCCTTCACCTTCTGGAGTTCCTGCGGGTACTCGTCCGCAGGAACTCGGACGTCCAACTCATCCTGTTTGCGCTTGAGGTACTCGTCGGCGAGCTGGCGGACAGCTTCGAGGGCGAACGCGCCAGAACCTAGTGCAGGCTCGCAGACCGTTAGCTTCAGGATGTCATCGGCGGCGGTCCTCTGCCCGTTCTGGTCCAGCAGCTCTTCGAGCGCCTGGGATACCACGAACTTGGTCAGAACCTCGGGGGTGTAATAGGAGGCCGACTGCTGGCGCTCCCGGCCGGCAAGCCGGAAAACGAAAGAGCCCGCAGGGTGAAGAACCGGCTTCCGCTCCCCCGTCCGTTCGTCCTCCTCCACCACGAAATGCTTGGCATCGATGGACTCGGACCGGTCCACCGGGACCACCCAGGAACCCTTGACCGAGTTCCCGTCCTTAGCCACCTCGTGCAGGGGCTCCGCGGCAATGAATCCCGTGTAGGACATGAGACCCTCATAGACGGCGCCAAGCTGATTGATACCCAGTTCGCCGTAGGAGATGAAGCCCCGGTCCTTGCCCCTGACCTCCTTGCTGAGCAGCAGATGCTGCAGGACGCGCTGAAGTTCGCTGTTGCTGAGCTTGGAATCATTGATCAGGGAGGTTGCGGCGTCGTGGAAGAGGTCGGCCTTGAGCGGTTGAAAAAGCAGGCCTTCGTTCTCGCCGGAAGCATCGTCGGAGGGGTTTGCCCCTGCTGGAGCGTGGCCTTTGTCGACCAGGTGGAAGAGCTGAGCGAGCGATTCGTAGATGTGCGTGCCGTGACGAGACTCCGGCCGCTCGATATTGATGAGGGTCAATTCCCGCAGCCGGTCAAGGCCATAACCCTCACTGTATTCGCCCGCTCCCACCGGTAGGACTCCCATCTCCGGGGAGGCCTCCGCGTAGAGCAGGAAGAGGATCCGGTAGAGGAACCGCAGGGACTGACGCGCAAGGATCTGCCCGTCGATGTCCTCGACGCCCAGACCTGCTTCACGGCGACGATCCAGGACGTCGTTGGCGATGATCTCGATGGAGCGGCGGATGCCTTCTCGTAGGTCTTGGGATACGCCCACGGTGTGTTTGACGGAGGCCTGGAGGATGCTGTCCCACCAGATGGAGCCGTCCGGTGACGGCATGAGAGAGTCGCGGCCGTAGAGCGCCAGGAACCGGTCAGTCTCGGCGTTCTTCTTCGTGTCGTTGCGGTCCGCGACCAGGAGCGCGTCCGCTGCGAGATAGCGACCCTCAGCCCAGCGTTCCTGTTCGGTGAGCACCAACCACCGGCCTGCCATGATGACAACGAACTTCGGGTCTTTGTCCGAGAGGTAGGCCTCGGACACGACCTTCGCAATTGTCAGCTCCGGGTCAGGCTCTTTGCCGTCCACCAAAACCCGCCCGAGCGGCAAAGTCGTGGACAGTACGTCTTCCAGTCCGTCCGCCGGGGCTGCCTCGACGAAGAGGACCTCGGAGTTCTCCGTGGCCCACACGCCGGGGACGAGCGTTTCGGTCCCACTTCGTTCGAACGTGACTATCGCCGTCGTGCCTTGAAACCCGAGGGCGCCGCGCAGCAGGGCGTAGGCCTGAGACGCACGCGCCGGGTCTTCCGACAGCCCGGCGAGGAGGACCTGGAGGCGTCCGCGAATCTCAGCGAACCGGGTCGGGGTCGCTGAGTGGCCTTCTTTCGCTGCCTCGTCCCAGCTCCTGCGGAGTTTGGCGACCTCGGCTTGGAAGGATTCCTTGGTGGAATCCGTGGTGAAGAAGTGTTCGCTGATCCAGTCTTCGCCTACAACGATGGAATCAAAGGACGGCACTACTGGTCAGCACCTTCCGGGACAGCGATAGGGGTTGCGCGAGGAACGACAATAAGTAAAGGGCGGACCAGGCGTTGCGCCGGGGCGAGCGACTCGGCGATGCGCTGCTCTTCGCTGACACGCTCGCGTTGCTTTTTCACTTCCGCGCGCTGGGCGAGATCGAAGGACAGCTGTGTCCAGGCCGTGGCCCGGTCCTTCCACGCCTGCAGGCGCTCGTTGGCAGACGCTTCAGCCGCCTCGAAGGTGAGCTGCATGGTCTGGCGGGCGCTCTCCACTGCCTGCGGCAGCATGGCCTGTAGCCCGTCCATGGTGACTGGCCCGGGGTTGGTCGCCTTGGCATCGACGCCGATGCTGCTCAGATGCTCGCCCAGATCCTCGAGGGGTTCGTTGAGACAGAACGTGGGATTGGCCGGGTCGGGGAAGTCCACCGCAATGAAGGCTTTGGAGACCACTTGGCCGCGGCGGTTCATCAGCGTGCCCATGAGCAGGACCTGGGTGGCGTCCACATCGCCGCGGATAACGAGGACCTCGCTGCGGGACATCGAGGACAGGGCTCGGTCGCTGGCCCAGTCCAGGACGGGGTGGAGCGGGCCGAGGTAGTGGGCTTCGGGCCAGCTCATGTCGTCGGATTCGCGGGCGCGGTTCAGTTCCCGTGTACCGGCGTCGACGGTCGTGGCGAGCTTGAGGCGCTCGGTGACGCGCCGCTCGGACAGGTAGTCCTGCGGAAGGTTGCCCAGACGATTTTGGAGGTCGCCGGGCGGGTTGAGCTCGGCGAGGCCGTGGCCGGTGTGGACGGTCCAGCCGAGGACCTTGCTCGGGTCACCGAAGGCCTCGTTGAGGGCTTCGTCGAGGAAGTCCAGGTCGGTGGAGTAGAGACCGAATGGCTTCTCCACAGGGATTGCCTCGGTTTGCCCGTCGTTCTGCAGGGCCTCGAAGTCGAGGAAGTCCCAGAGGTCACCCGAGTCTGGATCCGCTTCAGGCTTGCTGACTACGGCGTCGAAGTCCTTCTTACGGAGCAGGACGTCGCGGATGGCGTCTTCCTCCTGCTTGACGCTGTATTGCCCCATGAGGGAGGCGACGTCGTTGAGGACCGTGTGGGCCTCGTGTTCGCGTTCCATCAGCCGTGTGAGGACCTTGATGTCGCCGGAGAATCGGGTGTTGTGCGGGTTCAGGAGCAGGGTGGTGATCTGCGGTTTGTGGCGCTGGCCGAATCGGTCGATGCGGCCGTTGCGCTGTTCGATCCGGATGAGGCTCCAGGGGATGTCGAAGTGGATCAGGTGGTGGCATTCGGCGTGGAGGTTCACGCCTTCGGATGCGACGTCGCCGGTGACCAGTACGCGCAGCGGGCTGTTGCCGCGCTTGAACTGGTCCACGATGCCTTGCTGTTCAACATCGCTGAGGCCACCATGCAGGAGGCCGACATTCTCCGGCTTGAGGCCGAGGGCCTTGGGGAGCGACTCTTGCAGCCACTTGAGCGTGGCGACGCGCTCGGCGAAGACCACTGCACGCATCGGGGAGCCCTTGCCGACGCCGATCCCCTTCAAGTAGCTGACAAGCTCGGTGTACTTGGCGGAGTCACCGGTGTTGGCGGCTTCGGTGAGCATGCTGAGCCGCTTGAGGGCGTCGACTTCCTTGGCCTCGGAGGGGGAATTGGCGTCGAGCTTCCTGAGACGCTCGGTGACCGTTTCGAGCAGCGCAGCAGGGCTGGAGAGGAATGCCTTGGCAAGGGTCCAGGAAAACAGCGCACCGTTCTGCCCCGAATACGGTGCCGGTTTGCCTTCGGGGTGGAGCCATACGTCCGAGAGCTCCTCGGCGATGGAGTTCTCTGCGGCGGAGGCTGAGACGAGCCTGTTGTCCGGCTCTTCCCTCTCGGCCCAGTCCGCGCCGACTTCCTGGGCGACCTCCGGGCTGTGCCGGTGCCGGCGGATGATGAGGTTCTCCACGTGTTTGGGGTCGAACGTTCCGTCCGGGCGGACGGCGGTGGGGTCCAGCAGGCGTAGGATCTCCGCGAACGACTCGTTGCGTCCGTTGTGCGGGGTGGCAGAAGCCAGGATCAGGGCCTCGGTGTTCGGCGCGAGCACGCGGGCGAGCTCGTTGTTCATTGCCTGGGTATTGGTGACGTTGTGGGCTTCGTCGATGACCACCGCATCCCAATGCAGTTTGCCGAGCTGGGCCCGGTAGCGGGGGCTCTTGAGCGTGTCCATGGAGATGATGGCGCGCTTGTAGTAGGTGAAGGGGTTGCGGGTGGCCGGGAGCTTCTGCCGGATCTTCTGGATGCCGGCGGAGTCGAGGCGGACGAACGGCAGCGCGAAGCGGCACCAGAGCTCGTGCTGCATCTGCTCAAGCACGTGGCGCGGGGTGACAATGAGGATGCGTTCACCCCGGCCGCGTTTGACCAGTTCGCTGAGGATCATACCGATCTCAAGTGTCTTACCGAGGCCCACGGCGTCGGCGATTAGGATGCGCGGGCGAATGTTCTTGGTGTCCAGGGCCTTCGCGACGGCGATCTGCTGGTACTTGAGGTTGCGCGACAGCATCCGGGTGGAGACGGTCAGGTATTCCGCCGACTGGGGTGTCGGGGTCTTGCGGAGAGTGGTCTCAAGGAACAGCCGCGCTTTTCGGTAGTTTGGCGTATCGTCAGCAACCACTTTGGACTTGGCTGGGTCCACTACTTCGATGGTGTCCAGCGCTGAGTAGAAGGCCGCGGTGGTGTCTCTGACAAGCTCGCCGAGGCCCTGCACCCTGATGAGGGTGCCGTCTACCGATTTTTCGACGCTTGTGACGAGCCAGTCTTCGTCCCGGACACGCACCACTGAACCGGGCGCGACGTTGAGTTCCCGGTTTTCGGCTGTAACTGTCAAGACCTGCTCCTGTGCTTCGTAGTTCCGCAAAGCCCCCGGAGCAAGGACCAAACCCTCTATGCAACCTCCGAAACCCCCGCAGGGACATCTTGTGCGTTGAACCGTCCTTGCCGAGACCTTGCCTTAGGGTAGCTGAGTGAGTCTGTTGTTCACCACGTTCCGAATGTGCTCCCATGAGGGGTCGTTTACCGGAAGGTCAATCAACAAGCGCTGTTGTGTGGCAAAGATTTGCTCTGACGAAATACTGGGCAACTCCCAAGGTTCCTTGTCCAGCTCCTGAGCCGTCTTGTCTAGCAAGAACGCCTTTGCGGCCTTAGAGCTTCCCCGAGGGCACCCTGTCATTTCACACACGTACTCCTCTGGGCTCTCACCGGGCATAAAATGAACGTTCTCGTAAATCCAAGAGTGGGTCCTCCGAAGAGTCGAGACACGATTCGCACTACTTTCCGAATCATCTCCCCCGTCCATTGGAATCTGAAGGTTCGGTGTCCCCGGGAACAAGGAATGAATCGCCTGATTTAGATCATCGTCGGAGATGCTTGATGTCTTTGCGAACCTGGTCTCCCCTTGCGCATCAGAGCCGAGGGGGACTCGGTCGTCCTCGCTCGGCCGCTGATCACCATCCAAGAATACTAGGGTTGAGACAGTTCCAGTGAATGCTAAATTTGGAACCAATCGAGAGATTATGGTCGAGGATCCTCCAGGAAATGGCAATATATCCATCCGCTTCAAAGCGGCTTCGCCGAGTGGCTTCAACCCGCGGTGAAGGATTTCAGCCGCAAGTTTATCCTCGACGATGAGTTGCAACTTATCTTTCTTCGGTGCGCCAAGTCGGAAAAAAGCCTCGGTCTGCGAAGCTTCTTGCTTGTCCAGGACAACGGCGCCAGAGGCATCTTGCTGCAGCAGCTTTATCGCGTCCGAGGGGAGGTCCGCAATCAGATACGGGGAGTGTGTTGCCATAACCACTTGCAGGTGGAGCAATTTCACCTGCTCCACCAAGAAATCCATGAGGAGCTGCTGTGAAGCGGGATGCAGTGAAGTTTCAGGCTCATCCAGCAAGACCATTGAACCGGGCAATGCCGAAGAAAGCTGGTGAACTAGTGTAACTATAGCGAACTCGCCGCTGCCCGCATACGCTTCGGAATAGGATAAGGCGCCCGATCGCATACTTACCGTCCAACCCACCCGATCAAAATATTCATGAAGAACCATCTCGACCGACTTATACGAACGGCCCAGTATCTTTGATACAGCAGCAAGCTCCTTGGCATTCAACGCGACTACTTCGTGTACGCGAACCTTACCGTAATAGGACTTCTTGCTTCCAGCGAACGCGGCTCTTACCTTCACCGAGCGTTGGCGGATCCAATTCTTCCTTTCCGCTAAAGAACGACTTGATTCTTTCGCACTCGGGTTGCGCATGTACTTGTCGTATGCGGGCAGCTCGCCACGGAAATCCAAGTAAATGACAGGCTTCGACACCGGGTTCCAGCGTGTTCCGGACCGACCTTCTCTAGTTGCGCCCGCAGCAACTGCTGGCATTCGATCCATCCCGTCCGCCGCCTTTGATGACTCCCAATAGTCTGTGTGGCGGTCCTTTCGCTCAATCCTTACTTTCCGGACTTCGACCACTTTTTTCGAAGAAGAATTGCGGTATCCGTAGATGTAACGAGGTTGCTCCCCGGAGGCAATTGGGTCCATAGAAGTGGAGAACCACCAGTTTCCTAAGTCCTGCCCCTCTGGACAGGCTTCGATCGCTCGAAGTATCGATGTCTTGTTCGTGCCATTACCCCCGACCAACGCGGTAATCGGGTAGGTGAATTCGATCTTTAATCCCGGAGTCAAATTCTTATATCGAGGGAAGCGAATGTGGCGAATCGCCGAGTCGTATGCCGCAGATTGAAACATTCCGCTCAACGCGTTTTTACTAGTACTCAATTTCTCCCCTGGTACGGTTTCGATCTTCGGCGCGAGTTCCAGCCTCACTCGGTCGTCTATCTGCCACACTTACTCGCCGGTAACGCGGCTGCTTTTTAAAATGCAGTATATATCTCAGATGTCGCATGCAATTCCGCTGTGACGCCCCCGACCTGATCAACCCTAGTCTTGGGTGCGGGGCTGATCGTGCATTGAACGCCGGACCGCGCTAACCATCAGCCATCTGACTGGGCGCTCGATGCTCAGGGTGGGCGGCGAAGGCGGCGTGGAGAGCAAAACTCCAACGTACTGCAAGGTTCCGGCCGCAAACGAGAACACCAGGCCAGCAGCACAAGACGCCACAGTGCTCCGAGGCGGCTCGACTCCTTCCTTGGCCGTCGAAGGCTGGCCGACTGGGCCGAACGCAGCCGCGGGTCCGGTTGAGGAGGAGGGACGAGTACTGGTCTCGTCGCTACCACCTGCCGAGCCGTGAGCGCCTTGGATACAGCGCCCGAGTGGTCGAGCAGCGCAGCGGGGGCCACTGTCGGGCTTACCGGTCTGGCCAGTGATTCAGTGAGGTAGACATAAATCGCGGTGACGAACGGCTCCTCGGGTACGGGGGGGGTAACGCGAGCACAGCACCCACCAGCTGATCGATCCAGATGACCCTCGCGCCCGTGCTCGTCGATCCGTCGATCCGTCGATCCGTCGATCCGTCGATCTCAGGGTGTTGCACTAGGCAGATCCAGGCTTGCGCCATGGTTCGATGCTGCGCCTCGAGCAGGACGGCTACGGCACTGCACTGCTGGAGCAGAGACGGCGTTTCACGCCTCCGTGCATAGCCGTTCTGACACAGCTCCCCGTTGAGAATACCCACATCACACGACCAGTTCTTGGCATCGATGACCAGGATCCCGCCGGGTCCGACCGCGAGGTGATCGATGTTCGCCCTGCCAGCCCGGCCAATGCACGCGGGTGTCGGTCTCGTCGTCGGCGTGATCGCCCAGCCAGCATTCTGGTCAACGCCGGGGCCACCGTCGAGGCCGCCGTCGGGGAGTCACGACACCTGATCTCGAACGTTGACGTTGGACGCGGACCACTGCGGCCTTCGCCTGAGTCAACCACGACTCCGGACCGGGACTCCGCCCGCCTGCTCCCCAGGGACCGCCAGTCCTCCCAGACTGCCCCCATTAGGAAGGCGCGCGCCGGACCAACTGCAGCCTCCTGCTAGGCCAGCGGACTACCCGCGGTCCCCTCACCACCACGGAGTTACTCGAGACGATGCTTCACTGACTACTGGTGAGCCGCGCCGCCAGATTCGTCCTCCGCTCGCGGTGGGCGATGGTGACCGCGCCCGTTGTGGTCCTCGCCATCGTCTTCGAACTCACGCGCATCGGCACGGACGGGGGCCCACCGTGGACGAGATATCAACGAGCCCCTACGGCATCCTCGCGTTCATCGTCGGGCGGGTGCCAGCGCCGTCGTCCGCCGTGCTGTTGCGGCCCTCACAGGGGTGGCACTCATCGCGCTCGCGGTCGTCATCGCTTCCCCCGCCGGCACGGCTCCGATCGAGCGCGGACGGCGAACCCGCGACCAACGGCATCAACGAACTCACGACGGTGGAGACCGGATGCAAGGACCGCGGCATCATGCTGCGCGGCCTCGATGTTGAGAAGCCAGTCCTGCTGTTCCTCGCGGGCGGCCCAGGCGGATCTGAGCTGCGGGCGATGCGCAACCATCTGCAGGAGCTGGAGCAACACTTTGTCGTCGCCACTCCTGAGTACCGGGCGGTCGACCCATGCCCAGGGCGACTGGCGTGCCGCGTTCGATGCCCTCTGCGCGGCCGACGCCTCCACCCCCTCGACGTCGACGACCTCGAACTACTCGGCGGCGCCGCATGGTGGATCATCAACTAGGTGGAGGGTCTTCTGACCCGGTAGGCTCCTGCCCCTTACGGCCTGCCCTCGCTACGCTTCGGCGAGCCCGGCGTCTTCCCGGAGCGCGGCAGCCACAGTGAGCTTCCGTTGATATCGAGCCTGCATCACTGCGCTGGCTGCTGGGCCATCGGCGAAGCGGAAGTCGCCCGGAGTGAGCTCGCGCCCGGTTTCGCGGTCCACGATCACCGGGTCCACCTCAGCGCCCGTCTGCGCGTCCACCAGAATCATGGCACGCTTCCCCGGCTCCAGCCTTGAGTTTCCCCAGGCCGCCATGGCGATCAGCACCGGGCGCAGGGAGCGGCCCAGGTCGGTCAACACATACTCATAGCGCGGCGGGCGCAGCTCATACTGTCGACGTTCCAGCACCCCGCCGGCCACGAGGTCCTTCAGCCGTGAGGACAGCAGGCTGGACGAGATCTGCAGATTCTCCTGGAACTGGTCGAAGCGCGTGAACCCGTCAAAGACGTCGTGCAGGATCAGCACGGTCCACCATTCGCCGATCAAACCCACTGTCGTCGACAACGGGCACTCCCGATCTGCCAGGCGAATCTTTGCAGCCATAGTCAACTCCTCCAAGTCAGTGCTAGATTAGCAGTCACTACTCACTTCTAAATTAGAAGTGATCTAATAAAACCATCTATATGAAGGATTCTCATGCCTGACCTGCCAGCTTCAGACTTACTTGCTGACACCGAAACTGCTCGGGATCAGCTTCCTGCGGCCGTCATTACTTACTTGGATCCCGTCGCTGGTGCTGAGGGAATCAGTGCCTTTACGGATGATGGAGTGGTGACCGACAACGGAACACGCTATGCGGGCCGCCAGGATCTTCTGAGGTTCCTCACCACGACGACCATTGAGTTCGAGTTCACCACGTTCCTCCGGGCGGAGAGCCATGGAGACCGCCATGTCGTCTGGAACCGGTTGGACGGAAACTTCCCCGGCGGAACCGTCGATCTGAAGTACACCTTCGATCTGGAGGACGTGCTGATCCGCACGCTAGACATCACTGCTTAGGCGAGCCAGCACCTCGACGGGAGCGAAGCATGCGGCGGTCCCGCCAAGCGCCAGTGGACCATAAGGCCAACGCCACTAGGAGCGGCTGGAAGAAGAGTCTCGTGAGGCGGGCGGAGTCGGTATCCAAACCGAAGGCGTCGACGCCGTCGACGTACTGGGCAATATTGCCAGGGAAGACCGCTACGAAAAATGCTGCCACGATCCAACCGACGTGGACGCGCCAGCGTGGGAGGAAAACCAGCGCTGCGCCCAGAACCACCTCAACGATGCCTGACGCCACGACGACAAAGTCGGTATCGAGCGGCATCCACGCAGGAACTTGGGCGGCGAATTCTTCACGGGCAAAGAACAGATGCGCCGTTCCCGCGAAGATTAGAAAGGCCCCCAGCACGATGCGGGCGATGGTTCGGAACGGGGACAGGGCAGGAAGGTCACTCACGTCGGAAGCCTAACAGCGGCGCCTGAAGACCGGGATCCCCAGGCGCCGCGCTACCGATGCCAGTTACGGAGCGCCCGGAAGTGACTCGCAGACGATGCCGTCTTTGTCCTGGTCGAGTCGGGCTACGTCACCGTAGTACGGAAAGTATTTCTCGTACCAGTTCTGCGCTTCGCGCCAGGTACTGAAGTCACCACAGTTCTTGGTGTCTCCCGGGTTAGCCGGCTTGGGAGGCGGTGTCGGCTTAGGGGTGGGCTTCGGCGTCGGCTTGGGAGTCGGTTTTGGCGTCGGCTTCGGCGCGGGCGCAGGAGCTGGCGCGGGTTTCGGTGCCGGGGTCATGACGACGGGGGCTGGCTGGGTAACTGCAGCAGGCTGGCCGGCGCAGTTGTTCAGCACACCGGCCATGGCGTCGCGTTCTGCCTGCGTCACCCACAGACCGTGGATGGCCTTGGCCGAGATCTGTCGAGAAACATAGGTACAGCGATAGGAATTGTTCGGCGGCAGCCAGGTGGCGGCGTCGCCGTCGCCCTTTTGTCCGTTGATTGGACCGTCGGTGGCCTGCAGGTTCAGCGGATCGTTGGCAAACATCAGCCGCTGATCGGCGCTGAGCTGCTGCGCGCCCTTCTGCCAGGCATCGGACAGCGCAACAACGTGATCGATCTGGACCGCGGTGCTGGTGGTGGTCCCCCGCACAAAGTTGATCAGTGTTCCGGTGTAGGGGTCGTTGAGAACTCCGGTAGCGACCTGACAGTTTCCGGAGGTGTAGGTGATGTTGGTGAGCTGGCGCGTCAGCATGTCGTTGCGGGTGTCGCACCCGTTGTTGTCGGTGTCGAACCAGGAGGGCCCAAAGTTGTCGCGGTCGTAGCCGGTCTTGGGAGCACGCCCCTTGACGGGGATGGACTGCAGCACCTGGACCGCCGTCGACCCGTAGGCAGCCGGACGGTTCAGCGGAAGCTCGGTCTTGGTCCGATACATGAAGGCCGCCATGGCATCACGTTTGACCGGCTGCAGGGGCAGGAATCGGCCATCCGACCAGCCGGTGGAGATTCCAGTGTTCGCGAGCCAGCTGATCTCTTTATAGAACATGTTCGCGGTGGGTACATCGCGGAACGCGCTGGATTTCGATGCAGTGAATGAGGGCTTGACGGAGAACCGGTAGAGGAACGCTGCCATGGCATCCCTGTTGACCGAGTTGAGCGGCTTGAAGGTCCTGTCCGGGTAGCCGGTGGTGATCCCTTGCGAAGCGAGCCAGTGGATTTCCTTATAAAACTGGGTGCCCACCGGCACATCGGTGAACCACGACTGCGACGGCGCCGTATAGGAGGGCGAGCCAGCGAGCCGGTAGAGGAACGCCGCCATGGCGTCCCTGGCGACCGACTGCAGCGGGCGGAACGTGCCATCTGACCATCCCTTTGAGATGCCCTGATCGGCAAGCCAGGTGATCTCGGTATGGAACTGGCTGGTCGACGGCACGTCCCGGAAAGTCGTGGCTGCGCTGACCTGGGTGGGGGCTACCAGAGTACCGGCGCCGATCACCAGCACCGCCAGCATCATGAGGGCGGCTCTAATTGTTTTCATAGGTTCTCCAGTGAGTGCTAACGCGGATAAAAATGGCACAACGCGACACACAGGTAGAAGAACCTAAACGCCTGGACCCCCAGCGCATGATGTCCCCCATCTCATGCTCGTGACTGAAGCTTACGGGCGCCCCAACCCTTCTAGCGGGTGACTTGGCACAGCATTGCGTCAGGATTGCCGAAAGAATCACCGTCCGCGAAGAGCCCTCGGTAATGCTGAACCTTGAACATTAAAAAGTACGGGGGAAGCAATGCCATGGGGCGATGGATCGTGAGTGGTTTTATAAGGACAAGAACCCAAACCCAAACCCAAGCGCGTCCGCGGGCAACGCCGTCGACGGTCCGGCCGCGGATTGAGAATGGGCACGGTGGGAGTCATTGCCCTCGTGGTGGGTCTGTACCTAACGCCGACCATCCTCGACCGGTACGTCCTCGCCGCCGCGCTCCCCTATTTGCCCGGGTCCCCCGTGCCGCCTCGCGGCGTCGATGCATCGGATGTCCCACTGGCCTGCCACCGGCGAGCAACGGGGCCACGTCTTTCGTGTTCCTGGAATCCCCCGACGATTCACAGGACTTTGTCGCGTACGATTCCTGCCGACCCGTGGATTACGTGGTTCGGCCTGACTTCGCGCCAGCTGGCACGGACGGGTTGATTGAAGAAGCCGTCGCCGAAATATCGGCTGCTACCGGACTGACCTTCGTCCACCGGGGAATCACTACCGAGGCGCCCAGCGAAGACCGGGACACCTACCAACCAGATCGCTACGGCAAACGATGGGCTCCGATCCTCGTTACCTGGACCAGCCCGGCGGAAATTCCCGAACTGGAGGGGGATACCGCAGGTCTTGGCGGTAGCCCCCACGCCCATACACCGGGTAACCCTTTGTCTACGTTGCCGGTCAGGTGCAACTCGACGCACCCCACCTGAACGAAATCATCCAGTATCCGGGTGGCCGCGATCACGTGCGGGCGATCATTGTGCACGAGCTGGCCCACGTCGTCGGACTCGATCACGTCGACGACCCGACCCAGCTCATGCACGAGGGAACCAACGGGTTGACCACCCTTAGCGACGGAGATAGAGCTGGCCTCGCCCTGCTGGGCGCCGGTCCCTGCGTTCCCCAGCTGTAACTGGCAAGGGATTGCCTTTCCTGAAAACAGCAGTGGCCGGGAGACTCGGATTCACACCCGAGCCTCCCGGCCACCGCTGGAAAAAACTCGCTAGGTTAGCCGAGGATCGCGTTCGCGACGAACAGCAGCGGGATCGAACCGAGCCACACCGCCGTCGTGATGCCTGACCAGCCCTTGAGCGCTGCAATGCCTTCAAGGCCGGAGAAGCGGGTGACAACCCAGAAGTAGGAGTCGTTGAAGTAGCTGAACACCATCGAACCGGCAGTGCAGGCCATGGCCGCAACGATTGGGTCGATGCCCAGCGTGGTGACCAGTGGTGCTGTCACGGAGGCTGCGGTAATCATGGCGACAGTGCCCGAACCCTGCGCAATGCGAACCAGGGTGGCCACCAGGAACGGCACCAGGAAGGCTGGCAGCGGTGTACCGGCGATAGCCTCGGCGAGGGCGTCGCCCACACCCGAGCTACGCAGCACCTGGCCGAGTGCTCCACCGGCACCGGTAATGAGGAGAATCAGACCGGCCGAGGCAGCTGCCTCAGCAAACCAGCCCTGCACCTTCGAACGCGGGGTCCACCGGGGCAGCAACACGTAGACGGCAAGGATGACACCGATCACGAGCGCGACCACCGGGTTACCGATGAATGCCAAGGGGGCAGCCCAGGACGACGGCGTGTACTCGCCGGTGCCTACTACGCCCTGGTTTTCCTGGTCGATTGCGCCACTGACGGTGTTGAGGATGATGAGCAGCAGTGGCACCAGCAGCGGCAGCGACCCGACAAATGCGCCAACCTTGTGGGGCTTGGCATCAGCAGGAGGCGTGCCGAGCACGCGGTTGTCGACGTCGAGGTTTGACGCGTCACTGTCATCAGCACCGCCGTCGTGATCGGCAACAGCGATACCGCCGCTACGATGTCCGGTCTGTGCGTGCACCGTACCGTACACGGCTTCGCGGACTTCCTGGCTTATGGAGGGTTCAATCTTCGGCCCGATCCACTTGGCGTAGAAGATCACGATCGGCAGCAGGAGGACGGTGAAGATGAGACCTACCAGAATCAGCGCACCCAGGTCAGCTCCAAGAATGCCAGCGACCGCCAACGGGCCGGGCGTGGGCGGGACCAGGTGGTGGGTCAGCGTCATGCCACAGCCGAGGGCCAAAGCGAGGGTAATATACCCGGCGCGCTTGACCCGGGCGATGGACCGCGCGAGCGGGTTCATGATCACATAGCCGGAGTCGCAGAACACCGGGATGGACACGAGTGCGCCCACACTTCCCATTGCCCAGGGCTCCCGCCCCTTGCCGAAAAGCTTCAGGAAGGCCAGAGCCAACGAATTGGCAGCCCCAGAAACCTCGAGGATCTTGCCGATGACTACGCCCAGGCCAATCACAATACCGATCGATGCCAGGGTGTTGCCGAAGCCCGTCGTAATCGACGAGACAATTTCCAGTGGCGCCTGCCCGGCAACCAAACCGGTCACCAGCGCCGCAATCAAGAGTGCTACAAACGCATCGAGCCGGGTCCTCAGCACCAAAACAATAATGGTGGCAATACCCAGAACAAGCGCCAAAAGAAGTTGTATATCCACGTACTGCTCCTTGGTCACTGAGCAGGCCTCGTTGCCATCTCAGGGGGTTCACACCGGCCTGGTCGGTACTTTGACGGGCACTGTGCTGCCTGTCACACTAGCAGAAGACATATGACATCTGACAAGTGCCAGTGACGAACACCCAGTGATGAAAGTGCGGTCTCGTGATACTCGAAGAAGAGTTGCTCAACGGCTACCCGACTGTTCAGGCCATCGCGCCGGAGGTGATCGCAACGGCCGTCCAGGCCTCCGGACGGATCCTGGTGGTCCTCGACGACGACCCCACCGGCACCCAATCCGTCGCCGATCTGCCGGTCCTCACCTCCTGGGAGCCGAGCGACTTCGAGTGGGCCTTCGCCCAGCGCATCGGCGGCGCACCGGCACCGGCGGTCTACGTCCTCACCAACACACGTAGCCTCGACCCCGCCACCACCGCGTCGCGCAACCGGGAGATCGTCACCAACTCCCTCGACGCCGCCACTGCGGCTGGAGTCACCATCGGGTTCGTCAGCCGAAGCGATTCCACGCTCCGCGGCCACTTCCCTCTGGAGACCGACGTCATCGCCGAGACCCTGCTGTCCTCGACCGGCGCGCAGACTGACGGCGTCGTCATGGTTCCCGCCTTTCCCGACGCCGGCCGCGTCACCATCGGCAGCGTCCACTACCTGCGCGGGAACGACGGCGCGCTCACCCCCGTTGCCGATACCGAGTTCGCCAAGGACGCCACCTTCGGGTTCACGTCCTCTGACCTCGGCGATTACGTGGCGGAGAAGACCGGCGGGTCTGCGGAGGCCGTGATCCGGCTGGACCTCTCGATCATCCGCGGTGGCGCGCAGGGCATTGCCGATGCCCTTGATGTGGCGTCCGACGCCGTCCCGATAGTGGTCGACGCTGTCACCGAGGACGATCTCCGCGCCCTGGCCCTGGGCCTCGAGGAAGCCGAAAGCCGCGGCAAGAAGTTGCTCTACCGGGTAGGCCCCCCGTTTGTCCGGGCCCGGATTGGCCAGCGCGAACGCCCGCCGCTGACGGCTGACGAAGTGTTCGCTGGCCTCGACGCACCGGAATCCGGCGGCCTGATTGTCGTGGGCTCCCACGTGGGACTGACCACCCGACAGTTGGATGCGCTCGTGGCACGACGCCCCGAGGCCCGGCTCGTGGAGCTCGACGTCGAAGCCGTCCTCGATCCCGCACGCCGGGATACTGGAGTCGCCGAAGCGGTGCGCGCCGTCGTCGACGGCCTCCCCACCGGCGAAGTCATCCTACACACCAGCCGCACCCTGATCCGGTCCGATGATCCGGAGCAAAGCCTCGACATTGCGCGGACCATTTCGCAGGCAGTGGTCGACGTCGTCCGCTCCACCATCGCGACGGCGCCCGTCCGCTTTGTCATCGCCAAGGGCGGCATCACCTCCTCGGACGTCGCCGCCCACGGGCTATCTATCCGCCATGCACTGGTGCGCGGACCGATGCTCCCCGGCATCGTCTCCCTCTGGCAGCCAGCCGACGGGCCTGCGCGCTCCATCCCGTTCGTGGTGTTCGCCGGCAACGTCGGCACCGACGACTCCCTCGCCGACGTGGTGGACATCCTCCGCTCCCCCGTGACTACTGCCGCTGCAATGACGGGTGCCTCCCATGAGCGCTAATTTTGATCCCGCGAAGGTCGCGGTTCTGGGTCTCGGCGCCATGGGCCTGCCGATGGCGACCCGCCTGGCCGGCGCCTTCACCGTTACTGGCTACGACCCGATGCCAGCATCGCGGGAAAAGGCCGAGAAGACCGGGCTCAGCTGCGCCTCGACCGCCGCTGACGCCGTCAGCGGTGCCGGGCTGGCGCTGCTCGCAGTCCGCGACGCAGGCCAGGTCGAGGGCGTCCTCTTCGGCAAGGACGGTATTGCGCCGGCGCTGTCAGCGGGCGCCGTCGTAGTGATGACCAGCACCGTGGGGATGGACGCCGTCGGCTCCTGGACCGGGCGGCTCGGCGAACTGGGCGTGGCTTTGGTCGACGCTCCCCTGTCCGGCGGGCCGGTGCGGGCCGGGGACGGTGACCTGCTGATCGTGGTGGGTGCCGAACCGGCCGCGCTGGAGATAGCCCGACCCGTGCTGGAACGTCTTGCTTCGACGCTGACCGTGGTGGGCAACAAGGCCGGTGACGGTCAGGCCATGAAGACGGTGAACCAGCTGCTCTGCGGCGTGCATATCGCCGCAGCGGCCGAGGCACTGGCTCTAGCCGACGCGCTCGGACTGGACCAGCGGCTGGCGCTGGCCGCGCTGGAGACCGGGGCGGCGTCGTCGTTCATGCTCTCCAACCGCGGGCCACGGATGATCGAGGGGTACGACGCCGACGCCGACGTGCTGAGCCGGCTGGACATCTTCGTCAAGGATCTCGGCATTGTGGGCAAGGCCACGCGGAGCGCCGGGCTCGCCGCGCCCGTGGCTGCGGCAGCCGAACAGCTGTTCCTCCTCGGCCAGACGCAGGGCATGGGCACCGCCGACGACTCGGCAGTGATCAAGGTGGTCGCACCGCAGCGGCGCACTGCTAAGGCAGACACAGCTAGAAGGGACACCGCTTTAATGGACGCCCTAGGAGGAGACACCGATGACACGGAAACCACTCGCTGAATCGGTGTTCGATGACCTCCTGGAACGGATCATCGACGGCACCTACCCACCCGGCGCAACACTCCCCCCGGAAAACGACCTGGCCGCATCCCTCGACGTGAGCCGGCTGACGGTGCGCGAGGCGCTCAAGCAACTGCAGGCGCAACACATCGTGCAGATCAAACGTGGTCTTGGCACCTATGTGAACCCCGCGGCCCAGTGGACCGATCTCCAGGCCATCGTCAGGTACGCGTCGACCACCGCCGACTCCCCCGACATCTCGCTGCGCCTCCTGGAAATCCGTCGAATGGTGGAAACGGGTGCCGCCGAGCTGGCCGCCCTGCACGCCACCGACGAAGACATCGCGCGGATGGAAGAAGCCAACCTTGCGCTGCAGGCAGCCCACGAGGCGAAGGACCTCGACGCCGTCACCGCCACGGACATCGCGTTCCACGAGGCGATCTTCCGCGCCTCGGCTAACCCCTTTGTGCCAGTGATCCTCGGACCGCTCAGCCACCTGCTGTATGCGATGCGGCGCGAAACGTCGTCGTTCCACGAGGTGCAGCAGCACGCCATCGCGCATCACTCGCTGGTGCTGGAGGCGATCCGCACCCGCAACCCCGAGGTCGCACGCAAAGCGATGCAGGCCCACATCAACCAGACGTACGACGACTACGAGCACTTCATTCACCCAGAAAAACAACAGCAGGAGATCCAGTGACCTTTCCGATTGAACGCACAGCAGTCCTCACCGGTGCAGCCTCGGCCCGCGGCATCGGCCGCGCTACAGCCGACCGACTGGCCCGCGACGGCTGGTCCATCGCCATCCTCGACATCGACGGGGTGGCCGCGAAAGAAGCTGCCGGCGATATTGCCCAGCGCCACGGCGTGCAGACGGTCGGCGTCGCCGCGGACGTGTCCGACGAGGACTCGGTCGACGCTGCGATCGCCACTGTCGAGAGCTCGGTGCCGCCGATCGTCGCCGTCGTGAACCTGGCCGGGATCAGCTCCCCCACCGAGTTCATGCAGGAAACCAAGGCCGCCTGGGACCGGGTGTTCGCCGTGAACATGACCGGCACCTTCCTGGTCACGCAGCGCGCCCTACACGGGATGATCGAACGGAAACTTGGCCGCGTGGTCAGCATCTCCTCCATCTCGGCGCAGCGCGGCGGCGGCACCTACTCGAAGGTAGCCTACAGTGCGTCGAAGGCCGGCATCATCGGCTTCACTCGTGCGCTGGCCCGCGAAATGGGCGAGCACAACATCACCGTCAACGCCGTGTCTCCCGGCCCGGTGGACACCGACATCATGGGCGGCACCCTCACGGAGGAACGCAAGCAGGACATGTCCAAGGACATCCTGATGGGACGCGTCGGCACCGTCGATGACATCGCCGCCCTGATCTGCTTCCTGGTGGGCCCCGACGCCGGGTACATCACCGCCGCCACCTACGACATCAATGGTGGGCTGCAGATCTCCTAGCAGTTGATGAGGGGCGGACCCGTTTACGGGTCCGCGCCTTCCTCCATGAAGCACCCGCTAGTCCAGCAACCGCCGCCGGTTCCGTAGCTCCTTGATCCAACTCCCGGTCTTGGTGTCAGGGAAGGGCGACGCGCCGCCAGCTAGGTCATCGATCAGGGTCCGGGTCGCTGTGAGCGCAACTGCAAGCACACGATCTGCGGCCCGTTCCGGCAATCCTTGCTGAACCATCCACCCCAGCAGGTGTTTCCGGGAAATCCCTGTCCGTTTTCCCCCGACCGGCAACGCAAGGGACTTGTCACCGTAAACCACTGTTGAGGGGAGGTCGTACATCGGAGCAATAGAAACTCTCCCGTCTGCGCCTTCCACCACTGAGAGGTTCTTCGCGTGGAGATCCCCGTTTCCCGTCAACCAGGCAAACACCAGTTGGAGTGCCATGTTGCGGAGTGCAGGAAGCGGGGCATCGCACAGCGTCGTCAACCGGGTGCAGACCGTTTCATACGGGACGTCGTATTTGTCCGCCGGGTAGAGCCCTAGCACTTGGGTGCCATCCTCGACTGCCAGCCGGCGAAGCTCTCTCGCCTCTCCGGCGAGGCGGTCAAATCGTTCCACCAGGAGACCGGGACGACCTCCGGCGTCGTGCAAAAGCCGCACAGAACTCACTGGAAGCTTCAGTCGCCGGGCGTACGAGTACATCAGGAACTCGTTCTCCACTGCGTGCGCAAATTCAGGCGGATCGAGTTTGAGGATGAACCGTCGGCCGGACGATTCAACAGGGACGGTAATCATTCCCGCCGAGACCTTGTCCTGGACGCCCGCGAGGGCGCTCGGATCGATGCCAATACTCCCAAGTACTTCGTCAAAATCAAGGGGGGCCCGTGGATCGATCAGGACCGCGGCGGGGGTGTCAGCGGGGACCGACCCCGGCCTCACAATCTGCACATCACCTACCGGATCGCCGCCGACTGCGAGCAGCAGGGACAACTCATCGTCGGCTGAGGTCTTCACAGCCCGACGAAGGGATGTGAGGCGCCGACCCTCCGGGAGCAGCCCGGTAAAGAAGGGCGGAACAGACCCGCTGGCGGCGAATACCGGGTCGAATGCCAAGGGGAGCGTCGTCGCTACGGCGGGCCCGCGTGTCGCAAGGTACTCCGGGAGGTAGCCGAAGCGGGTGCCACCCTCATGGCGTTCCAGCCGTGCTGCGAGCACCCCCTGTTTGTAGACGTCCGCCCGCTGCCGATTCTGCTGGCCGGCGTCGGATGACCCCGTGGGTGTCATCATGGGTCGCGTACCGGTTCCTGCTGACCAGCGCCGCCGTGACGTGATGTCACCTCCAGGGTGAGGCCCAGGGTTCGCAGGACGGCCAAAACGGAATCAAGGCGGAGAGTCGCCTTTCCATGTTCGACGGATCGGATGAACCGTTCGGATACTCCGGAGAGATCGGCAAGGTCCGCCTGGGTAAGACGCTCGGCGACACGGCGTGTACGCACCCGTTGCGCCAGCCTTACCTCGAATCCCGAGTCCATGTCCATCCTTTCCGGCACGATCTTGCCGTTATGACATCAGTATGGTGCGTAGAATCGTTGTAATCAAGTATCGGGGGCTTAATTCGGCACGATCGCGCCGATCTCTATTCTAACGAGGGACAAATGGTCATTTTCCGTGCTCGGTAGGCCAAATCGGCACGATCGCACCTCTCCCGGGTGATGGTGACAATATTCCTCCATTGACCCACCTCGCGAGACCCCCTAGAATTTTATCCAATCAGCAGAAGTGTTATTCCACCATGTGAGATTCGATGATGGAATAAGTCATCGCTGGTCCGTATAACGAAGGGGTTCTACGACATGTCACTGCACACCAGCTCGACCTCAGCCGTTCTGGACGGCTGCCGCGGCACCTCGGTCTCCGAAGCAGACCGTCTCGACGCCAGCACCGACCGGTCCGGCTACGTTGCAGAGTCGGTGCCGGATGGGGTGGTTTTCGCGCGAACAACCGACGACGTCGTCACCACCCTGAAGCTTGCCGCCGCCCACCTCACGCCGATCGTGACCCGCGGGGCAGGTACCGGACTGGCCGCCGGTGCCTCTGCGCGGTCGGGAGAGATCGTCCTCGACGTGTCCCGGATGAACAAGATCCTGCGGATCGACCCGGTGGAGCAGCTCGCCGTCGTCGAGCCGGGCGTGCTGAACGCGGACCTGAACGCCGCCGCCGGCGAATACGGCCTATTCTACGCACCCGACCCCGCGAGCACTGCGATCTGCTCCATCGGCGGCAACGTGGCCACCAACGCGGGCGGGATGCGGTGTGCCAAGTACGGTGTCACCCGGGACGCGGTGCTGTCACTGAACGTGGTGCTCGCCGATGGCCGCCAACTCCGGACCGGCCGCGAAACCATGAAGGGCGTCTCCGGGTACGATCTCAATGCTCTGATCGTCGGCTCCGAGGGGACGCTCGGCGTCGTTACCGAAGCCACCCTGCGGCTCCGCCCGCTGCCGGTGGCGACGGCGACCGTCGCGGCGTTCTTCCCCGACTTCGCCACCGCAGCGGCGGCAGCATCCGCCGTCATTGCGTCACGGATCCAGCCTTCGATGCTGGAGCTGATCGACGGGCAGACGCTCGAGGCGATCGACATGGCGATGGGCACCACCTACCGTTCCCAGGGCGGAGCCTTCCTGCTGGGCCAGACCGACGGGTACGGCGCCCACCTCGAACAGGATGTGCTGATCGAGGCGATCAGGCCGTTCGCCACGTCGATTGAGAAAGCTGCCGACGACGAACACGCCGCTCAGCTAATCACCGCTCGCCGCGAAGCCATTCCCTGCCTGGAGAAGCTAGGCCGGGTGTCCATCGGTGACATCGGCGTGCCGCGGGGCAGACTCGCTGAGGTGGCCGTGGGGCTTGAGGAGATCACCCGACGCACCGGAGTTCGCATTTTCTCGGTGGTTCACGCCTCCGATGGGAACCTGCACCCGATGCTCGTCCTGAATCCTGAGGACTCGGTCACGGAGGGTCCGGCCAAGGTGGCACTCGGGGAGATGTTCTATCTGGCGAAGAGCCTCGGTGGGACCCTGACCGGCGAGCACGGCATCGGGCTCCTGAAGCGCGACTGGCTGCTGCCCGAACTCGGCGAGGTATCCCTCGACGTGATGCGGTCCATCAAGGACGCCCTCGACCCCCAGGGGATCCTCAACCCGGGCAAGGCCATCTAGCCCTCCCCGGGGGTGCCCGGCCTTGGGTGCCCCCACGGGGTGCCCGGCCGGCGCCAGAAAAGTGCCCGAGCCGCAGGAAAGTGGTTGCCCCACCACGATCCTGCACCTGCGGCACTTTTCCGCGACAACGGGTCGAGCCGACGATCTACGAAGGCGGGGCGGCGCCGTTCCCTCCGGGAGGTTCGACGGTCAGCCCGGACCGCTTGAGCAGCGCGTAGGTCTTCGGGTGCTGAGGCCTGAAGAACACCTCGTCGGGCGTGCCCTTTTCGACGATAATGCCCTGATCCATGACCACAATAATGTCCGCGATATCGCGCGCGAACTGCATCTCATGCGTGACGATCACCATCGTGGTGCCCTGAGCGGCAATGCGCTTGATCACCGTTAGAACCTCCTCCACGAGCTCCGGGTCCAGGGCGGACGTCGGCTCGTCGAACAGCATGACGCTCGGATCCATGGCGAGGGCTCGGGCAATCGCGACGCGCTGTTTCTGACCACCGGACAGTCGGGATGGATAGTTGTCCTTGCGATCGAGCAATCCAACCCGTTTCAGGTTTTCCAGTGCGTGCTCCTGCGCCTCGTTTTTGGACATTTTCTTGACGTCCTGCAGCGGCGCCATGACGTTCCCCAGAGCGGTCTTGTTCAGGAAAAGGTTGAACTGCTGGAAGACCATGCCGAGGTCAGTTCGCTTCTTCGCGGTAATCGACGCCTTTTCATCCTTCAGCTTCCCGTCCCGCTCCTCATAACCGACGAGGTGTCCGTTGACCAAAATCCGGCCGTCGTCGATAGTTTCCAGCTTGTTCATGCAGCGCAGGAGGGTGCTTTTGCCGGAGCCGCTGGACCCGAGGATGACCACTGTCTCGCCCTTGTGGACGTCAAGATCGACACCCTTCAGGACCTCGATCTTGTTGACCTCCCGCCGCTTCCCCTGGAGGCGCTGCAGCAGGCCGGGGGTTTTGGTCACAGTGAACGTTTTGTGGACATCCCGGACACTGACGATCACTTCCTCAGACATGGACCCTCGCTCTCTTCTCCAGTGCGCTCACAATGCGGGATAGCGGAAGGCTGATCAACAGGTAGAGCAGCGCGGCTGCCGTATAGATCTGTGTCGTCTCGAAGGTCTGGGCGTTGATGATGTTCGCCGTTTTCAGGATCTCGGTCACGGCGATGACCGAGGTCAGGGCCGTGTCCTTGACCATCGCGATGAAGTAGTTGCCAATTGGTCCCAGCGACACGATGAAGGATTGCGGGAGAACGACCTTCCACAGCGCTTTGCTCGGCGTGTAGCCCAGCGACAGCGCCGCTTCCGTCTGGCCTGCCTCGACGGACAGGATGGCCGAGCGGAACACCTCGGATAGGTAGGCCGCGTAGTTCAGGCCCAGGCCGAGGATCCCCGCGGGTATCGGATCAATATTCACGCCGATGGCCGGCAAGACGAAGAAGATGTACACCAGTTGCACGAGCAACGGCGTTCCCCTCATGATCTCGACGTAAACCAGTGCGATTCCCCGGAGGATCCTCGACTTCGAGATCCGCGCGAGAGCGAGCAGCAGCCCGAGGACGAGGGCCAGCACCATCGCCCCCAAGGCAAGCTGGATCACAATGGGCGAGGCTGCCAGGAGTCGTGGGAAGTAGCTGAGCGTGCCTTGGATGAAATCGATGGCCGGTTCTCCCTTTCAACTTGGGTGGAGCAATCAGGAACGGTCAGTCGACGGCGTTGCTTTCGGTCAGCCCGTATTTGGTCAGGATCTCCATGTATTCGGGTGAGGCTTTCAGCTCGGCGAGACCGGAGTTCAGTTCCTCCAGCAGCTGTGGATTGTCCTTCGGCACGGCCGCGCCGATCAGGCCCGGGAAGAAAGGCTCATACGGGTCCACGATCTTGATGGCATCGTTCGGGTTTTGCACCAGGCTATAGGCGACGACAGCGGCGTCGGTAAACACGACATCAACCTGCTTGTTCTCCACCGCCGTCAGCAGCGCTGCCTGCGAGTCAAAGTACTTGATCTCCTTCGGCTCAAGCGACTCTGCCAGCTCAATGAAGGTGGTGCCGGTCTGGACACCGATGACCGTGCCCTTGGCATCGTCACGGTTGGTCATGGTGGAATCGCCGGGCACCACCATGCCTTCACCTTGCTGGTACCAGGTGTCAGTGAAATTCACCTCTTCTTTGCGGACATCCGTGATGTACATGGCGTCGACGACGGCGTCGGCCTTGTCCGCCTGAATGGCCGGAATCAATGTGGCGAACTCGGAAACGAAGACCTCCACCTCCCAGCCCTTCTTCTCCGCAATCCAGTTGATCATTTCGCCGTCGATGCCCTGTAGCGCCCCGGCGTCGTCGGTAAACGAGAAGGGTGCATCATTCGAGGTGGCGATGGTGATCGTCTCGATGGCTTCGCCCTCCCCGCCCCCGGACTCGCCCTCACTGGATGACCCTCCCCCGCACGCTGCCAAGGTGAGGGCGATCCCGAGGGCCCCCGCTACGAACGATGCTCTAGTGTGCTTGCTGTTCATGCCTGCTCCTTGATTGATACTGCTTCGGTCTCAAATCGGGTGATGCGGAGGTCAGCGGTACGTTGGTGCGCTGCCATCTCCTCATAGGCGGAAATTTCGGACACCTGGGGTGCCAGGTCCATGGTCGCTGCACGCTCGATGCGCTGGAACGTCAGGGGTTTCAGGAACCGCGACACGGACAGGCCAGCCGAGGATCGTGCCCCACCACCGGTAGGTAGCACATGGTTGGTTCCGGTGATGCCCTTATCGGAATAGGCCACCGTTGACCATTCCCCCAGGAAGAGCGATCCGTAGTTGGTCAGGTTCTTCTGGAAGTAGTCGTCGTCGGCGGTGATGATCTCCAGATGCTCGGGTGCGAGGATATCCATGAGCTCGACGGCGGTGGCGTTGTTCTCGGTGACGTAAACCGTTCCGTAGTCCCGCCAGGCGGCCCCGGCGATATCCCGGGTGCTCAGGTCGATCAGCTGGCGATCAACCTCGGCGATGACTGCGACGGCGAGCTCCCGCGACGTCGTGACGAGTGCAGCAGGAGACTGCGGGCCGTGCTCGGCCTGCCCCAGCAGATCGGCGGCGACAATGACCGGGTCGGCGGTGTCATCGGCGATGATGGCGACCTCGGACGGACCTGCCAGCAGGTCCATGCCGACCCGACCGAAAAGCTGCCGCTTCGCCTCGGTGACATAGGCGTTGCCTGCACCGACGAGCATGTCCACTGGCTGTTCGCCGAGCAGCCCGAAGGCCATGCCGGCCAGTGCCTGAACGCCGCCGACGACGAACGCCCGGTCGACGCCCGATAAGTACGCCGAGTAGAACACTGCCGGATTACCAGCTGTCGACGAGGTCGGTGGTGAGCAGGCGATCACGGTGGGCACGCCAGCCGTTTTCGCCACACCGACAGTCATAAACGCACTGGCGAGGATAGGGAAGCGACCGGCGGGAAGGTACGCCCCGACCCGCTTCACCGGGATGTATCGCTGGCCAACGACCACCCCCGGCATCATCTCCGTTTCGAAGTCCTGCAAATGCTCGAG
This sequence comes from Arthrobacter glycogeni, assembly GCF_054510815.1. NCBI lineage: Bacteria > Bacillati > Actinomycetota > Actinomycetes > Micrococcales > Micrococcaceae > Arthrobacter > Arthrobacter glycogeni. The sequence continues at coordinate 296,751 of NZ_JBTNDV010000001.1, forward strand.
CTGCAGACCCGCAAACCTTTTGGTGCGTTCCGACCCTGCCTCGAGGGCTGCCCGTAGTTTGGGTTTCAGTGCGTCACCGGTCCGCCGGAGGGAGTCGGCGTCCATCTCGATGTCGCCGCCCGCCCAGCCGTCCAGGACTTGCGAGTACTCGGCGACGGCGTCGCGCCCACCTTTTTCGATGGTCGACAGCATCTCTGATACCGTCTCCACCACTTTGGGGAGTCGCTGTGCTGGTACTCCACCGATGGCGGCGCTCTTCAGACATTCGTATGATCCCGTAATGAAGGATGCGTAGTGCGCGTTGAGTTCCATTGGGCGAGCTTAGGACACGCTTTTGCATAGGGGAACCCTCCCTTTGCCGATAGAAGATATAGGGTTGCCCTATGACCTTGAATCAGTTGCGAGCCTTCCTCGCTGGCTACAGCTGCCGTTCCATCAGCGCCGCGGCGAGAGAATTGGGGATCAGTCAGGCATCGGCATCCGAGTTGATCTCGCGTCTCGAGGAGGAACTTGGGGTGTCGCTGTTCCTTCGCACCTCCAAAGGCCTCTCTCCGACGCCGGCCGCGGAGGAACTGCGCCCTCATGCCCTCGAATGCGTCAATTCAGCTCGACACGGAGTCGAAGCCGTGCGGGCGCTACAGACGCTGACCGGTGGCGTATCAACTTTTGGCGTTCTCCGATATGCCGCCAACTATGATCTCGCGGACCTTGTCGTCCAGTTCAACCAGAAGTATCCCGGTGTGAGAGTGCGCATGATCGGCTTGAATTCCCACGTCGTGGCCGCATCGGTAGCGAGCGGGGAAATCGAGTGCGGCCTCGTCGTGCTTCCGGTAGACAGCGACAACCTTCAAATTCGACATCTTGCGCGTGACGAGGTGCATTACATCTCATCGACCAGGCCCGCCGATGCTGGTCCGGTGAGCATTCAGGAGCTGGCCGCTGCAAAACTTGTTCTCTACGACGCGCACGCCGGATGGATGGATCCTACGCGCCGCCAGCTGCGGGACCGAGCCAATCTGGCAGGGCTTTCCATCGAGGCCCAGATGGAAGTCGAACATGCAGAGACGGCGTACAGCCTCGTGGCGGCCGGAGCAGGAGACTCGTTCATGGCCCGCGGCATCCTCAGTTCACTGCGTCGCCAGGACGACGTGCGGAGCTTCCCTTTCGCCGAGCCCCTCTTCGACACGATCGCCCTTATTCAACGTAAAAACGGCTACCTCTCACCCGCCACGCGTCGGTTCTCCGCCTTCGCGGAGCACGCCGTCGCCGCCCAGAGCGGGCTGACCAGCCTCGTTTAGCGATCCGCCCGCTGGAGCACGGCCCAAGCTTTCGCGTCGGGCTGAGTAAAGTGGCCGAGCCGCAGCCCCGAAGCCAGAAAAGTGGCCGAACTGCACTTTGGACCCCAAAAAAAGTGGGCTTGCCACAGGAAAGTGGTTGCCCAACCACGATCCTGCACCTTCGGAGCTTTTCTACGCGCGGAGCTGAGGTTAGGGGCGGCATCCGGGGTCTGGGGAGACCGCCCCTAGTAGCTGGGAGTCGCGTCTAGACGCGGTCTCGGGAATCGACGTCGTCAATGTCGTCAATGTCGTTACCCCGAAAATCGACGTCGTCGTCCCTGCTGCGGACGTTGTCCCCACCATCGCTACCGTCTCGAGGACCGCCGCCGACCAGCGACAGCGCATCCTTACCCTGGAAACGCATCATCCAGCGGGCCAGGAAGACCAGCCCGATCAGCAGAGCCACCAGCACAAAGGTGCCGAGGTTCAGGCCGAAGCCGAAGATGAACAGTGAGGCCACGGCACCGGCCGCCAGACAGTAGTACAGGGTCACCAGTATGGTCTTGCGCAGCAGGTCACCCTCCCGCCCCAGCAGCCCCACCGTCGCGGCGGCGGCCACGATGTTGTGGATTGCAATCGGGTTACCACCCGCACCGCCGACCGCCTGCGCGGCGACTACCTGCTCCGGTGGCACACCGATGGCCACGCCGGTGGAGAACTGGAACTGGGCGAAGGTCAGGTTCGAGACGGTATTGGATCCCGCGACGAAGGCACCCAGCGCACCAATAAAGGGCGCGATGACCGGCCAGGAGACACCTGAGATGGCGGCAGCGCCCTCGGCCAGGGTCACCGGCATGCTCGACAGGCCCGAGGCGTTGAGGTCCGGACCCGACTGGATGAGCACCCTCACCAGCGGAACCGCGAACAGCAGGGCTACAGCGGTCCCGGCGAGCTGCTTGCCGGACACCTTGATGGTTTCGGCGATCTGCTGCTTGTTCATCCTGTGCAGGAGGTACCCGAAGACGGCGGCGATGATCATCAAGAACGCGGGCGAGTAGAACGGCTGCACGTTGGTGGTGATCCCGGTGCCGAGGATGTTCTCGAAGGGAATCTGAATGCCGGTCAGGAATTCCTTCAACGGGGCGATCACCCGGGTACCGACCAGCAGCGCCGCCATCAACACGTACGGCGACCAGGCGCTGATGATGCTCATGTGGGTGCGTGAGTCGGTCGCCTCGGACGGCTCAATGGTGCCCATCCAGCGGTCGGACCAGGAGGACCGTGGCCCGAAGTCGAAGGTGTCCTTCGGCATCAGGAAGCCCTTGCTCGAGGTGAACATGACCAGCATCAGCCCCAGCAGCCCGCCGAAGAGCGACGGAAACTCCGGGCCCAGGAAACGCGCAACGATGACGTAAGGAACAGTCATGGCGAGCGATGCGTAGATCGCAAACGGCCAGACAGCCAGTCCATCGCGGAAACGCCGCTCCGGCCCAAAGAACCCGGTCAGCATGCAGACCAGGATCAGCGGAATCAGGATGCCCACAATCGCATGGATCGCCGCGACCTGGAAGCCGATGTTCGAGACAAACTCAGGCATCGTCAACCCGAGGACCGCGATGCGCTCCTCCACCGCCGGATCGCCGCCCAGCCCGTTGGTCACACCGACGAGGATGGGCGTGCCCACCGCGCCGAAGCTCACCGGCGTGCTTTGAATGATCAGGCCCACCATCACCGCGGCCATCGCCGGGAAGCCCATCGCCAGCAGCAAGGGGGCGACGACGGCGGCCGGCGTGCCGAAGCCCGACGCACCCTCGATGAAGCTACCGAACAACCAGCCGATGATGATCGCCTGTACCCGTCGGTCGGCCGAGATGTTGTTGAACCCGGCCCGGATGCTTGCCATGGCGCCGCCGACGGTGAGAGTCGAGAGCAGCAGCAGCGCACCGAACACGATATAGAGCAGGGTTGCCGCGACGATCAGTCCTTCAAGCGACGCCGCGATGATGCCGGTGAAATCCATCTTCCAGACCAGCAGCGCCACCAGCACTGCCAAAACGTAGCCGACTGGCATCGCGTACTTCGCGGGCCAGCGGAATCCCGCTAGGAGCACCCCCACTACCAGAATCGGGGCCAACGCCAGCAGGCTCAGTACAGCAAGATTGTCCATGATCCAGTCCCCTTTGACTGTGATTCCCGCATGAATCTTATTCCACATTGTGGAATAAGATTTTCCTCTAGTGAATACGACACTAGGTGTGACCACAGGCTCAGTCAATGGTTCACCGGCATGTTGGGCCGGCGTGCGGCTCTGGCGCGACGAGCGGCAGGCGGCCGAAATTGCCGGAGGTTAGTCGTCGTCGTCCGACACTGCCCGCAGGTGCATCCGCTCGCCCTGGCGCCCGAACAGGCTCAGGAACTCGACGGCCCCGGTATCGGCCCGCCCAAACCAGTGCGGCACCCGGGTATCGAATTCGGCGGCCTCCCCTGCGGGTAGCACCAGATCCCTGTCGCCGAGCACCAACCGCAGGTTGCCATTCAGCACGTACAGCCACTCATACCCTTCGTGCACTTGCTGGTCTGGCTCTTCCATGGCTTTTCCGGGCGGCAGGATGTGCTTGTATGCCTGGATACCACCCGGCCGTCGCGTCAACGGCACCACAGTTCCCCATCTGTTTTCGATCGGCCGCAGATGGACGCGCGGATCACCGGTGGAGGGCGCACCCACCAGTTCGTCCAGCGGCACCTGGTGCACCTTCGCCAGGGGCAGCAGCAGTTCAAGCGTGGCTTTCCGCTGCCCCGACTCCATCCGCGACAGGGTGCTCACGGAGATTCCTGTCGCCTTGGCGAGCGCCGTCAGGGTAATGTCCCGCCGGAGGCGCAGAGCCTTAAGGCGTGGCCCGACGGCGGCAAGCGCATCGTCAATTGCTTTGTCCATGACCGCAGTTTGCCATATCAGCAAAGATGTTTGCGTAACCTCACGAACGGGTTCAGGATGAAAAACATGACCACACGAACCAGCACACCTCCATTCACAGATAAGTACGACGTCGTCATCGTCGGCGGTGGCGCCGCCGGCTTGAGCGCCGGGCTCATGCTGGGCCGCTGCCGGCGCTCCGTCGTCGTCGTCGACGGCGGCGAGCCTCGCAACGCTCCCGCCGAGGGTGTCCACGGCTTCCTCACCCGCGAAGGCATAAAGCCCTCCGAGCTGCTCACGATCGGCAGGGCGGAGGTCGAGTCCTACGGCGGCACCATCGTCGACGGCCAGGTCGTCAGCACGGGCCGCGACGGCGGGGACTTCACCGTCACCCTGACCAGCGGCCAGGTGATCACCGGCCGCCGGCTCCTGATCGCCATCGGCCTGGTCGACGGTCTGCCCGCCATCCCGGGCATCAGCGAACGGTGGGGCCGCGACGTCCTGCACTGCCCGTTCTGCCACGGGTGGGAGGTCCGCGACCAGGTGATCGGCGTCCTCGCCACCGGCCCGATGGCCGTGCATCAGGCGCTGCTCTTCCGGCAATGGAGCGACGACATCACCCTCTTCCTCCACACCAATCCCTCACCCACCGGCGAGGAGCTCGAGAAGCTCGCCGCCTGCGGCACCCGCGTGGTCGAGGGCACCGTCAAGGAACTCAGCATCGAGGAGGACTTGCTGCGCGGCGTCGTGCTCGACGACGGCCGCACTGTTCCGCTGACCGCCCTCGTGGTCGGGCCCACCTTCACGGCGCGCGCCGAGGCTTTCGCCGGCCTCGGCGTGGTCACCGTCGAGCATGAAATCGGCCTCGGAACCCTGATTGCTACCGGCGACGGCGACGGCGCCACCAACGTCCCGGGCGTCTGGGCCATCGGCAACGCGGCGCAGATGCACCTGCAGGTGCTCGCGTCGGCGGCTGATGGGTCCTGGACCGGCGCGATGATTAACATGAACCTCATGGAGGAGGAACTGCAGCGCGACCTCGTTGCGCACCGCGGCCTCGCCCAGACCGACCCGACCCCACCCTGCCCGACCGTACAAAGGTGACCGCCTCATGACCTCCCACAACCACCATTCGCACGACGCCCACGAGCAGGCACTCCCCGAGTTCGACCAAACCTATTGGGATGCGTTCTACAACGAACGCCCCTCTATCTGGAGCGGACAACCTAACCCGCAGCTGGTTACCGAGGTTGCTGACCTGACGCCGGGTACGGCGCTCGACGTCGGCAGCGGCGAGGGCGCCGACGCCATCTGGCTGGCACGCCGCGGCTGGACGGTCACGGCCGTCGACATTTCGCAGGTGGCCCTCACCCGCGGTGCTGCTCATGCTGCAACGGATGAGGCGTCGGCCGCCCGGATCACCTGGACCCGCCAGGACCTGCTGCAGTGGGCACCGCCGGAGTTCTCGTTTGACCTCATCTCGGCCCAGTTCATGCACCTCCCGAAGGAGGAGCGTGAACCGCTGTTCACCCGGCTGGCGGCAGCCGTGGCACCCGGCGGCACGTTGCTGATCGTGGGCCACCATCCGACGGACATGGAATCGGGCGCGCACCGGCCACCCCGGACGGACCTCTTCTATACCGCCGAAGAGATTGCCCTCCTCCTCGATCCGGCGCAGTGGGAGATTGCGACCGAGTCCCGCGAGAGGACCCAGAATCACGACGGCGCCAGCCTCACCATCCACGACACCGTCCTGCGCGCGCAACGGACGGTGTAACCCGCCACCTAGCCCGGACGTCCAAGACCGGGGGTCTAAGCCCGGGCACCAAAACCGGCCACCTAGACCGGGCGCGCCGGCCTTACCCGAGCAGCTCGTGGACGTAGCACCATTTCCAGGCCTCACCCGGTTCCACGCTACGGATTACCGGGTGTCCGCTGTCGCGTGCATGGCGCGACGCGTGGAGCCCGGCCGAGGAGTCGCAGCAGCCGATCCTGCCGCACTGCAGGCACATCCGCAGGTGCACGGGTTCGGTTCCCTCGGCGATGCAGTCAAGGCATCGCAGGTCACCAGGGGCATCACCGTCGGGGGCTGCCCTCAGCTCCACGCAGTCTCCGTCGCCGGACGGAGCGGCGGCTGGCGAGGCGTCGGTGCCGGGACCGTCGTCGTCGAGCACTGAGTCGAGGATGGACTCCTCCACATCCAGGTGGTTCAGCACCCCGTCGATCACCTCGTGCGCGTAGGTCCCGGTGCGACGCAGTTCGAGGATCCTGGAACGCTCGGCCTCAAGCATTTGGATCCGCAATTCGGCGTAGCGCTGGCTGGGGGTGCGGGCTTCGGCCTCGGGCCGGCCCAGCCGCTCCCACGCCGCAAGGTTCCGTTCCTCGGTGCGGCGCTGGAGCATGGCGAGCACTTCGGGCGGGTCGTCGGGAAGCGTGAGCGCCTCCAACCGCTGCATCCCTGCGGTGGTGGACTGCTGCATGAGGGACGCGCGGGTCAGTGCGTCCTCCTGCGGGTCGGGTCCCCGGACGCCGAGCCTGCGCACCAGCCACGGCAGACTGAAGCCCTGAAGGACGAGCGTCCCGGCCACCACGCTGAGCGCGGCGAGCACCAGGACCGGACGGTGGGGTACGTCCTCGGGCAGGGTGAACACGGCGGCGAGGGTCACCACTCCGCGCATCCCGGCCCATGAAACGATCGCTGGCAGCTGCCATGCGGGAGCTGGGTCCCGCCTGCCCACCGCGGGAATCAGCCGCGGCAGGTAGGTGGCCGGGAACACCCAGATGGGCCGGAGCACCAGGACCGCCAGCACCACCGCGGCGCAGGTCCACCAGATCCGGCCGGCCCCCAGCGAGTCGTCATTGACCGCCTCGATGATGAACCGCACCTGCAACCCGATCAGCAGGAACACCGAGTTCTCCAGCAGGAACTGCACGGTGGCCCAGTTGCTGCGTTCGCTCACCCTGGAGGCTCCGCCCGGCATCGCCGGACTTTTGGTGCCCAGAATCAGGCCTGCAACGACGACGGCGAGTACCCCCGACGCGTGGATCGCCTCGGCCGGGATAAAGGCAACGAAGGGCGCCACCAGCGACAGCGACGTATTCACTGCCACGTTGCGCACCCGGGTACGGATCTGCAACATGATCCACGCGGCGGCGGCCCCGATCACCAGCCCACCGGCCACCGCGAGCAGAAACTCGGTGGCGACGTCGAACAGGGTGACGCTGCCGGTGAGTGCGGCAATCGAGGTCCGCAGCAGCACCAGCGCCGTCGCGTCGTTCACCAGCGACTCGCCCTCAAGGATGGAGACCACCCGTCGCGGCATCCCGACCCGGCGTGCAATGGAGGTGGCCGCCACCGCATCGGGCGGTGCGACGACGGCGCCCAGCGCCAGCGCCGCCGGCAGGGGGACCTCGGGAATCAGCCACCACACCAGCAGCCCAATAGCGACAGTCCCGAAGATGACATAACCCACGGAGAGCAGGCCGATGCTGCGTTTGTTGGCGTGGAAGTCGACCACCGAGGTGCGCAGGGCCGCCGCATACAGGAGTGGCGGCAGGATGCCGATCAGCACCAGCTCGGGATTCAATTCCACCGGCGGAATGAAGGGAAGATAGGAACCAATAACGCCCACCAGCACCAGGAGCAGCGGAACTGAGATGTTGAGTCGGCGGCCCAGGGCGCTACCCGCGCACACCACCAAAACCAGGGCGAGTAGACCGAATGCGATGTCCATGCTCACAGTCTGACAGTCCCGCCGATCAACGGGAATTGTGACCGCGGGAAGAAACCAGCTCCTTCGTGCCTTGTAGAAGAGGAGTTGCACGCAGCAGCACCCCCCACTGAAGGAATTCCATGACGCACCACGTACACACACCTGTCGCGGCCACCACCGCGCAGACCATCTTCCGGGTTGGCCTGGGCGGCGTCCTCGTCGCCCACGGTTCGCAGAAGTTGTTCGGCTGGTTCGGCGGCGGAGGCATCGACGGCACCAGTAAGGGCATGGACGCCATGGGCTTCCGCCCGGCCAAAACCAGCGCCGTCCTCGCCGGATTAGGTGAGGCTGGCGCAGGTCTGGCTCTCGCCGTCGGTCTGGGCACCCCGGTCGCCGGTGCTGCCGCAGCAACCACCATGGGCGTCGCTGCCAGCGTTCATGCGCCCAACGGCTTCTTTGCCACGGATGGTGGGTTCGAGTACCCGGCTGTGCTGGGCGTCGCTGCGGCGTCGTTCGCGATTGCCGGAGCCGGCGCGGTGTCGCTGGATTCGGTCACCGGGCATGTCCTGGACCGGCCATGGATGCGCGCGACCGCATTGGCAGCCATTCCCGTGGCAATCGGCATCCAGCTGTACCGTCGTCGCCAGACCCTGGCGGCCGACGCAAAGTCGGAGTCGGCGACCACTCCGGTAGCCGAGGGCTCCACCGACCCCGCCTAACCGAGCACCAGTTTGGTACCTTCACTGGCCGTGCACCGGGGAACCGGTGTGCGGCCAGTGGCTTTAACGTCCACCGGCTTTAACGGACTCTGGCTTTATCAGCCGCCCGCTTTAACGGACCCTGGTCTGATCGGCCAATGACACAATGAGTGCCATGACGGCAATCGTGCTCGGCTGGGATCCGGATCGGCGGGACGGGTGGCAGTTCGCCTACACCTCGATCCTCGATACCCTGCACGTCACCGGATTCGCGACGGTCACCTGGCCTGTCCCTTCCGGGGCGATTCCGGGCACTGACGCGTGGATACTTGTGCAAGGGACTACCGAACGCGGTCTGCTCGGTCACGGGATCGTCGCCACGTCAGCCGACGACGACGGCGCCTCCCTGACCGTCGACGTCGACCTGCTCCTCCCCCGCGGAGAACACATCCCCGAGTCGGTGCTGCTCAGCCGGGTCCCGAATCTTGTCGGGGATGCCCCGCCCGCTTCCGGAACCCCGCTCGCCGCGACCGATGAGCACCTGCTGCGCGCGGTGTGGGCAGACTACGTCCCGCCGTCGGTGACCGATCCCGTGAGCCCCATCCCCGGGACTCTCCCCGCCAGCGCGTTGACGCGGACCGTGGCGAACCGTTACGAGCGCGATCCCGAAGCGCGCCGGCTCTGCGTTGCCCACCACGGGACCGGTTGCTCGGTCTGCGGATTCAACTTCGAGGAGACCTACGGCGAGCTGGGGGCCGGCTTCATCCAGGTGCACCATATCGTGCCGGGATCGCAGCTCACTTCGGACTATGTGCTGGATCCGGTCACCGATCTGGTTCCACTCTGCCCCAACTGTCATGCGATGGCCCACCGGCGGACACCCGACCCCTATTCACCGGCCGAGCTTCGACGGCTCATCCGCGGGTCGGTGCATCTGGAGGGCGCAGTTGTCAGCCCGGCGGAGTTACGGGCCCAAGCTGATGCCCGCCGGATTTTGGGACCCAGCTGACCCCGTTACCTATTTTCGGGCGTGCGATCCGGCTGACCGACCTCTTCCCTAGTCCTGCCGATCCGCCGACGCGAGCACCGACGCGAGCAGCCCCGGGAAGACGGCGTCTAGGTCTTCCCTGCGCAGACTGTTCATCCGTGCTGTCCCTTCATACCGTTGCCACACAATGCCGGCCTCGCGGAGCACCCGGAAGTGGTGCGTGCTGGTCGATTTTGTTACCGGAAGGTGAAAAGCGCTACAGGACAGCTCGGCTCCGGATTCCGCCAGCGTTGCCACGATACTCAGCCGAAGCGGATCCGAGAGCGCCTGCAACACCTCGGTCAGGCGAAGCTCCTCGACCAGCGGGTGCCCCACGTGCCGCGGGAGGGGTTCTGCACTCATGGCTGAGCTCCTTCGGATCGACATCTAGTACGACAAAAGTTGTACTAAGGCTTCCATCGTTGTACGTTGTTTATCGTACCAACCAATCGACCGATAGGCATCGCTATGGCTGACACCACACTTTTTGACACCGCAACCGTCGGGGGCATCGAGCTCGCCAACCGCGCCGTCATGGCGCCGATGACCCGGTCCCGCGCCGACGACGACGGCGTCCCCACCGACATGATGGCCACCTATTACGCGCAGCGCGCGTCGGCCGGATTGATCATTTCCGAGGGCACGCAGCCTAACGCCCTGGGCCAGGGCTATCCATTCACCCCCGGACTGCACACCGCCGAGCAGGTTGCCGGCTGGCGCTCCGTCACTGACGCAGTGCATGCTGAAGGCGGTAAGATCTTCGCCCAGATCATGCACACCGGCCGCATCGGCCACCCCAGCCTGCTCCCCAACGGCCAGACCCCGCTGGCACCCTCTGCCGTCCTCCCCGCCGGCCAGGTCTTCACCACCGACGGCATGCAGGACTTCGTGGTCCCGCAAGCAATGACTCTGCAGGACATCACCGACACCATCGCCGACTACGCCGCCGCTGCGCGCAAGGCTGTCGACGCCGGATTCGACGGCGTCGAAATCCACGGCGCGAATGGTTACCTTCCCCACCAGTTCCTCGCGAGCGGCACTAATCAGCGCACCGACGAATACGGCGGCTCTCCCGTCGCCCGCACCCGCTTCCTGGTCGAAGTGATGCAGGCGGTCGTGGAGGCCATCGGCGCCGAACGGGTGGGCTTCCGCCTCTCCCCCGGCAATGACTTCAATGACATTTCCGAGGACGACGTCCTGGAAACCTATACGTCACTCCTCGAGCAGTTGGTACCGCTGGGCCCCGCGTATCTTCACATCATCGAAGCCCGCGAGGACGAAGTCAACGAGCGCATTCTGGCGTTGTGGGAGGGAACGCTCATCGTCAACCCGTCCCCCCTCGTCCAGAACCAGGACGCCGCTGACAAGGAACGCGCCGACATGTGGCTGGCACGGGGCGCAGATCTCATTGCGTTCGGCCGCATGTTCATTGCCAACCCCGACTTCGTGGAACGGCTCGCCACCGACGCCCCCCTCAACGAAGCGGACGGCAGCACCTTCTACGGCGGCACCGAGGTGGGCTACATCGACTACCCCACCCTCGTCACCAGTTCCTAGCACCACACCCCGCCTGCCCTCTGCTGCTCCCGCGCGGTGGAAGGCAGGCGGAAGGCGGGCGGGATGTCTACCTAGCCCTTTCAAAAGCACCACGTACGATCCCGGAGCCGAGCCGTCACAAAGTGCGGCCGCAGGCCCGCTCGCACCAGCAAGCGCCCGCGAGCATGGAATTATGGATCCCGTGGATCTCCTCATTGACCAGGCAACCGCCGACGACGCAGAGCGGCTCGCTGAGCTGGCTGCCGTCACATTCCCGCTCGCCTGCCCTGCCTCCTCGCGACCCGAGGACATCAAGCACCACATCGCAACCGAACTCTCACCGGAACGGTTCCTTGAGCACGTCGCCGATCCAGGCAAGACGCTGCTGTGCCTGCGTGACGGCGACCGCCTCATTGCCTACAGCATGCTCGTCGAGGGCGACCCCATTGATGCCGGGGTGCGGTCATCCCTCTCAAGGTTCCCCACCATCGAGCTCAGCAAGTTCTATGTCCACCCGGACCATCACGGGCGCGGTCAGGCCGCCACCCTGATGCAGGCGACCCTCGAGACCGCGGCGACCAAAGGCGGGGCGGCGGTCTGGTTGGGAACCAACGACGAAAACCACCGCGCCGTCCGATTCTACGAAAAGCACGGCTTCACCAAGGTGGGCGTGAAGACGTTCCGCCTGGGCGCCGGCGTCGAAAATGACTTCATCCTCGAACTGACACTGCCTGAGCGGAGCTAACTTTCGGGTTCGGTCTTGAAGCCAATCAGCTTGTGGCTGCCGTCGCAGTACGGCTTGATCACCGAGGCCCCGCACCGGCAGAGCGCAACGGTTTTGCGACTGCGGCGCAGCTGATTTCCATCCGGGTCGACGATGTCGAAATCCCCGCGCACCAGCAGCGGCCCATCAGGGAAAGCGACGATCGTCTGGCGCGGTCCGGTCGATACCGCGGAGACCTCGTCTCCGGCACCCTCTTCGGCGACACCGTCGCCGTCGTCGTCCATGACGGCACTCATGCCGTGACCGTGGCCGGGGAACGCAGCGATGAGATGCCCGCGTTCCAGGCGTTCAGGATGTGCTCGGTCATCCACGTGTCAACGGTCATCGCCGCGACGGCACCGAAGAACACGTCCTCCAGCAGGTCCGGCTCGGCTTCAATGAGCCCTCCCGCGAGATCCCTTCCGGCGATCTGCTCGTGGACGGCATCGGCCTCCACATGTTCGTCGAAGTAGGCGGCGGTCGCGTCGCTGAATCCGAGGCGCCGGAAACCCCGCGCGTACAGCCGGTTCGCCTGCGACGAAGTCATCTCGTACGACGCCAGGTGGCCAACAGTCGCACCCCGGAGGCGGCGGTTGAGGCCGAACATTGACATCAGGTTCGACGACGCCAAGGTGATCGCAGGGACGGCGTCGAGGTAGTGGCCGTAGCGGTCGTCGAGCCCCGCTTCCCTCATTGATTGGGCGTAGAGGGCTGAGTGCATCCGGTTGGCCACCCCACCGCCATACTCGTCGGCCTGAATCTCCACCAAGGCTGCCTTGGCCCGGCCGGTGAGGCGGGGAATGGCCCAGGTGTGCGGGTCGGCTTCCTTGAGCGTGTAGACGGATTTCTGGATCAGGAACTCGCCGACCTGGTCTTTGGTCGCCTGCTTGGCCACATACCGGGACATACTCGGACCGCCGTCGGCGCCCGTCAGCTCGAACAGGCCTGCGGCGACGCAGGCACTGGTGATGTCCGGCAACTCCGGAAGGGTAACTACTGATCGCAGCTGCGCTTCGTAGGCCCGCTCCAACAGTCGCCGGACAGCGATCAGCTCGGGACTCCACTCCCAGTCGCCGCCCGTGGCATCGATGCCGCTGTAATGCAGCTCAAACAGGCAGAACAGGGTCAGCTGGAGGTCTTCGTCAAAAGCGAGATCGGGGGTGGCCGCGATGGCGTCGTGCACGGCTGCGGTCAGATCGTTGGCCGGGTGCACGGTATCGGGGGTGCTGCGTTCCGGGTCATTCAGGATGTCCAGGAGCAGCGTGCTCACTGGGCCGCGAGGCTGAGGTTGCTTCATGACGGGACCCCTATCGTTGGGCAGCGAAACACTTGACAGAACTAGTCCTCAGCCTACTTGCTATTTGGCGGGGTGGGTGTCGCCGCATCGGTCAGACGTCCGCCGGCTCCTGCACCGCGTCGCGGCGCAGCACCGCGTGCACACCCCAGGTGTCGTTGGCAATCTGCGTGATCCGCAGGTCGACAACAGTGCTTGCGAGCGCTAAAGCCTGAGTGCGTTCCACGCCGTAAAGGTCCTGCATCCAGGTGAGCATCGCCTTAAGCGCTTCGGCTGTCGCGATATTGAGGTCGGCGTTGAACCCGAAGGTGATCCTCGCCGTCGGGGTGATGGCGTGGATGGTCCGCAGCGGGGCAGCCACCACGACGTCGAGCACCAGCTCAGTGGTCATCCCACACTCGATCGCCGTGCCACCCACCTCGCCGTCCCCCTGCGCCGCATGGCCGTCGCCGACGCACAGCAGTGCACCGGGTACGCTCACCGGCAGGAAGAGGGTGGACCCAACGGTCAGTTCCTTGCAGTCGATGTTGCCACCACCGTCGGCGCGCGGCGGGGTGGTGGTGAAGTCTCCGGGACGGTTCGGCGGTACGCCGACGACGCCGAGGAACGGGTTGAGCGACACGCTCTGGCCCAGCTGGTTGGTCGCCTTCCCCAGCTCCACGTCGATGTCCCAGAGCAACCAGTGCGGGACACCGCCGTCGACATCGAGCAGTCGAGTGAACGCATCATCCTTGCGGCCCGCGGTGGTGAATCCCCACGGATCGGGCGTCAGGGAGACGAAGGTGACGGTCAACATGTCCCCAGGCTTAGCACCGGCCACCGCGATGGGCCCGGTCAGGCAATGGCCTTTCCGTTCGGTGAAGAGCTGCGGCTTGTCTTCGCCGGGGACGGTCTGGCGTTCCAGGTGGCCCCACGCGTCGAGGGAGCGGACCCGCACGGTGTCCCCCGGGTTGACCGTGAGCACCGGTGGGGTGTCGCGGGAGAACACCTGGGTCGTGGTGGCCAGGCCGGGCTCAAGGAAGGGGATGCTCATTGGCTCAGCCTACGAGGTTCCGGCGTGAGCGCGGTGTCAGCCTTGTTCCGGCGTGAGCGGTGTCAGCCCTTGAGGATCCGCAGCGCCAGCAGGCAGGTCGCCTGCCCCTCAAGGGTTGACAGGGACAATCTCAACAGTCCTTCGAGCTTGGCGATCCGCTGACTCAGGGTGTTCCGATGAATGTAAAGACTCGCCGCGGCCCGGGATGGTTGCGCGTCGTGGGCCAAAAAGCACTCGAGAGTGTCGAGCAGGCCCAGGGAATGGGTTGCATCGTAGGCGATCACCGGAGCCAGTAGCTTCCGTGCGCCTGCCCGCGCGCCATGGGTGGCGGTAGACGCGATCAGTGCGCTGATGGCCAACTCGGGGGCAAGGGTTGGCCTGGTGACGTTCGCGAGCAATTCCTGGGACTGGTAGACGCCGAGCCGTAGCTCATCGGTGCTCGCGCACGGCCCCTTCAGCACCACCGCCTGGTCTGGCATCTCTTCGGTGAACCAGGCAAGAAGCGACTCCGGAGCTGTCGCTCCCGGATCGTTCCCTTTCCGCGGCTGCTGGGCGAACGCGAACAGCGTGCCGTCGCGCACCTGGACCCTGACGACGTCGAACACTGACTGCAGCATGAGCCGGGTCTTCCAGGCATCCGACAAGGTGCCGTGGCCCGTGCGGACGGCGATCACGGTTGTTGCCTCCTCGCTGAGGAGTCCGGTGGATACCACTGTCCTCGCGAACTGCTCCAACGCGACTCCGTTCCAGTCGGACACCTGACCCAGCAGCGTTTCGAGCTCGGACTGCTTGGAGGTGGTGGTCAGCAACGCGGACTGCAACTGCACGGCAATGATCGACGCGACAGGCGCCAGCAGAGTGGAAATGGGATGTTCCACTTCGGCGTCCCGCACCACTAGCTGGAAAGAATCCCCGGTCCCCATCGGCAACGGAACTATCGAGTCCATCCCAGCCGACGCTGCCCGTTCCAGGTCCTCCTGGCTCCACGCTGAACGTTCCGGCGACCTGGCGATCACTACACCGACGGCGTCAACAATTGCCACCTCGCCCTGGACCGCCGCAGCGGCAGCATCAAGGATGACCGGGAGTCCGGCACCCGATGACGCGAGACCAGCGCACGCCTGGGCCAGCTCCCACGACCTGGTGATCGCCGTGAAACGCTCGGACTGCAACACGTTGGTGACATGGCGATGCACCTGCAGAAACGGAACAGACCTGGGAATCTCCAGCAGCGGCAGATCATGGACTGCGGCTGCACGCACCAGCCCCGGCGGGATCAGGCGGTGGGCAAATCCGGTACCAAACGCGACGGCGGCTACCTGCACGGAGACCAGCCGTTCCACATACGCCGACCAGGTGCGGTCATCCTCGATATTCAAGCCAATTCCGTTGGTCAGGAGGAGGACGTTCCGGCTCAGGAACGGTGTGGGATCGATGGTTTCCGCGGGAGCGCACCAGCTGATTTCCCGTGCCAGCCGGTCACTCGAACTGGGGGTATGCAACCGAAGTTGCAAGGTGTCTTCGGACAGCAGATCCGCAATAATCATCAAGGCCCACCTGTGCAAGTGCCCACCGAATCCGTTTATTCGAGGGCGGAAGTCCACTATATCGGCCACCGTAGGGGCCACTAGTGTGAAGCGCATGACTTCGCCAGCTGTGACCCACACCACCAGCACGCCAACCCCCACCCTGAACTCGGATATGGGTGAGTCGCTGGGCCTGCACTCCTTCGGCAATGACCTGGCGCTGATGGACACCGTCGACGTCATCAACGTGGCGTGCGGATTCCATGCCGGAGACCCAGACACCATGGCGGCAACCGTTGCCGCTGCCGCCGAACGGGGACTGGGCATCGGCGCCCACCCCGGGCTGCCGGACCTCGTGGGCTTTGGCCGACGCGAGATGAAGCTGACCCCCGACGAGGTGGAGAACATCCTGCTGTACCAGGTGGGAGCACTGCAGTCCTTCCTGACCGCCGCCGGCGCGACCCTGAACCACATCAAACCCCATGGGTCGCTGTACGGAATGCTGTCCAGGGACCGCGCCCTGATGACCGCCGCCGCCAAGGTCGCCGCCCTCTACGACGTGCCGTTCTACGGTCTGGCCGGCACCGAACACCAGACGGTCTGCGACCAGCTGGGGGTGCAGTTCGTCAGCGAGCTGTATGTGGACCTCAACTACGGTCCGGCAGGCCAGCTGCTGATCCAGCGCCGCCCCGAACCCACCGACCCCGCCAAGGCCGCCGCGCGGGTACGCCGTGCGGTGGCGGACGGCATCGTCGAGGCGTCAGACGGCACCGAACTGCAGATCGAGTTCCACAGCATCTGTGTGCACTCCGACGCGCCCAACGCCCCCGACGTCGCCGCCGCCGTCCGCGCCGCCCTTTCCGGGTAGCTCCACCGTTTCCACCCGATCCTCACAGTTCATCCAGCAGTCCATCCAACAGTCCCGAGCAGAGCCCTGAAAGGCGACCCATGACCGACATCATTTCCCCACTTCCCGGCATCTTCTACCGCAAGCCTGGCCCCGACAAGGAGCCCTACGCTACCGTTGGCGACCGGATCGAGGCAGGCCAGACGGTCGGCGTCGTCGAAATCATGAAGCAGTTCTCCGAGGTGCGCAGCGACGTCTCGGGGACCCTCGAAAGCTTCGCCATCGAAGATTCGGGGACCGTCAACCCCGGCGATGTCATTGCGACGGTGACCGAGGGATGACCGTGGAGAAGCTGCTCGTCGCAAACCGGGGAGAGATCGCTGTCCGGATCATCCGGGCCGCCCGCGAGCTGGGCATCCGAACAGTGCTGGCGGCCAGCGAGCCCGATGAAGACTCCTACGCCGCGCACCTGGCTGACGAGGTCCACGTCATCGGCCCGGCCCCCGCCGGAAAGAGTTACCTCAATGCGGAAGCAGTCCTGGCGGCAGCCGAAGCCACGGGGTGCGACTCACTGCACCCCGGCTACGGCTTCCTCTCCGAGAACGCCGGCTTCGCGAAGGACGTCGTCGATCGCGGGCTGACCTGGATCGGCCCGTCCGCCGCTGCGATCGAGCTCATGGGCAACAAGTCCCGCGCCCGGCAGGCAGCCAAGGAAGCGGGCGTGCCCACCCTGCGCGGCAGCGACGGCGCTCTCACCCCGGACAGCGACATCCTCGGCATCGCCGGGACGGTGGGCTATCCCCTCGTGGTCAAGGCCTCCGCAGGCGGCGGTGGCAGGGGGATCCGCCTCGTCACCGCAGCACAGGACCTCCTGTCCACGGTGGAGATCGCCCAGGCCGAAGCCCAGGCGGCCTTCGGAGACCCCACCGTGTACCTTGAACAGTTTGTCCACCGCGCCCGCCACGTCGAAGTCCAGATCATCGGCGACGGCGAGCGGGTCATCCACCTGGGCGACCGCGACTGCTCCCTCCAACGGCGACAGCAGAAGATCGTCGAGGAAGCCCCGGCACCCGGACTACCGGACGACGTCAGGGCGACCATCCTGAAATCCTCCATCGAGCTCGGCCGCCAATGCAACTACAGCGGGCTTGGCACCGTCGAATTCCTCTACAACCCTGACACCCAGGAGGCAGCGTTCATCGAGATGAACACCCGCCTGCAGGTTGAACATCCGGTTACCGAGATGATCACCGGTCTGGACCTGATCCGTGAGCAGATCCTGGTGGCACGCGACGGCGCACTTCGCCTCGCGCAGGAGGACATCGGGTTCACCGGTCACGCCTTCGAATTCCGGATCAACGCTGAGGACCCCGAAAACGGGTTCATGCCCAGCCCGGGCACCCTCGAACGGCTCCAGTGGCCCGGCGGGCCGGGCGTCCGCATCGACTCAGGCGTCGTGGCCGGATCCGCCGTGGCGCCGTTCTACGACTCCCTGCTGGCCAAACTCATCGTCTGGGATTCCAGCAGGGAACAGGCAATGACCCGGTCCGCTGGAGCGTTGGGCGAAGTCCTCATCGACGGGGTGAAGACCACTCTCCCGCTGCTGAAGGCCGTCCTCGCCCGGAGCGAAGTGGCCGCCGTCGAGCATCACTCCAAATTCATTGAAACAACACCCGACCTGTTAGGAGCGAGTGCATGAGCGACACAGCCCTGCACCTGGACGCGGCCCGCTACACCTGGGGTGGAGACGAGTTCCTGTTCGTCGAAATCGCCGAGGGGATGAGCCTCGCAGCCAACTTCAAGGCCAACGCGATGGCGGCGGTCCTGGGATCCCGCGACCTGCCGGGGATCACCGACATCTGCCCAGCCAACGCGTCCCTGCTGATCCGGTTCAACCCGGACGACCTGCCGCCCGACACCCTCGAAGACGCGGTCCGCGGCGTCGAGGCCGAGGTGGCGCAGATGTCGCAGCACACCCTCCAGACCCGCATCATCGAGGTACCCGTCTGGTACGACGATCCGTACACCCGGGAAACGGGGGCGCGTTTCCGCTCGGGGCACCAGCGCCCGGAGGGCAATGATCTCGACTTCGCGGCCGAGGAGAACAATCTGGCGTCGCCGGCCGAGTTCATCAGCCGCCATCATGAGTCGCCGTGGCTGGTATCGATGGTCGGCTTCGTGGCCGGCCTGCCGTTCATGTTCCAGATTGTCCCGCAGGAGAAACAGCTCGAGGTACCCAAGTATCTGAGCCCGCGCACCGACACTCCAGCCCTGACCGTTGGCCACGGCGGCTGCTTTGCCTGCATCTACTCGGTCCGCGGCGCCGGCGGGTACCAGATGTTCGGGATCGCCGCGGCGCCGATCTTCGATCCTGCCCAGCGCCTCCCGGATTTCGACGACTTCATGATCTTCTTCAAACCCGGGGACATCGTGAAGTTCACGCCGGTTGACGAAGCCGAATACCGACGCATCCAGCAACAAGTGTCCGACGGGTCATTTACCTACCGACAGGCGCCGGTGGTGTTCGACCTTGAGCAGGCGCTCGCCCACCCCACCGAATACAACCAGGAGATCATGGAGCACCTCAATGGCCATTAGCATCACCGAGCCCGGGCTGGCCACGACGGTCCAGGACACGGGCCGACCCGGCTACTACCACGTCGGCATCCCCCAGGGCGGGTCAATGGACCAGCTGTCGGCGGAGATGGCCAACGCCCTCGCCGGCAACACGCCAGCTGAGGCCGTCCTGGAATGCACCTACATCGGACCCCGGTTCACCACCGACGACGACGCCGTCATCGCCGTCGCCGGTGCCCCGGTGGACGTCCTCGTCAACGGGACGCCCCGGGAGCAGTGGACCCGGCTTGAGCTGGTCGCCGGCGATGAGGTGTCCTTCGGGATGATCCGCGCCGGAACCCGCTACTACGTCGCCGTCCAGGGCGGAATCGACGTCCCGGTGGTACTGGGCAGCCGTTCCACCTATGCATTGGGTGCCATGGGCGGATTCAAGGGGCGCGCCCTCGCAGCAGGCGACACGCTCGACGTCGGGACGGTCGGGACTGTCGGGGCGGAGCGCCGTGCATCGGCTGCGGATTTCATCGATGAGTCGCTCCGGCCAACCTTCGGCAAGGAGATCACCGTCCGGGTCCTGCCCGGTCTTTACGACCACAGGCTGACCGAGGAAGGGCTGGCGACGCTGTTCAGCGCCACCTGGAAGCTGACGCCTGTCGCGGATCGTACGGGTCTGCGGTATGCCGGCCCGTCCGTCTCGTGGAAGCCGCGGGTTCAGCCGTTCGGTGCGGGATCCGATCCGTCGAACATCGTTGACGCTGGCTACGCGATCGGCTCCATCCAGATTCCTGGCGGCAAGGAACCGATTGTGCTTCACCGCGATGCCGTTTCCGGCGGGGGTTACGCCATGGTGGCCACGGTCATCAGTTCCGACATGGATTTGCTGGCACGGAGTGCTCCCGGAACCCAGACCACCTTCACGCCGGTCACCATGGAGGAAGCCCTCGCCGCCCGCGCGGAAGGGAAGGCAATCCGGTCCCGGATCTGGGGGTCAGCTGGCCAGTGAACGGTGCGATTCGTGGAGGGGGGCCGCTGCGCTGCTTTCGCGGACGAAGAGTTCGGGGGTCATCCTGACGGACTCGACCTTCTCCCCGTTGATGATCCGCCGGAGCATCAGCATCGCCTGGCGGCCAATCTGGAACATCGGCGAGCGTACCGAGGACAGCGGAATGGGAAGTTGCGGCGCGAGGGAGGTGTCGTTGAAGCCGACGACAGCGATGTCCTGGCCCACCGTCAGGCCGTGGGCACGGAAGGTTCCCATGGCCCCGATCGCGGCGAAGTCGTTCACCGCGAAGACCGCTGTCGGCGCCGGGCCGGGCTGCGCCAGAATGGTTTCCGCCGCCTCCCTGCCGCCCTCGGTGTCGAAGCGCGACCAGGTCACCGAGCTGTCCGGCAGCGCGCCGCCGAGCACCTGCCAGCGCTGCCGGAAGCCCGCGGTGCGGTCGAGGGCGGTGCTCGCATAGGGTTCGCCAGCGATGAGCGAGACATGCCGGTGGCCCGCCCGCCAGAGGTGGTCGGCCACCAACTCACCACCGACGACGTCGTCGCAGGTTGCCGACGGGAACCCCGGGTGCCGCCGGTTCATCAGCACGAACGGGATCTGCCGGGCACGAAGGTCCGGTAACAGGTCGCTGCCGGCGTGCACGTCGCCGAGGATGAGACCATCTACGCGGCGGGCCAGCATGATCTCGGCTTTGCGGCGCTGCTCATCGGTGCTGTCATGGGAATTCATGACGAATGTCGAGTAGTTGTTTTCGGCTGCCGCTTCCTCGATGCCCTCATACATGGTAGCCAGCACCAGGTCGGAAAGTCGTGGCACGATGACGCCGAGGGCCCGGGTGCGCCGGGTCCTGAGGCTCTTTGCCTGCGGGTCCGGCGAGTAGCCGCGCTCGCGGGCAAGGTCCCGCACCTTCTGGGCCGTGGAGGACGACGCGGCACCACGGGCTACATCCGACGTCGAGTGCAGGACCCTGGACACCGTCGACGGGTGAATGCCCAGCTCACTGGCCAGGTCCTTCAACGTGATTGGCGTACGGCTTGATCCTGATGCGTCCATGAAGCTCCCCCTTCTTCCAGCACCCGCGTGGTAGACCGATTGTCTTAGACGTAAAACTTTTGCCTCACCTCTTGACGAGACCCAGATCACATCCTAGTCTGTTCCTCAGCGCAACCCAAACGATTGGGTTGCAGAACCACTAGGGGTTACCTTAGCCGACTGGGGCGATCGACACCGGTCGGAAGATCTGCCGGCACGTGAATTGCCGGTTACCCAAACGATTGTGTAAACACGTGTGTCGAACGAAATGGAGGTGACCGTGAACGCTGGCGAGGAACAGTACGTCGTTCTGCTGGCTACCGGCGGCACCATTGCCTCCCGCAACTCCGCCGAAGCCGGGGGCGCAACCATAGCTGAAGATTCAGGCGAGGCGCTCCTGCACAGCACCGGTCCGGGGTCGATCCCGGTGAAGGTGGTCGACGTGATGCGGAAGGGTTCCTACCGGCTCACCTTTCCGGACATGCTTCAGATTTGTTCGGAGGTCAAAGCTGCGCTGAGCGATCCACTGGTGGTCGGCGTCGTCGTCACTCACGGAACCGACACCACCGAGGAAACCTCGTATCTGGCCGACCTGCTCCATGACGACTGGCGGCCTGTTGTTTTCACCGGCGCCCAATTGGCTGCCGATCACCTCACGCCCGATGGGCCGGACAACCTGCGGCGGGCTATCGCGGTCGCTGCTTCCCCCGAAGCGGGCGGCCGCGGCGCCCTGGTCAGCTTCGCCGGGAAAATATTCCATGCGGCAGGCGTTCGGAAGGTTCACACCACCGCCCACGCGGCCTTCGACAGCCCTGATACCCACCCAGCTGGCAGCGTCACCGAAACCGGCGACGTGTCAATGGGCACCCGCCCGGCACGCTTCGACCCCCTGCCCCCGCCGGGCTCTCTGACCGGTGACGACGTCGGTCTCCCCCGGACCGACGTCGTCACCTCCTACCCGGGCGCCGACGCCGTGCTGATCGACGCGGCGCGGGCGGCGGGAGCGGCAGGCATCGTGCTGGAGGCCACCGGGATCGGCAACGCGAACCCCGTCATGTGCACGGCGGTGGCAGACGCGACATCCGGGGGCGTCGTCGTCGTCACCAGTACGCGCGTGCATGCCGGCCCTGTGGTGCCGGTGTATGGCACCGGTGGCGGAAAGGACCTTCTCGCTGCGGGAGCCATCCCCTCCGGCCTCCTCCGGCCGGGGCAGGCGCGAATCCTACTGCAACTGCTCCTCACCCTCCGGATGAGCCGTCCCCTCATCGAACAGCAATTCCACGTTCGGGGCCCGCTGGTCCCGCAGGAGAGCGACACCTTGACCGCTTTGACCCCCTCGAAAGGCTGACCCATGACAAAAAACATACAGCTTGCATTCGGCGTAGACGTCGACGCCGTTGCTGGCATGCTCGGCTCCTACGGCGGTGAGGACTCCCCCTGCGACATCTCCCGTGGGCTCTTCAGCGGTGAGGTGGGAGGCCCCCGCCTCCTCCGGCTTTTCGAAAAGTACAACCTTCCGTCCACCTGGTTCATCCCGGGACACTCGTTGGAGACCTTCCCCGAGTTGACCCGGATGGTGGTGGAAGCCGGTCACGAGATCGGCGTTCACGGCTACTCCCACGAAAACCCGATCGCGATGACCCGTGAGCAGGAAACCGCCATCCTCGATCGGTCGATCGAACTCATCGAACAGGTCTCGGGGAAGCGACCCACCGGGTATGTGGCGCCGTGGTGGGAGTTCTCGACCATCACCAACGAAATTCTGCTCGAACGGGGCATCAAATACGACCACTCCCTGATGCACAACGACTTTGAGCCGTATTACGTGCGGGTGGGCGACAGCTGGACGAAGATCGACTACAGCAAGCCGGCTGAGGCCTGGATGAAGCCGCTGGTCCGCGGCCACGAGACTGAGCTCGTCGAAATCCCTGCCAACTGGTATCTCGACGACCTGCCTCCAATGATGTTCATCAAGGCCGCTCCCAACTCCCACGGATTCGTCAACCCGCGTGATATCGAGCAGATGTGGCGGGACCAGTTCGACTGGGTGTACCAGGAAATGGACGAGGCCGTCTTCACCATGACCATTCATCCTGACGTGTCGGGCCGCCCCCAGGTGCTGCTCATGCTCGAGCGCCTCATTCAGCACTTCAACTCGCACGACGGCGTCAACTGGCGAACCTTCGACCAGATCGCCGACAAGTTCCTGTCCGACAATCCCAGAAAGGAAGCCAACTCATGAAGGCTCCGGCACTCATCGACCTATCCGCACCCACCGGCGGCGAAAAACGCGCGCTGCCCATCTTCAGCAAAAAGAACACCAACACGGCAATGATCCTGGCACTGCTTGCATGGACCATCGCGGTCTTCGACTACGGGTTGTTCGGCACATTGCTTCCCGCCATGCAGGAAGAATTCGGCTGGACGGAGACCGAGGCCTACGCGATCAACACCTGGATTGCCGTTGGTACGGCGATCGTCTGCTTCGGCGTCGGACCGGTGATTGACCGGCTCGGCCGGCGCAAGGGAATGATGCTCACAGTCGGTGGCACCGCCGTCGTCTCAGCTCTCACCTCGGTGATCCCTGCGGGACTGGGCTTCATCAGCAACGCCATGCTGGTGGTGGTCCGCTCCTTCGGTGGACTCGGGTTCTCCGAGCAGGCAGTCAATGCGACCTACATGAACGAGGTCTTCCAGGTCACCGAAGACGAGAAGAAGCGTAAGCGTCCCGGCTTCTACTACTCCTTCGTCCAGGGTGGCTGGCCACTGGGCTTCCTGCTGGCCGCAGCCCTCGCCTTCGCCTTCCTGCCGTCTCTCGGCTGGCGCGCGCTCTACATCATGGCGGCCATCCCCGCGGCAATCATCGTGTACCTGATCGCGAAGAAGCTCAAAGAGACTCCCCAGTTTGAACTGCACGAGAAACTGACCCAGCTGGAGAAGTCCGGCAATGTCGACGAAGCCCACGCACTGGCCGGTTCCTTCGGCGTCCAGCACTCCTCCACGGCTCCCCTGAAGCGCATCTGGGAACCACAGCTGCGACGCAACACCATCGTCTTCTCCCTGGCCTGGATTGTGAACTTCTTCGGCATCATGGTCTTCAGCATCCTGGGATCCTCGGTGCTGGTGAACTCCCGCGGAGTGGAACTGTCCGACGCCTTCTGGATGCTGATCGTCATCAACGCACTGGCCTATTTCGGCTACGTCTTCCACGGCTGGTTCGGCGATGTCATTGGCCGGAAGAAGACCATCATCATCGGCTGGATCATCTCGGGTATTTCCTTCTCGGTCATGCTCAGCCCCATCGCTTCCACCCCTTTCCTCATCATCCTCACCTACGGCGTCGGGCTTTTCTTCCTGGTAGGACCCTACGCAGCCATCCAGTATTTTATGGCCGAGTGCTACCCCGTCAGCTGCCGGGCAACCGGACTCGCGTTCATCGGTGCCATGAGCCAGCCCGGCATCATCCTTGGTGGCGCCCTGTTCACCATTGTCACCGCGGCGGCCGGAACCACGGCGGCGGCCCTGTGGGTCGGAGCCCTTGGCACCCTCGTTTCGGGCCTACTCATGATGATGGCGAAGCCCATCCCGAAGGAGCTGCTGGAGGACCCGAGTGTCTGATTCTCCGGTCGCCATCATTACCGGGGCCGCCAGCGGTATTGGACGTGCTCTCGCCGTGCATTACGCGCAACGCGGGGTCCGCTCGGTCATCGGCACGTTTCCCGGCGATCCGCACGACCCGGAGGAGACGCTCCGCCTGGCCGAGCGGGCCGGGGGTAAGGCTGTCGTCCAGGAGGTGGACGTCAGGAACACCGAGTCGGTGGAGACCTTCGCGGACCGGGCGCTCAACGAGTTCGGGCGGCTGGACTACGCGGTGGCCAACGCCGGTATCCTGCGCAACGCACCCCTGGATGAGCTCACGGACTCCCGCTGGAACGACATGCTCGACGTCGATCTGACGGGTGTGCTACGGACTCTCCGCGCTGGTTCCACCCGGATGGACGACGGCGGCGCGATGGTCGCCGTCTCGTCCATCGCGGGCGGAGTCTACGGTTGGGAGGATCACGCACATTACGCGGCGGCTAAAGCGGGAATCCTCGGGCTGGTCAGGAGCATCGCCGTCGAGCTGGGTCCCCGCCGGATCCGGGCAAATGTGGTCATTCCCGGACTGATCGAAACCCCGCAGTCCCTGGATCCCGTGAACTCGCTGGGCCCGGACGGTCTGGAACGCGCGGGGCAGGACATCCCGTGGGGTCGCGTGGGCCGGCCGGAGGAGGTAGCCAGCGTGATCGGGTTCCTCACCTCGGCCGACGCCGCCTACGTGACCGGGCAATCACTGATTGTCGACGGCGGCCTCACCGTCAAGATGAAGGCATGAGCACCGCGCGGACAGTGGTGGTCACCGGCGGCGGTAGCGGCATCGGGGCAGCTATTGCCGCTGCTTTCCGGGCGAGCGGATCCCGGGTGGTGCTGCTGGACCGGACGCCTTCGCCCCACTCGATCACTGTCGATGTGGCGGACGAGGCAAGTGTGGTTGCTGGTTTCGCCGCGGCGCGGACCGAGTTGGGTCGGATCGACATCCTGGTCAACAGTGCTGGCCTGCTCACCGAATCACCACTACAGGACATGTCTTTGGCCCGGTGGCAGGAAACCATTTCGGTCGACCTGACCGGGGTCTTCCTGTGCTGCCGTGAGGTGGTCGCCGACATGCGGGCGAACAAGTGGGGACGGATCATCAATATCTCGTCCCAGCTGGGCATCAAGGGCGGCACCGGCCTCAGCCACTACAGTGCGGCGAAGGCCGGCGTCATCGGTATGACCAAGTCCCTCGCCCTGGAGGTGGCTGGTGACAATGTGTTGGTCAATTGCATAGCTCCGGGACCTATCGAGACGCCGCTGGTCGAGAAAATTTCCGAAGACTGGAAGATTGCCAAACGGAAGGAGCTTCCCTTGGGCCGTTTCGGCACGCCAGCCGAGGTTGCCCCCGTCGCCTTACTACTGGCCAGCGACCCCGGCGGCAACCTCTTCGTCGGCCAGACACTGGGACCCAACTCCGGCGACGTGATGCAGTGATTCTTACTGACCGGTTCTTCGTGGACGAAAGGTGCGGCAGCTAGATGTGTGGCGTGTGCGGCCGGACTGTCGTTGCCGATGAGGTGCTCGGACCGGTGAGCACGCTCCGCCACCGGCTGATCGCTGCGCAGACCATCAACGCCTTATGCCACGGCCTGCCAGGTATCCCCAGCGTCCAGGCTGCCGGGGATACCTGGCTGGTGCGGGGCGTCACGGGCGCTGTCCTCCACTGCACCACTGTCGCGGACGTCTGGTCTGCCATCCTGCAGGACCCCGCTGCGGCACTCCATCGGGACAGCCTGCAGCACCGGCTGCAGAGCCGCACCGTGATTGACACGGGTGTCGCCCTGAGCGTCGTGAATGCCGGGCTCCGGTTCAGCGCCCCGTATTACCTCGCTACTCCCGATCTGACCTGACTGCCGATCTGACTCCTGATCTGACCTGGCTCCCGACGGGGTAACAATCCTAAAGGTGCATGCACTGCATGCAACGCATGCACCCGGGATTCGAAAAGTGCATGCAATGCAGGCACTGCATGCACTTTTCGGGAGGGACATCCTTTCGGGTCAGCGACGCTTTAGTTGGCGAAGACGTCCTGCAGCTTGTCCCGTGAGGTCCAGAGACCCAACGATTCGCCGCCGTTGTTCAGTACCGATGCCGTTCCGCCGTTGTAGTAGGCCTCCGGGGAGTTGGTTCCCGGACCGGTGTAGACCCGCAGTTCGGCGCCCGCTGCGAGCGTGTAGCCATCACCCACGGTGAGGATGTTGTTGGCAGCGTCCCGGAGGAGGTATCCGCTGACGTCGATGGTCCTGTCGCTGGTGTTGCGCAGGAGAACATGCTCGCCGGTTTCGGGCTGGACGTCGTCGCCGGCTGGGTTGTTCACCGAATCGACAATCTCCACGCTGCTGCCTGGAAACACCGGCGCCCCCTCGAGGTACCGGGCGTTCTGGATGGGGAAATCGGTGGTGACGGCGTCGACACCCAGATCGATCGATGCCTGGACCGCCTCGGGCGAGTTCACAGTGTAGACGCCGAGCACCAGTCCTGCCGCTTTGACGTCGCTGACATTCTGCGGGGTCAGCACGCGATAGTTGGTCCCCACCGAGTCGGCGAAGGTAGCCCAGGATTTCAGCACTGCCGGGCTGGGGACAACCCCGGCGAGCTGCTGCAGTTCAATCTCCGGAGCGAGCTCAGCGAACGTGCGGTTGGAGGCCTCATCGAAGCCCAGGACCTGCACCTTGTCAGCCGCCACGAGGCGCTGCCAGGTCTTGTCGGTGCGCAATTCGTCGGCGACCAGCTGCTCGACGCCCGGCGAGTTCACCGGCGACTTGATCTCGATGTACACGCCGGTTTTGGTGGTCGCGACCTTCGCGGCGTCGTCGAGGTGAGGAATGCGCTCGCCAACGAACTGGTCGTCGAAGTAGGATCCCGCGTCGAGCTGCTGCAGCTCGGCCCAGGTGAAGGACGTAATTGGGTCGGTGGCACGGTCCGGGAAGACGTCCTCGACGTTGGTGGTGCGTGCCGGGGTGTTGTCGTGAAAGATGAACGGCACACCGTCGGAGCTGAGCTGGACATCAATTTCGAAGAAGTCGGCCCCGGATTTGCGGCCGTCCTTGAACGCGGCAACAGTATTCTCCGGCGCGGTTCCGGCGGCACCACGGTGTCCGATGAGGATGGGTGATGCATCCTCGTTCAGCGGAGCCTGCGCGGGAACTTGCGCCGACGCGCCGGGTGCTGCCAGGAGGGTGAGTCCTACCGCTGCGGCGGCTGCGCCGGTCAGGGTCTTGCTGTTGAGAATCTTGCTGGTGAGGGTTGTGCTGGTGAGGGTCTTGGCTACACGGGATGCCATAGAAGATGTTCCCTTCGTTGTGGAGGGGCGTGATCCCCTCCTTCAGAGACCCTGCCGCACCAGGGCATCCCCGACATCAATACCGGGTAAACGGAGCGTGAAACTCTCCGCGGGCTACTCCACCGCGTACCGGTCCACGAAGTTCCGCAGGATGGCCGCCGGCCATTCCACCCGGGAGGACCGGGCACGGGCCATGTAGTCCTCCGCCTCCTCCGGCGGAAAGTACCCGGCATTGCGGTAGACATCGATCCGCTGCACCAGCCCGTCGACGTCGAGCTCAGGATGAAACTGGGTGGCATACAGGTTCGCGCGGATGCGGAACATCTGGACCGGGCAACCGTCCGAGGAGGCCAACAGCACCGCCCCCTCTGGCAGGGTGGTGCAGGCTTCCTTGTGGCCAACGAAGGCAGCGAACGACGCCGGCAGGCCCGCCAGCAGCGGGTCGGCTGCGCCGGCGGGGGTCAGGGTGATCGGCGTCGGCCCGATGGGTTCGGCGAAGGTCCTGTCGATGAGCGCTCCCTGATGGCGCCCGAGCGTCCCGACGCCGTAGCAGGCGCCCAGGAACGGGAAGTCGGCCGCTACGACCCGGTCAAGCAGCTCACCGATCTCGCGTTCCACCCGCCGTTGAACGATGGACTTGACCTCTTCGGCGTCGGAGGAGTTGAAAGGACTCCCTCCCACGATGATCCCCGAATACCTCGCGAGGTCAATGTGCGGCACTGGCCCAGCCTCTGCCCGGACCCGGTGCAGCTGATCCCCCTTGAGGCCACCGAAGCGGCAGAACGCCTGATACTCGCCGTCGGCGGCGTCGTCCTCGGCACGGGTGGCTATCAGCAGAAACGGTTTCACCTGTCGAGACTACTGCCCGTCGGCCACGATAGTGGCGTAGCCGCACAATAGTGGCGGAGCCCCACAACAGCGGTCGCCCAACGCCGCGGCTGCGGGTCACCCACTATGTTGGTTACCGGAGCCCGTCGACCGCGATAATGAAGTCATGTCCCCTCCCGCAGAGCACCTCGACGTCGCCATTATCGGGGCGGGTCTCTCGGGGATTGGCGCGGCGCATCGGCTGCGGACCGAGTGCCCCGACAAATCATTCGCCCTTTTCGAGGCGCGCGGCGCGATCGGCGGCACCTGGGACCTGTTCCGTTACCCGGGTGTGCGGTCGGATTCCGACATGTTCACTTTGAGCTACCCGTGGCGTCCCTGGACCCACCCGGACTCCATCGCGGACGGCTCCTCCATCCTGAGCTATCTTCAGGACACCGCCAACGAATCGGGGCTGGGCCCTCACATCCGTTTCAACACCCGCCTGGTGGGCGCCGACTTCTCCTCCACCACGTCGCGCTGGACCCTGCAACTGGAGACCGGCAGCGACGGCGCCGCGCACCGCCGAACTGTCACCTGCTCGTTCCTCTATGCCTGCACCGGCTACTACAGCTACGCCCAGGGCTACCAACCGGACTTCCCCGGCATGGAAGAGTTTGCCGGCGACCTGGTCCACCCCCAGTTCTGGCCAGAGGACCTGGACTACACCGGTCAACAGGTGGTGGTGATCG
The DNA here is from genome assembly GCF_054510815.1 of Arthrobacter glycogeni. Lineage (NCBI taxonomy): Bacteria > Bacillati > Actinomycetota > Actinomycetes > Micrococcales > Micrococcaceae > Arthrobacter > Arthrobacter glycogeni. The sequence goes on from NZ_JBTNDV010000001.1 coordinate 326,463, forward strand.
GCAGCGGCGCCACAGCCGTCACCCTCCTTCCGGCAATGGCCGACACCGCAGCCCACGTCACGATGCTGCAGCGATCGCCGTCCTACGTCGTGTCGGTACCGCGCCGAGACAGGTTCGCCGACGCCGTCCGGCGGGTGCTGCCCGCACGCGCGGCGCATCGGGTGGCCCGGGCCCGCAACGTGGTCTACCCGCAGGCGTTCTACCAGTTGTGTAAGCGGTGGCCCCGGATAGCGAGGGTGTTCCTGCGTGGCCAGGCCCTCGACCTCCTCGGCGATGAACAGCAGGTCGACGAGCATTTCGCGCCGGCCTACAACCCGTGGGAGCAGCGCCTTTGCGTCGCGCCAGGCGGCGACTTCTACCGGTCACTGGCATCGGGGCGGGCCTCGGTGGTGACCGACCGGATTGACCGGTTCACACCGGATGGGATCAAGCTGGCGTCGGGGCAGGAACTGGCGGCCGACGTCGTCGTCACCGCCACCGGCCTGGCTCTCCAGCCGCTCGGTGGTGCTGAACTCACCATGGACGGCGTCCCCGTGGACCTGGGTGACGCGTGGGTGTACCGGGGGGTGCTGGTGAGCGGGGTGCCCAACCTGGGGTACTGCGTGGGGTACACGAATGCTTCGTGGACACTTCGGGCGGACCTGAGTTCGCGGTATGTGTGCCGGTTACTGAACCACATGAACCGGCACGGGCATTCCGTAGCGATCCCGGTGCCGGCTCCCGGAATGTCACGGCGGCCGCTGCTGGACCTGTCGTCGGGGTACGTGCAGCGTGCGGCGGATGCCTTCCACCGGCAGGGGTCTGGACGGCCGTGGACCGTCGGCACCAACTATCTGCTCGATGCCCCAGCGGTGCTGCTGGGGAAGGTGGGGGCCCATATGTCGTTCGATCCCGTGCCGGCCGCCGTTCCAGTCCCGGCCCCCACCCACCCCGGACCCACCCACCCCGGACCCGGACCCGGACCCGGACCCGGCAGAAGCGTGCCGTAACTGCAGGAAAGTGGTTGGCCCACAGCGTATCTGCGAGTGCAGCACTTTTTCGGCGCGAGAACCGGCCGCTACTCGGTCTTCGCTGCCGACTTCAGCAGCTCCAGCCGCAGGGCGCGGGCCGTTTCCATGTGCTGCCGGGCAATCTGTCGTGCGTCGTCGGCCCGTTGCGCGATGATGGCCCTCACCAGCGCCTCGTGTTCGTCAAGTGCATCGTCCCACCGGTTCCCCACCGACAGCGTGGACCGCGGCGTGTTGATGAGATGGGTGGAAAGCCGTTCGAGGAGGTCCTGGAGCACCCGGTTGTGCGCGGCGGCGCTGACCGCCGCATGAAATTCGACGTTGCAGCGGATACGGGTCTGGTCGTCCGGGGCTTCGAGTTCCCGATCCCGCTCCACGAGCGCCTCCAGCCGCATGATGTCCGTGACGCCCCGGCTGCTGGACGCCTGCCCGGCAGCTTCCTGCTCGAGCATCACCCGAAGGTCATAAATCTGAATAACTTCCTGCGGGTCGATCTGCGGGACCTGCAGGCCCCGCGCGGCACGCTCAAGCAGCCGCTCGTGCTGCAACCGGCTGAGCGCCTCGCGGATGGGGGTCCGGGAGACGCCGAAGCGCGCAGAGAGTCCCACCTCGCGCAGCGGTGTCCCGGGAGGATGAATCCCCGCCAGAATCTCGCTGCGGAGCACGCGGAAGACCACCGAGCCGTCGACGCGTCCCGTCGAATCTGCCGGATCAGACACTTTCAACCGGTTCAGACACTGGGTGCTCCTATAAGTAGGTCCTGCACAGTAGGCGCCCTAGCCACGGGTGTGGGCTAGGACAATACTCATGGAACGGGGGTGGGACGCGTCGACGTCTACGCCGGGTATTGTGCCGCTAGACGGCGATCTGGCGGAGGACGTACTGCAGGATGCCGCCGTTGCGGTAGTACTCGGCTTCGCCTGGAGTGTCGATCCGGAGCACGGCATCGAAGGTGACGGGCTGGCCGCCGCCTTCGGGGGTTGCTGTGACGGTGACGGTCTTCGGGGTGGTGCCGTTGTTCAGCTCGGTCACGCCGGACACGGCGAACGTTTCGGTGCCGGTGAGGCCCAGCGACTCGGCGTTCTGGCCCTGAGGGAACTGCAGGGGCAGCACGCCCATCCCGATGAGGTTGGAGCGGTGGATCCGCTCGTAGCTCTCGGTGATGACCGCGCGGACACCCAAGAGTGCTGTGCCCTTGGCTGCCCAGTCACGGGACGAACCCGAACCGTATTCCTTTCCGGCCAGGATCACCAGCGGGGTTCCCGCAGCCTGGTAGTTCATCGCGGCATCGTAGACAGCAGCCTGTGGCGCGTCGGCCTGGCTGAAGTCACGGGTGAAACCACCCTCGACGTCCTCGAGGAGCTGGTTGCGGATGCGGATGTTCGCGAAGGTGCCACGAATCATCACCTCGTGGTTTCCACGGCGCGAACCGAAGGAGTTGAAGTCCTTGCGCTCCACACCTCGCTCCAGCAGGTACCGGCCCGCCGGGGTGTCGGACTTGAAGGAACCGGCGGGTGAGATGTGGTCGGTCGTGACCGAATCCCCCAGCTTCAGCAGGACGCGTGCACCCTCGATGTCGGTGACGGGCTCCGGCTCGGCCTTCATTCCCTCAAAGTACGGAGGCTTCCGGACGTAGGTCGATTCCGGATCCCATTCGAAGGTGTCGCCGGCCGGGGTGGGCAGGGACTGCCACCGCTCGTCGCCGTCGAAGATGGTGTCGTAGCTGGCCTTGAACATCTCCTTGTCGATGGAGTCGTCAATGATCTGCTGCACCTCGACGGGGTTCGGCCAGATGTCGCGCAGGAAAACGTCGATGCCGTCGTCGTCCTGGCCGAGTGGATCGGCGTCGAAGTCGAAGTCCATGGTGCCAGCCAGGGCGTAGGCAACCACTAGGGGCGGTGAGGCCAGGTAGTTCATTTTGACGTCCGGATTGATCCGGCCCTCGAAGTTGCGGTTACCGGACAGGACGGCGGTGACGGCGAGGTCTGCGTCGTGGATGGCCTGGGTGATCTCCTCGTCGAGGGGGCCTGAGTTGCCGATGCAGGTGGCGCAGCCGTACCCGACCACGAAGAAGCCGAGCTTCTCCAGGTACGGGATCAGGCCCGACTTCTCGTAGTAGTCGGTGACTACCTTCGAGCCTGGGGCGACCGAGGTCTTGACCCAGGCCTTGGACATGAGGCCCTTGTCGACCGCGTTGCGGGCCAGCACCGCCGCTGCCATCATCACCGAAGGGTTCGACGTGTTGGTGCAGGAGGTGATGGAGGCGATGGTGACTGCTCCGTGGTCGAGAGTGAAGCTGCGGCCGTCGGCGGTAGTCACCTCGATCGGGCTGGAATCGCGGTTGGCTTCAGTGGCGGTCACCACCTCGTGTGGGGCGTCGACAACCTTCGTGTCGGCCTCGGTGTAGGAGGGCGGGTCGGAGGCGGGGAAGGATTCTTCGAGTGTCTCGTCGACCGTGGCGCCTTCCTCCTCGACCGAGCGGTGCACGTAGTTCTCCAGGTCCTTGCGGAACTGAGGCTTGGCGTTGGTCAGCTCGACACGGTCCTGCGGGCGCTTCGGACCGGCGATTGACGACACCACGGTCGACAGATCCAGTTCCAGGTACTCCGAGAAGGCAATCTCCTTGCTCGGATCGTGCCACATGCCCTGCGCCTTGGCGTACGCCTCGACCAGTGCGAGGTTCTCTTCAGGGCGACCGGTGAGACGCAGGTAATCCATGGTGACGTCGTCGATCGGGAACATTGCGGCGGTGGAACCGAACTCGGGGCTCATGTTGCCGATGGTCGCGCGGTTCGCCAGGGGGACGGCGCTGACGCCCTCGCCGTAGAACTCGACGAACTTGCCGACCACACCGTGCTTACGGAGCTTCTCGGTGATGGTGAGGACGACGTCGGTCGCGGTGGCGCCAGCAGGGATCTCGCCGGTGAGCTTGAAGCCCACCACGCGAGGGATGAGCATGGAGACGGGCTGGCCCAGCATGGCCGCCTCGGCTTCGATGCCGCCCACGCCCCAACCGAGGACGCCCAGGCCGTTGACCATTGTGGTGTGCGAGTCGGTGCCGACGCAGGTGTCGGGGTAAGCCTGGAGCGCGGTGGTGCCGCCGCTGGTGACCTCGCGGGTCATCACGGTTCGGGCCAGGTACTCCAGGTTGACCTGGTGCACGATCCCCATCCCCGGTGGGACCACCAGGAAGTCATCGAACGCGGTCTGGCCCCAGCGCAGGAACTGGTAGCGCTCGCCGTTGCGCTGGTACTCGATCTCGATGTTGCGTTCGAGGGCGTCGGCGTTGCCGGCGAAGTCGATTTGCACCGAGTGGTCAATGACCAGCTCGGCGGGTGCCAGGGGGTTGACGCGCTTGGGGTCGCCGCCGAGCTCAACCACTGCTTCGCGCATGGTCGCCAGGTCGACGACGCAGGGCACACCGGTGAAGTCCTGCATGATGACGCGGGCCGGTGTGAACTGGATTTCGGTGTCGGGCTCAGCCTCGGGGTCCCAGCTGGCCAGGGCACGGACGTGGTCGGCGGTGATGTTGGCGCCGTCCTCGGTGCGAAGCAGATTCTCCAGCAGAACTTTGAGGCTGTAGGGGAGCTTCTCCGATCCCTCTACAGCGTCGAGGCGGAAGATCTGATATTCAGCCCCCGCCACCTCGAGTATGTCTTTGGAGCCGAATGTGTCCACAGCAGTCATTTGCAGGTATCCCTTCGAGGATCAGTGAAGCCTTTGGATCCATCCTATCCTGAAACGCAAATAATCTGTATACAGTCGTACACATTCGATTACGCGGCCAGATTTCACGGCCAGAAAAGTGGCTTCCCCGCGGCAAAGTGGTTGCGCCACCACTCACCTGCAGGGCAGCCACTTTTCCGTGCGCAGGATTCCCGGCAAACGACGCCCACCCGGAACCGCGAGGTTTTCTCACCCGGCGAGAAACTCTCTTCCCAACGAGTGTGAGCCCGGGCACACTTGCATCAGCACTCGTTCACCGCTGGGAGCGCCTGACGTCCGTCGGAGCCTGCCCGCGTCAGTCATCGCTGAGGAGGACCATGAGAGCCGTTCGGGTACACCGCTACCAGGAAGACCCGCTGATCGACGACGTGCCGGAGCCCACGGCAACCGGCCCGTGGGACGTGGTCGTCGACATCGGCGCTGCAGGCCTGTGCCGCACCGACCTGCACGTCATCGAGGGCCAGTGGGACGCTATCCAGCACCCCCAACTCCCCTACGTTCTCGGACACGAAAACGCCGGCTGGGTCCGCGAGGTGGGCTCCGCCGTCACCAACGTCCAGCCCGGCGACACCGTGATCATGCACCCGATCGTCACCTGTGGGCTGTGCCTGGCCTGCCGCGAGGGACAGGACTCCCACTGCGAAAACTCCACCTTCCCCGGGCTGAACGTCGACGGCGGGATGGCCGAAGTGATGAAGACCAACGCCCGCTCAGTGGTGAAACTCGATCCATCCCTCAAGCCTGCTGACATTGCCGCCCTCGCCGACGCTGGCCTCACCGCCTACCACGCGGTCCGCAAAGCCGCACCACTGCTGCACCCCGGAACCCACGCCGTCGTCATCGGCAGCGGCGGGCTGGGCCACATCGGCATCCAATCCCTGAAGGCGCTCACCGCGGCGCAGATCACCGTCGTCGACACCTCCGAGGAGGCACTTGAGCTGGCAAGGACGCTCGGCGCCGACCACACGCTGTCACAAGCTGGCGACGGCGGGAAGCTCCTCGAGATCACCGAGGGCGGCGCTCACGTGGTTTTCGACTTCGTCGGGGAGCACGGCACCGAGGAGCTCGGACTGAACGCGCTGCGTAACCGGGGCAGCTACTACACGATCGGCTACGGCGGAGCGGTGAACATCGACACCATCGAGATCATCTCCCGGGAAATCAACATCGTCGGAAACCTCGTGGGCACCTACCTCGACCTCGTGGAACTCATGACCCTCACCGCCCAGGGCAAAGTCACCCTCCACACCCAGACGTACGACCTCGAAGATGCTGTCCAGGCCATGCATGACCTGGACAGCGGCAAGCTGGTCGGCCGTGGCATCCTCGTCCCCAACCTCACCCAAGGGAGATAACAATGGCGTATCCCGCGAAATACTCGACCCTCAACGAGCTCCAGCTCACTGAGGAGGCCCGCCGGATCCTGGTCCGGATCATCAGGGTGGCCTTCCCGCACCCGAAGATTCCGGACGGACCCTATGAGCGCATGGCCGACAAGATCATCACCGAATCCAACGAGTCCACCTGGTTCAGGGTGGCCCTGACCCAGGGCCTGCTGACCCTGAACCAGCAGGGCGGCGAGAATTTCCTAGACCTCTCCGACGACCGCGCCCTGGCCGTACTGCAGCGCATCGCCGATCTGGAGTTTTTTGGCTTCATCCGGCGGACCACGGTCTTGAACTTCTACGACGACCCCGAGGTGTGGGGGGTCTTCGGCTACGAAGGGGAATCCTTCTCCAAGGGCGGCTACCTGCACCGCGGATTCGACGACCTGGACTGGCTACCCAGCCCCAGGATCGAGGAAGCCGACGAACCGCTCACCGAGATCGGCCCGCTCGGCTACGACATTTCTCAGCAGGCACCCCAGCGGGTGCAGGAAGCCTCAGACAGCACGGCTGAAGAGCCGGTCGAGGACCTCTTCAAGGGTCAGAACAAAGTTGAAGGAGCACGAACCATATGAGCACCGAAACATCGGCACACTTCGGCCTCGACGACGACTCGGTAGTCGTCATCATCGGCTCCGGCGCGGGCGGCGGGACCCTCGCCCATGAACTCACCGAGAAGGGCATCAAGGTAGTGGTCCTCGAGGCAGGCGGCCACATCACCAACGACGAATACATCAACCACGAGTGGGAGTCGTTCAACCAGATGGCCTGGCTCGACCCGCGGACGACGTCGGGCAGCTGGCGGATCGCCCGCGACTTTCCCAACCTGCCCGCCTGGATTGTGAAAGCAGTGGGCGGCACCACCACCCACTGGTCCGGCGCCACCCCGCGGTTCAAGGCGCACGAGTTCAAGACCCGCAGCACCTACGGGCGGATCGACGGCGCCAACCTGCTGGACTGGCCCATCACCCTTGAGGACCTGGCACCGTACTACGACAAGGCCGAACAGAAGATCGGCAGCACCCACCGCCACGGCCGGCCGGCACTGCCCGCCAACAACAACTACAAGGTACTTGCTGCGGGGGCCGAGCGCATCGGGTACCGGCACTACGCCACCGGCCCGTACGGCACCAACGCGGAGCCCTACGACGGCCGGCCCGCCTCCGTCCAGGACGGCTTCAACTTCCAGGGCGACAAGAGCAAGGCCAAATGGTCAACCCTCGTCTCCGAGATCCCCAAGGCGCTGCGCACCGGCAAGCTCGATCTCCGGCCCAACTGCCACGCCGTACAGATCACCCACACCCCCGAGGGCACTGTGGACAGCGTCATGTACATTGACGACGCCGGGAACCTCCAACGCCAGAAGGCCCGCCTCGTGGCGGTGGCAGGGAACTCGATCGAGACGCCGCGGCTGCTGCTGCTCTCCGGGTCCCCCATGTTCCCGGATGGGTTAGCCAACTCGTCCGGCCAGCTGGGCCGGAACTACATGCGCCACACCACCGGTTCGGTGTACGCAAAGTTCGACAAACCGGTCCACATGTACCGCGGGGAGACGATGGCCGGCCTGGTGGCTGATGAGTCCCGGCACGACGTCGACCGTGGTTTCTCCGGCGGCTACTACCTGGAGACCATTGCGCTGGGGCCAGCGTTCCTGGCCAGCTTCGCGGACCCCGGAGCCTGGGGCCCGAACTTCGCGTCGCTGCTCGACGACTACGAGAACACGGCGGGTCTGTGGATTGTCGGCGAGGACATGCCACAGGAAACCAACCGGGTCACCCTGAACACCAGCGTGAAAGATCGGCTCGGCCTGCCCGTCCCGAACGTGCACTTCGACGACCACGCCAACGACACGGCGATGCGCAACCACGGTTACCAGCAGGCGTCGCTGCTCTACGAGGCGGTGGGCGCGCTTTCCTCACACCACACCCCGCCGTACCCCGCGACCCACAACATGGGAACCGCGAGGATGAGTGAGCGTCCGGAAGACGGCGTCGTTAACCAGTGGGGACAGACCCACGATGTGAAGAACCTCTTCGTGTCGGACGGGTCGCAGTTCACCACGGGGGCGGCGGCGAATCCGACGCTCACCATCGTGGCACTGGCGATCCGGCAGGCGGAGTACATCGCGGAGCAGCTGGCGACGTCGGCCCTGTAGGACCCTAGGGTCTTCTGGTCCGCTGCGTAGCCTGGAGGCACAATGTTCCCTGCCCCGGCAGCGACCCCGTCGGTGGTGCCGGACTGGCTGCTGATCGTTGCTGCCGGGGCGCCACTAGCGACGGTCGTGGCGGCAGTAATCGCTGGCACCGTCGCGTGGATCGCACTGGCTCAGCGTCGGACGGCGGACCGGAGAGACCTCTGGTGGAAACGCACCCAATGGGCGATCGATGAGGCGATGGACGCCGACCCGGGCACGCAACGGGTCGGCTTGGCGGTCCTGAACCATCTAGCCATCAGCGATCTCTGCGGAGACGAGGACGAAATCCTTGTGGATTTGGTGGCAAAAACGGTTCAGGACACCCTGATCGATCGAGAAGCCCTCGAACCGGACAACTCAGCGCGGATTGTGTACACCGAGCCGACAGCAGCGGATACTGGAACTAGACGAAAGGGGTTGAAGGAATGGCTGAAAAAGTACTTTTCAATAAATCGAACACCGGGCTATTGAAACGACCAAAGCTGGCGGCCAGGCCAGGCGTGATCGGGTCCGACCTCATTACCCGCGACATCAAATCTGGCAACTACCTCGTGGTGCTGCCGTCGCGCGGTGAAACCATCATGGTTGCCTCCCTCCCCAGCGCCCGGGTGTTGGCCGAAGCCGAGACAGTCCGCGCCACAGTTGCCTCCCGGCTGAAGCCCTAGGTTGCGCGAGCATCACACGAAGATCAGCACAAACCCCACCACCGCAGCCGCCACACCGATCCCGGTGAGCACCCAGCCCAGGATCCTGAAAGCATGGGCCGGCGGCACCGGTTCGGTCAGCGAGTACAGTCCCGGATCGCGCCGGTTGTAGTAGATGGTGAATTCGGTCCCCGGCACCAGGTCCTTGCCCTCCCTGAAGGAAAACAGGGCCTCGCGGATCTCATAGTCCTGGTCGTGCCAGCGGTAGCCGATGCCTTCACCGGTCACGAAAACAACCGCGTGCGTGGCGGTCCAGCCGAGCTGCGAGGTGCGGATAATCCAGGCGGTCAGGATCAGCAGAATCCCCGGCACGAGCCCCACCCACGTCAGTACCTCAGTAATCACACCCCACAACTGAGACTGGTTCTCCATAGTTTGATGCTATCGAGTATTTATTGACGCTGCGGCAACACCGACGTGGCCCGAAGCGCCCGGCCCACCTTGTCGGCCGTATCACGCAGCAGCACGGCGATCCGCGCGGACCGCTGATCGAACTCTGCTGCGTCGAGCGAGACGGCAACGGATCCGACAATCTGACCGGCAGCATTCCGCACCGGGGCGCCCAGACAGGAAGATCCGATCATGAATTCCTCGCGCTCGACGGCAATCCCGCCTTCTCTGACCCGGTCCAGTTCCAGCTCCAGGTCTTCCAAGGTGCTGATGGTGTTGTCGGTCATGGCCGGCAGACCATGCCTGCCCAGGAACACCCGGCGCTGTGCCGGGTCCATGCCGGCCAGCAGGATCTTCCCGAACGCCGTCGCGTGCGCTGCGTCGTTGAACCCGAAGCCCATCGGGGTGATGCGCCGTCGGGCCGGGGAGTCCACCACGTGCGCCACCACAATATGATCGCCGCGGTGCACCGCGTAGTAGGCGGCGGCGTCGCCCCGTGAATGTAGTTCGAGCACCAGCCGGGCCACTGCGGACGGCGTCCCGACCTGCCGGTGCAGGGAGGCATCCAGGGCGTGCAACTTGTAGCCGAGCGCGTACCTACTCTCATCCTTGAGATGGACCAGATGCCGTGACTCGACAAGGGTTTTCAGGAGCCGATACACGCTGGGCAGCGGCATGTCCAGGGCGGCGGCGACTTCTTTGGCCGACAGGCCACGCTCGTCGGCCGCGACGACGTCGAGCAGCGCGAAAGCCTTCTGCACCGAAGCCATGCCGGTAAGGGCATCATTGCGTCCCATGACCCCATCTTCGCCGGTCGGTCAACCCAATGCCAAACACCTGGGCCAGGCCTGTGCCAAACACGCCCCGCAATAGCGGGGACACCCGGCTATTCGACGGTCAGCTCACCCATGCGCCCCCAACCGTCCGAGGAGATCTTCTCGCTGATGATCTGCGGGGTCTCCACCAACGCCTGCGGCATGTCCTTCATGGCCTGCTGGAAGTGCTCACTGTTGACGTGATCACCGGCGGCATCGTCCTGGAACGCTTCGACCAGAACGAACTCGTTGGGGTTCTCAACGCTGCGTGACCAGTCAAACCACAGGTTTCCCGCCTCCTGCCGGGTGGACTCGGTGAAGTCGCGGGTAAGGTCGAGCCAGCGGTCCGTCCAGTCGGGTTTGACGTTGAATTTGACGACGATGAAGATCACTGCGCGCCTGCCTTGGGTGGTGGGGATGAAGCGGTGTTTCCAGCAGTCTGCCGTTAATCACCGCAGCCTCCAACTCCGGTTCTCGCCTCGTGAGAATGCCCGGCGTCATCCACCCCGCACACGCCTACGCTGACATTGGAACAGCCCTCTATCGAAGGAGATTGAGATGAGTCATCCTCTGCAGGTCCGCACCATGATCAGCCCGGCCCGGTATGTCCAGGGAAAAGGGGCCATTCATCGGGTTGGCGAGTTCCTGACGCCGCTGGGCAGCAAGCCGCTCATCGTGGCCGACGATCTGGTCTGGGGTTTCGTCGCACACGACGTCGAAGCCTCCCTCACTGCCGCTGGCCTGCCCACCACCCGGGTGGGGTTCGGCGGTGTTCCCAGCGCCAACGAGGTCAACCGGTTGACCGGGCTCATCACCGAACACCAGGCGGACGTGATTGTGGCGGTGGGCGGCGGCAGCACCATCGACGCCGTCAAAGCCTCGGGATTCGCGTCAGGGATCCGGTGGGTCACCGTACCCACCGTCGCCTCCACCGACGCACCCACGTCCGCCCTGTCAGTGATTTACACCGACGACGGCGTCTTCGAGGAGTACCGCTTCTTCCCCCGCAACCCTGACCTGGTCCTGGTGGACACCCAGCTGGTGGCCAATGCGCCGGCGTCGTTCCTTGCCGCAGGAGTGGGCGACGCCCTGGCCACCTGGTTGGAAGCCCGTGCCACCAGCCAGGCCTTTGCCGCCACCATGGCGGGCGGCCTGCCCACCCTGACCGGCACGGCCCTCGCCCGGCTGTCCTGGGACGTGCTCTGGGAAAACGCACTCCCAGCGCTCGACGCTGTCCGCGACAACGTGGTCACCCCCGCGCTGGAGAAGGTAGTGGAAGCCAACACGCTGCTCTCCGGGCTGGGATTCGAGTCCGGCGGGCTGGCCGCCGCCCACGCCATCCACAACGGCCTGACCGCCGCCGCCCAGACCCACGGACTGGCGCACGGCCAGAAGGTCAACATCGGCTCCCTCACCCAGCTGGTCCTGGAGGGTGCGCCCAGCGCCGACATCAGGGACTTTGTCGAGTTCACCACCCGGGTGGGCCTGCCGAACACGTTGACGGAGGTGGGCTTGTCCCCCGACGACGACGAGGACCTCCGGCGGGTAGCCGAAGCCGCCACGGTACCGGGCGAAACCATCCACAATATGCCCTTCCCGGTGGGCGTCGACGATCTGACGAGCGCCCTGAAATCGATCGAGCGGCTCTCCGCCGGAATCCGTAGCCGGGCTGGGCTGCCCGAACCCGTGCAGTACAGGGCGAAGCACTGACTACCGGGGCGGCGCGGGTGATCGATGCCCTGCGCTCGGCAGTCGCCGACCCTGCGCAGGTCAAAACCCGCGCCATCGACCTGCATGCCAACGCCCACGATGCCTCGCACTTCCTGCTCATCCCGCAGGCAGTGGTGGTTCCGTCCAACGCCGCCGAGGTGGGGCGCCTGCTGCAGGCCAGCGCGGCGCAGGGCATTCCACTGACTCTCCGGGCCGGTGGCACCAGCCTCAGCGGTCAGTCCGTCACCGACAGCGTGCTGGTTGACGTGCGCCGGAACTTCCGTGAGATCGAGGTGCTCGACGGCGGCTCCCGGGTGCGCGTGCAGCCGGGCGTCACCGTCAGGGCCCTGAACGCCCGGCTGGCCCGGTACGGGCGGAAGTTTGGGCCCGACCCTGCGAGCGAAGCGGCGTGCACCATCGGCGGGGTGGTGGCCAACAACTCCTCGGGGATGAACTGCGGCACCACCGACAACGCCTACCGGACCCTCGAATCGGTGACAGTGGTGCTACCCAGCGGGACCGTGATCGACACCGGGGCCGCCGACGCAGATGCCAGGCTGCGTGCCCTCGAACCCGATCTCCATGACGGTCTGCTGCGGTTGTCCCGGCGGCTGCGGGACAACCCGTCGTCGGTGCGGACGGTGCAGCACCAGTTCTCCATGAAGAACACGATGGGGTACGGCCTGAACGCGTTGCTGGACTTCGACACCCCCGCCGACATGCTCGCCCACCTGATCGTGGGCAGTGAAGGTACCCTCGGGTTCATCGCCGAAGCAGTATTTCGCACCATTCCCCGTCCCGCGTTCGCGACCACCGGCCTGCTGGTGTTCCCCGATCTTGAGACTGCCGCTGCGGCCCTGCCAGCCCTGGTCGACTCCGGAGCGGCGACTGCCGAGCTGATGGACGCCGTCTCGCTGAAGGTGGGACAAACCCTGACGGGGACCCCCGACGTCGTCCGCTCGCTCACGGTCCAGGACCAGGCGGCGCTGCTGGTCGAATACTCGGCGGGCTCGGCGGCGGAACTTGACGGTTTGCAGGGCGGCAGCCAGGAGCTGCTGGGCGGCCTCGGTTTGAGCGGGCCAACCCGGTTCAGTACCGACCCGGCGACCCGGGCCAGCCTGTGGCAGCTACGCAAGGGCCTCTATGCCTCGGTGTCCGGGGCCAGACCGCCGGGCACCACGGCCCTCCTGGAGGATGTGGTGGTGCCCGTCCCGGCGCTGGCCCGCACCTGCACCGAGCTGACCCGGCTGTTCGACAGACACCGGTACAGCAACAGCGTGATCTTCGGGCACGCCAAAGACGGGAACATCCATTTCATGCTCACTGATCGGTTCGCGGCCCCTGACGAGCTGGAACGGTACCGGGCGTTTACCGAGGACATGGTGGACCTGGTACTGGGCGAGAATGGGTCGCTGAAGGCCGAGCACGGAACCGGCCGCATGATGTCGCCCTACGTCCGTCGGCAGTACGGCGATGAGCTGTACTCGATCATGCGGGAGCTCAAGCAGGTGTTCGATCCGGCCGGCATGCTGAACCCGGGAATCATCCTCGACGACGACCCGCAGGCCCACCTCCGGCACATCAAGACCACCCCACTGGTGGCTCCCGAGGTGGATCGTTGCGTCTCCTGCGGGTTCTGCGAGCCCGTCTGCCCCAGCAAGGACATCACCCTCACCCCACGCCAGCGCATTGTGACCCTGCGTGCCATTGAGCAGGCACGGCTCGACGGGGACACCGGGTTGGCGGCACAGCTCGAGAGTGACTACGACTACGAGTCGGTACAGACCTGCGCCGTCGACGGCATGTGCCAGACCGCGTGCCCCGTCGAAATCAACACGGGGTCCCTGGTCAAACGGCTGCGCCGCGACGACGCCGGGCGGGCGGAGAACCTGGCCTGGGCGGGCGCCGCACACCGGTGGAAGCTCGTCACCCGCGGTGCCGGGCTGGTGCTCGACGCCGCCGCGAAGGTTCCGAGCGCCGTCGTCGTCCCAGCCAATAAACTGGCGCGGACCGTCCTTGGCGACGACACAGTGCCCTTGTATTCCTCGGATCTACCGTCGGGCGGGGCTGCCCGGGCACGGCAGACTCCCGCTGCGGCACCCGACGCCGTGTACTTCCCGGCGTGTGTGGGGGCGATGTTCGGCCCCGCGGGGAACGGTTCGGGAGTACAGGACAGTTTCGCGCTGCTCTGCGAGCGCGCAGGGCTTTCGCTGCTGGTGCCGACCGGGATTGACGGGCTATGCTGTGGGACGCCGTGGTCGTCGAAGGGCATGGCTGCCGGTGAGGCGACGATGCGGGCGAAGACCGTCGCGGCGCTGCGGGAGGCCACCCGCGACGGCGAACTCCCGATCGTCTGCGACGCCTCCTCCTGCACCGAAGGGCTGATCGGCGCACTCGGGGAGGCCTCCGGAGAGCTGGAAGCGACCGGCCGTCGGCCGCTGGTGGTGATGGATGCCGTGCAGTTCGTGGCGGAGCGGGTCCTGCCGTTGCTGGGTGTGGTCGGGCAACTCGACTCGCTGGCCCTGCATCCCACCTGCTCGTCAACCCGGTTGGGGCTCAACCCAGCACTGGAGGCGGTGGCCAACGCCGTCGCGGTAGAGGTCCTGATTCCGGAAAACTGGGGTTGCTGCGCCTTCGCCGGTGACCGCGGGATGCTCCACCCTGAGCTCACCGCCTCGGCCACCCACCGGCAGGCCGCCGACGTCGCAACCTTCGACGCCTCCGCCCACGCCTCCTGCAACCGCACCTGCGAACTGGGGATGACCCGAGCCACTGGCGAGGACTATCGGCATGTCCTTGAACTGCTGGCGGAGGCGACCCGCCGGTAGGCCTCTGGTGCCGCTACTTGACCGACCCGGAGGTCAGCCCGCCGACGATGAACCGCTGGAGGTAGAGGAACAGCAGCAGCACCGCGATCATCACGGATCCCGCAGCGAAGATGCCAAGGTTGTTCTGCAGGTTCAATGCCCTGTCCGCGGTTCCCGCGTCGACGGCAGCCTGGCCGATGCTCAGCAGCTCTTCCACACTTGAGGGCGCATCGGGTGCCAGATCGGTGTTGCGGGTCAGTACCAGCGACTCAATGGAGTAGGGCATCCCGTAGGTCTGCCCGTTGTAGGTGACGGCTTCGGCTGCGATAGGAATCAGTGCCTCTTTCTGATCCGCGCTGATCTGCACCGGGTCGATCGAGTTGTTCTGCACCAGATTGCCGATCCAGTCATGCGCGCCGACCACAATGTCCGGCCCATTCCCTGAGGCGTTTGCAGCCACGAAGTTGGTCTGCAGGTCAGTCGCCACCGTCTGTACCTCGACGGTGATGCCGTTTTCCTCGCCGAACTGGTCCGCAATCGGCTGCATCGCCTGCACGAATGGCCCATTGGCCCAGATCACCAGGTCCGCATCTCCGCGGTCGGGGGCACCCGTTGCGGCCGGTGCGTCTTCAGTGGACGCCGCACCGGAAGCGGATGAGGTAGGGGCCGATGGGGCGGAACACCCGGAGGAAACGTATCCGAAGGAGTGGGTGGAAGCCGTAAACCTGCGAAAGCGTGTGATGGGTCGGAACTGTAAGCGATTACAGTTCTGACGTGCAATACCTACCGATGGTGCAGTAGCGAATTCATTGTCTGAGTCGTCATTTGCGCAACCGGTTCCATTGAGGGTTCTTTCGGGCCTAAGATTGTCGACATGCTTTCAAGTTCAATCACCGATCAGCTCCAGCTCTCCCCTCTCCATGAAAGGGACGACGTTCAGCAGTGGTGGCGTTCCTCCGTGATCTACCAGCTGTACCCACGGTCGTTTCGGGACCTCAACGGTGACGGCATCGGAGACCTCAAGGGCATCACCGCCGAACTGGGCCAGCTTGCTGAGCTGGATATCGATGCGCTGTGGCTATCACCCTTCTACTGCTCCCCGCAGCTCGATGGTGGGTACGACGTCAGCGACTATTGCGATGTGGACCCCATCTTCGGGACCCTTGAAGACTTTGACGCCCTGGTGACCAAAGCGACGTCGCATGGCCTCCGCGTCATCATCGACCTCGTTCCCAATCACTGCTCCCAGGAACACCAGCTGTTCAAGAACGCCCTGGCGGCAGCACCCGGCAGCCCTGAACGCGAGGTCTTCATCTTCCGGGACGGCCGCGGCGAGGGGGGCACACTCCCTCCCAACAACTGGCAATCCCACTTCGGCGGACCGGCGTGGACGCAGGTCGTGGAAGCTGATGGGCGTCCCGGCCAGTGGTACCTGCACCTGTTCGATTCTTCCCAGCCGGATTTCAACTGGGACAACCAGGCAGTGCACGATGAGTTCGAACGCATCCTCCGCTTCTGGCTGGACCGAGGCGTCGCGGGATTCCGTGTGGATGTTGCCCACGCACTGATCAAGGCCGATGGATTACCCGACTGGGGCGGGCGGGCCGACGGGGGCAGCACCCCGGGATTCCCCTTCACTGAAGCGCCCATGTTCGGGCAGCCCGCAATCCACGACATTTTTCGTCGCTGGCGGTCGATTCTCGGTGAGTACGACGGCGAACGTATCCTGTGTGCCGAAGCCAGCGTCGACCCGTTGAGTAGGCTCGCCGATTGGGTGCGCGAAGACCAGATGCACCAGACCTTCAACTTCTCCTACCTCGCGGCGCCCTGGGATTCCACTGAACTGCGCCGTATCATCACCGCGTCCCTGGAAGCTTTCGACCGGGTCGCCGCTCCAACCACCTGGGTACTGTCAAACCACGACGTCGTCCGGCATCCCACCCGCCTCGGTCAGGGCCCCACAGAAGCGGGGCGGCAGGGCGACGGCATCGGACCCGACGACGAGCAACCGGACCACCGGCTGGGATTACGGCGGGCTACTGCCGCATCGGCGTTTATGCTCGGACTACCCGGCGGGGTCTATCTCTATCAGGGTGAGGAGCTGGGACTCCCTGATCATACGGAAATGCCTCATCACTTCAGACAAGATCCGTCCTATCACCGCACCGAAGGAAACAGGCTCGGCCGCGATGGCTGCCGGGTGCCTTTGCCCTGGACTACTGAAGGGGCTTCCCTCGGATATAGCCATACCGGGGAATCATGGCTCCCCCAGCCGGAGGGGTGGGCCGAACTGTCCCGGGAGGCCCAGCAGAAGGACCCTCGGTCTGTCCTTTCCCTGTACAAAAATGCGCTTGCTCAACGCCGGCTGCACCAGCTGGGCTCGGGGTCGCTCGCCTGGGCAGAGGACTACTTCGCTGAGGGTTGCCTTGGATATGTCAACAACTCTGTCCTCGTCCTGCTCAATATGAGCCCTACGGACCTTGAGATCCCGGATCTACCCATCCTTTTGCGCTCCAACCCGGCCGCCGACTCCTCCCGTATGCTGTCCTCGGAGGAATGCATATGGCTTCACCTGGACTAACCCGCGGCAGAGCCGACGTGGGCCCGCCCCGCATCAAGGACGTAGCGGCCCTTGCGGGTGTGTCCACGGCGACTGTTTCCCGGGCGCTCAGCGGCAACGGCCAGGTGTCGACCAAGGCCCGGACACGGGTGCAGCAGGCAGCCCGCGATCTGGGTTTCGTCATGTCCTACCACGCATCAAGTCTGGCGACCGGTCGCAGCCGCACCATCGGTATCGTCCTGCCCTACATTGACCGCTGGTATTTCTCCGCCGTTCTCGAAGGGGCAGCCGGAGCAATGATCGAGGCCGGGTATGACCTGTCGCTCTACAACTTCGAGGGAGATCAGTACCGCGAAACCGTACTCACTGACTTCCTGCTCCGGAAACGACTCGACGCTGCCATTGCCGTCTCGCTGCATCTCAACGACCACGAGACCGAACAATTGTTCTCGGCAGGCATCCCCCTGGTCGGCATTGGCGGGCGCATCGCTGGCGTGGATTCGATCTACATCGACGAACATGCCGCGGGTCGCCGTGCCACCGATCACCTCATCGGTCTGGGGCATCGCCGAATCGCGCACCTGGGCGGCGTCCATGAACACGGGCGCCAATTCAAGCCCTCCACCGACCGTCGCGCCGGCTACCTCGACGCCCTACAGGCCGCAGGGATCCCCGCCGACCCCGACTACTCCCTGATCGCTGATTTCACCCTCAATGATGCCTATCAGCAGACAAAGAATCTGCTGGCCGAACCCCGCAACCGTCCCACTGGTATCTTCAGCGCCTCCGACGAAATGGCTATGGGAGCAATCCTCGCGGCACGTGAACTGAACATTAGGGTTCCAGCCGAGCTATCCGTCGTCAGCATTGACGGCCACCCGAACGGCGAGTCTTTTGGTCTGACGACAATTGACCAGCACACTCACGATCAGGGTGCCAAAGCTGTCGCCTGGATTCTGCAGCAACTTTCAGGAGACACCGCCGACATGCCAGACGATCCACTGCCGCTCGACTTCATCGTCCGCTCCTCCACCGCTCCGCCGCAGGAGGCAGCCCGCCGGTAGGCTTCCAGTACCAGTACCGGTGCCGGTGCCGGTGGCGGAATATGCTGCCAGGATCCGCTGCCGGTGCCGCTACACCAACCGCCAGGAGAAACCACAGTGCGCCTCATAGCCGAAAACTGCTACCAGCTTGAAAAGTCCAGGGGGTCGAACGGCTATCTGGTGAGCGGCCCCGGGTTCACCGCCGTGATCGACCCGGGCATGCCGGGCGGCTACGATGCCCTGCTCACCGAACTGCGCGATGCGGAGCCTGTGATTGGTCCGGTCACCCATATCCTCCTGACCCACTACGACGCCGACCACACGCGGGTGGCAAAGCAACTGCAACAGACGCTTGGGGTCCCGGTCTGGCTCGGCGCTGCCGACGCCGCCATCCTGCGCGGGGACGTTCCTCAACCCACCCGTTTCCGGCGTTTCCTCGCCCGGGTCTTCCCGACCGGGTACCCGGCGGGGGTCGTTGAGCTGACCGGCGAACAAACCGTAGCCGAGGGTCTCACAGCGTTTCCCACGCCGGGCCACACCCCCGGGCACATGGCGTTCCAGTTCGGTGCGGTGCTCTTTTCCGGCGATGCGGTGGCAGTGTCGGCGGCCGGTGAGCTCAGGCAGTTCTACCGGCTGACCATCAGCGATCCAGCGCAGGCCCGGCAGACCGAGGATCTGCTGCGGGCCAGGATCGCCGGCGGTGGTGTGCGGTGGATCTGCGCCGGGCACAACCCGCCAGCGAAGACCGGGATCCGCTAGGAGTCTTTGGGTGCAGAAGCCCCGGGTGCAGAGTCCTTGGGCGAGGAATCCCCTGGTGCGGCGTTTTGGGGTGCGGCGCCGTCCTTCGCTGGATCCTCGTGAGACCTGAGCTCATCGAGGGCCGTAATGGCTTTTTCCCAGCGCGTCTGCCGTTCGGCGGGTGATTGCTCCCACCAGGGTGTGCCCCGCTCGCCGAGGCCTTCCTTGGCGATCTGCACGCGGCGACGCGCCTCCTTCACCTTGGGTTCCTGTTTGGCCTTGCGGTGCTTGTTGACGGCCGAGCGGGCGCGGCCCAGCTGGGATAGCAGCTGCTTGGCGACGTCGTCGGGCAGGGTGGGATCGGCGCGGCGCCATTTCCTGCCTTCATGCAGGAAGAACCGGTCGTCGTCGGGCGTCTGGGTGGTCACTGGCTAGCCTGCAGCCCGAATAGCGCCCCGAAGAACAGGAAGAATCCTACGATCAGGAGGACCGCCCAGATGGTCGAAATCCACCCGAGCACCTTGCCGATGGTGGCCGCCTGATTGAATTTTTCGGCTCTGCTGGCCTGGATGATGGCCAGAGGTCCGAAGACAATGCCGAAAAAGAACAGTCCGATGATCCCAAACACCAGAGACAGCTGGGCGTGCTTCTGCCCTTGCATCGCACCCTGGGAATGCATGGTGTGCGTTGGCCCGTAGTGGGAGGGCTGTCCGGGGTAGTTCTGGGACATAGGTTCATCCTTTGGTCTGCGTAGCTGGCTAAGGGTACCAACCTACTAGCTGTTTGGGACCGGCGGACCTACGACCAACAGTGCCGCGAAGACCACGGCGACCGCCGCGACCGACACCACCGCAGCCAGCAGGGGCTTGCGCAGCACCCAGGCCTGCAGTTGCTCGGCCGGGCCGCGCGGGGTGGCGGCGCCCGGGGCGAGCCGCCACCCGCCGTCGAGCTTCCGGCGGCGTTCCATTGACCGGTCGAACACGACCGAGGCAAGAGGAACAACAGCCGAGAGCAGGCCCACAACACCAAGTTTGAAGGACCAGCGCTGGTTCACCCAGACGAAGATCGTGACCATCACAAACACCAGGAAAACAAAACCGTGGATTCCGCCAGCTGGTGAGATCAGCGACTCGGTTGTTTGGGTCGCGTACTTGAGGAACATGGCCAAGAGCAGGAAGGCCCAGGTCAGTGCCTCGGCGACGGCGACGGTGCGGAACAGGATGCGGGGGCTCATGCGTCTCTCCAGAATGGTCGGTCCTTCCAAATTACCGCAGGGCGTTGCACCCGCCCGCACCCATCCGGCGTTGGACACGTCACATCTGTACCTTTGGTGTGGGTAGCCGCCGCAAGCCCGTCGCTGTTGGGTCTCCCCTTCCCACCGGATCACGGCTGCCGGTTGACCGGGCCACCGTGATCAGCGTGGCGATAATGATGACTGCCCCGGCCAGCTGGCCAACCGAGAGGGTTTGGCTCAGGAAGACCCAGCCGCACAACGTCGCCGTCAAAGGACTGAGCGAGCCGAAAAATGAGGCGGTCGACGCCGGGAGCCGGCTCAGTCCGCGAAACCAGAGGAAATAGGCGACGACCGTACCGATACTCATGAGGTAGAGGTAGCCAGCAATATTCGCTGGGGTCAGCACTGCGGGCGGCGGCCCTTCGACCAGCCATGCCAACGGCATCAGGAACAAGCCGCCAGCGACGAGTTGCCACGCTGTCAGTGTCAGAGGCGACGCGGGTTGCCCCCACCTCTTCAGCAGGACAACCCCGGTGCCCATGGAGGCGGTGCCCAGAAGCGCCGCGGCGACGCCGATCGGGTCGAGTTTGGCCTCGGCGGACAGGACCATCAGGGCCACCCCGAGGATGCCGGCCATGCCCGCGACTATTTTCCGCGCGGTGAGCCGCTCCGAAACGACCACCGAGGCAAGGACGGCGACGACGAGCGGCTGGATGGCTCCCATTGTGGCGGCCACACCGCCGGGAAGCCGGTAGGCGATGAACAGCAGCGCGAAAAACGCGCCAATGTTGAGCACCCCGAGGGCTGCGGCCTTCCACCACCAACTACCCTGCGGCAACCGGCGGATCAAGAGCAGCAGGACCAGCCCCGCGGGCAGCGCCCGCAGCACCGCAGCGAGGTGTGGACGGTCGGGTGGCAGATACTCGGCGGTCACCAGATACGTTGTCCCCCAGATGGCGGGAGCGAAAGCTGTCATTCCCAGGATCATTCGATTGCTAAGCACTTAGCTAGTTTAGCTAAGTGCTTAGCGAGTGTCTAGGCTTGGTTCATGATCGATCACGTTGACCGCATCCTCAGGCAATGGAATGCCGAACGGCCCGACCTCGATGCTTCCCCCATGGGGGTTATCGGGCGGCTATCCCGGTTGTCCCGGCAAATCGACCGGGAGCTTGGGCAGACCTTCCTCAACCATGGGCTGGACGCCGCAAGCTTCGACGTCCTCGCTACCCTACGCCGGTCCGGTCAGCCCTATGCTCTGACCCCTCGCGAACTCACCGCCAGTTCGATGGTGACCTCCAGCGCCATTGCCCAGCGCCTCAACCGACTTGAGGAACGCCGGCTGATCACCCGCGCCAAGGACCCCGGCGACGGACGCGGCAAGCAGGTAGCACTTACCCCCGACGGCCTTAAACTGATCGACGCTGCCCTCCCCGAGCACCTGGCGACCGAACAGCGGATCCTCTCCGCCCTATCATCCGATGAGCGGGACGCCCTCGCCGTGCTACTGACCAAACTCTCAGCGGCACGTGGTTAGCTGAAACAGTCCTGATACCGCAAACCGCTCAAAGGTTGCAGCTGCTGGGAGGCACAGTGTTTCTTCTCGACCCCACCCTTCCCGGTGGGCCGCCGGACCTGGTCTTTTCCGCCACCGACCTGGTCACTGCCGCCGAATGCGAGTACCGGCTGCTTTCCGCTCTCGACGAGAAGCTGGGCCGTTCCACCCGGCCGGTGTTCGACGTCGACGCCATCCTGGAGCGCACCGCCGTCCTCGGCGATGTCCATGAACGCAACGTGTTCGACGCCCTCATTGCTGAGCACGGCCCCTGGAATCCTGACACCCAGACTGGGGTGTACGACGTCGTCCCCGCCGTGGGAATGCACCGCACCCTTTTGGTGGACAAGCATCGGGAATCGATTGCTGCGCTGAGGTCGGGGGCCGACGTCGTCTTCCAGGCGGCGTTCTTCGACGGCCAGTTCCACGGCAGATCCGACTTCCTGGTGAAAACCACTGAGGGACAGTACGCGGTCTGGGACACGAAACTGGCCCGCCACGCGAAGGTAAGCGCCCTGTTGCAACTCGCTGCCTACGGTGACCAATTGCTGGCGGCTGGCATCCCGACGGCGCCCGAGGTCACGCTGGTGCTGGGCAACGGAGCGCACAGCATCCACAGTCTCTCCGACATTCTGCCCATCTTCCGCGAGCGCCGCGCACGGTTCCTGCGCCTGGTCGACAAGCACCGCAGCCAGCCCGAACCGGTGCGGTGGGGACGTGCTGGCCACACCGAGTGCGGCCGCTGCAACTACTGCCAGCTGAAGGTCGTCGAAACCCGGGACCTGCTGCTGGTCGCAGGAATGAGCACCACCCGCCGGGCAAAGCTCCACCAGGACGGCATTCGCACCATTGACCAATTGGCCGCCCTCGACGTTCCCATCAATAACAAGAGCCTGCTTCGGTTGGGAGATCAGGCGCGGATGCAGACCGGCACAGCCCACCCCGACGGCAGCGTGGTCTACACCGGCAAGGAGGGCCTGCCGACCACGTTGAGCTACCGAGTTCTCCCCGACCACACGTTGGCCACCCTCCCTGCGCCCAGCCAGGGGGACATCTTCTTCGATTTCGAGGGCGATCCGTTGTGGCAGGACAGTGCCGGCAGATGGGGTCTTGAGTATCTGTTCGGCGTCGTCGAGAACCCAGACCGCCCCGGCGACCCTCCCCCGTTCCTGCCGTTATGGGCGCACTCCCGCCTCGAGGAGCGCCACGCCTTCACTGACTTTCTTAAGTACGTCGCCGACCGCCGGGCCCGGTACCCCAACCTGCACATCTACCACTACGCCTCCTATGAGAAGACTGCGCTGCGCAACCTGTCGCTGGCCCACGTGGTCGGCGAGGATGCGGTGGACGCCCTGCTTCGGGAAGGCGTCCTCGTGGACCTGTATGAGACGGTGCGCCACAGCCTGAGGATTTCCGAGCGTTCCTACAGCATCAAGAAGCTCGAACCCCTCTATATGGGTGAACATCTGCGCAGCGGGGATGTTATGGACGCCGGAGCCTCAGTGGTTGCCTACGCCGACTACTGCACTGCCAGGGATTCCGGTAATGAAGTCCTCGCCGCTGAGATCCTCGCCGGAATCCGCGACTATAACGAGTACGACTGCCTCTCGACTCTCCGGCTCCGCGACTGGCTGCTCGACCGGGCCGCCGAACGGGGCGTCACAGCCGCTCCCGGCCCCCGGCAGGATGCCCCGACAGAACTGCAGGAGCCACCCCCCGAGGAGACCCGACTTCTGGCGTACCTTGACGGTCTCCCCCTGACCCGCGAGCTGACCGCTGATGAGCAGGCCGTGGCGATGGTCGCCGCAGCTGTCGGCTATCACCGCCGCGAAGACAAGCAGTTCTGGTGGGAGCATTTCGACCGGCTGGACACGGCGATCGAGGACTGGCCGGATACCCGCAACGTCTTTGTGGTGCAGGGGGCCGAGGTTCTCGATGACTGGGAAAAGCCCACCTCTCGAACCAACCCGGTCCGCACACTCCGATTGACGGGCGTGGCGTCCGAGGGATCCGACTTCGAGCCGGGGAAAACCCTGTTTCGCCTGTATGACCGGCCGTTCCCGGACGACCTCGCTGCCGAAGCCGGGACGGAGACCTCATTCAGGGCCGGTTGGTTCGGCACCGAGGTAGTCTCCCGGGACCACGACGGCGTCCTGGACGTGCTGGTGATCCGCGAGAAGCTCAGGACCAAGGGTGCCGTGTATAGCGAACCGCCCATCGCGCTGACCCCCGATCAGCCGATCGCGACGAAGAGTATCCGCGCCGCGTTGGCCGAGTTGGCCCACCAGGTGGGGTCAGTGGTGCCCGACCTGCCCCGCAGCCCGGGGCTGGAGGTGCTGCGCCGGGCCAACCCCAGGCTCTCTGGTGTGGGGTCCCTGCCGGTGGTGGTCGACGGCGACTACGTCACCGCCATCACCGCCGCCGTCACCGCGCTGGACCACAGCTATCTGGCCGTGCAGGGCCCGCCGGGGACCGGCAAGACCTACGTCGGCTCACACGTCATCTCCGCGCTGGTGGCCCGCGGCTGGAAAGTAGGAGTGGTGGGCCAATCCCACAAGGTGGTCGAGCACCTGATCCGGCAGGCACTCGCGGCCGGTGTCCCGGCTGACCGCACCGCGAAGAAGACCAAAGATCCCCAGACACCGTGGGCCCACACCACCGACGATGGCGTTGCGGCGCTCCTCGTTTCCCCAGGCGGAGCGCTGGTCGGCGGGACCGCCTGGACGATGACGGGCAGCAAGGTCCCAGCCGGCTCCCTGGATCTGCTGGTCATCGACGAGGCAGGACAGTACTCGCTGGCGAACACCCTCGCGGTGTCGCGGGCAGCCACGCGCCTCCTGCTGCTGGGCGATCCGCAGCAGCTGCCGCAGGTGACCCAGGGAACCCACCCCGAACCAGTGGATACCTCAGCGCTGGGCTGGCTCTCGGCGGGTCACGCGACCCTTCCCCCAGAGCTCGGCTACTTTCTGGCCGATAGCTGGCGGATGCACCCCGACCTCTGCGCAGTCGTGTCCCGGCTGTCCTACGACGGAAAGCTCGAGTCGGCGCCTGCAGCCGCCCAGCGCTTCCTTGCGGGACCACCGGCAGGGGTTGAGTGCATCATGGTGGAGCATGCCGGCAATACCACCTCGTCGCCCGAGGAAGCCGCGGAGGTGGTCGCCCAGGTGACAGCGTATCTCGGTCTTCAATGGGCGGGTGGCACGGGCGAGCGTCCTCGCCCGCTGGAGTCCGACGACCTACTGGTCGTGGCTGCCTACAACGCCCAGGTGCAGGAAATCCAGACCCGCCTTAAGATGGCTGGGCTGAAGGGCGTGAGGGTGGGAACCGTCGACAAGTTTCAGGGTCAGGAAGCTCCGGTGGTGATCGTTTCGATGGCCTGCTCCTCGGCGGTCGAGGCTCCCCGGGGGGTCGGATTCCTCCTCAACCGCAACCGGGTCAATGTTGCAGTGTCGCGAGGGCAATGGCGGGCAGTCATCATCCGTTCGCCATTGCTCACCCACCATTTACCGCCCCGGCCGGAACAGTTCGAGGAGTTGGGAGCCTTTGTCGGGTTGTGCATGGCGGGGACGGATGGTTCGCTCTAGCCAGGGCTGGCGACCAAGCCCCCGTCCGTTGGGGGGAGGCAGCGTAGTGGGTTGGCGGCGTGACTCCGACCTATTTCCGGCCCACCCCCTTGGATCAAAGATGTGACGATTAACGCAAAATAGGGCGGGAATTGCTTCCCGCCCTATTTCAGTGGTCAGTGACCACTAAGTCGAACTAGACGACCTGGATGTTCACGGCCTGAGGACCCTTGGGGCCCTGCTCGGTCTCGAAGCTAACCTTCTGGTTCTCGTCGAGGGACTTGAAGCCGCTCGAGTTGATAGCGGAGAAGTGAGCGAACACATCGGCGCTGCCATCTTCTGGTTCGATGAAGCCGAAGCCCTTGTCAGCGTTGAACCATTTCACGGTACCTGTTGCCATTTTTAATCATCCTTCTGGAAATATGAAACCAATCCCGACTGTCGGGCAGTTTCAGTCGCGGCGTTCGTTTCCCGCTTCTACAGAAAAAGCGGCTGGCCCGTCTGGGTTTCGCCGCTTGAAATACAAAATGCGCAACACTACAACTGCGTAAGAGTCTACATGGATTTTGCTGGAGGCAAAACCGCGGTGCGGGCGCCGCCCAAAAAATAGAGAGAACCTGGAGCGATCCGCTCGTCGGTCTGTGACGAAGAACATGTAGCGAGCAGTCCTCGACTCGTAGTGGACGGCTTCAACAACATCAGTTCGCAAAAGTCAGTAGCTACCAAGCCCGATGAAAGGCAACACCATGAACACCACCTCCAAAGCCCTGAGCGTGGCCTTCGCCGCCACCCTCGCCGGAGCGGTCAGCCTGGGTACAGCCGGCATGGCCGTCGCAGCACCTGCGAGTGCCCCTCTTTCCCTGCCTGCGATGACTCAGGCCGAGGACGTAGTCATCACCATCACGGATTTCTCTTTCGATGTTTCCGGGCCGGTTAGCCCGGGCGCCACAGTGACGGTGACCAACAACGATTCAGAAGCCCACACGGTATCGTCGACCGCCCTGGAATCCGGATCAATCGCTGGCGGGACCAGCCTTACCTTCAGTGCCCCCAGCGAGCCTGGCGAGTACCCGTTCATCTGCGACTTCCACGGCAACATGATGGGAACCCTGGTCGTCGAGGCGGCGGCGGCCCCCGCCCCAGCCGAAACCCCGGCTCCGACCCCGGACCCCACCCCGACTCCAACGTCCCAAATGGGCGAAATGCCCAAGGGCGGCGCCGATACCGGCGCTCAGGAGTCCCCTTCCGAGGGTGCGCTTGGCGGGATTGTTCTCGGCGGCGGGCTGGTCCTCGCCTTGGCGGCAGGCAGCACCTACGTGGTGCGCCGGGCGACAAGCAGCAGCTAGCGACCGCTCGACCGGTATGGAGCGTATGCAACCTCCATACCGGTCTGGGGCTGCGCTCCGCCGTCACATACTGTCTGGAAACGCATGAAAGCACTGGCGCATGTCGCCGACCGCTGACGAGTCGCCTCGGCAGCACCGCCGCCGACCGCTTCGGATCCTCTTGATCTTGCTGTTACTCGGCATACTCTCGTGGGCGCTGGCGTCCGTCGGGCCCGGTCTGGTCACCGGCATGAATCTCCTTGGGAGTTCCCTCCTGAGCGGCTCCGAGTGCACAGTCAAAACCGCCAACGGCGACGTCGGCCTCACCGGCGACGAGGCGAAGCGGGCCACCACCACCGCCGCGCTCCTGATCCAGGGGTTGGAAGCACCGGATACCTCAACCATCGACGCGGCAGTCATAAGGCGGCTGACAGCTGGATCGCCCGACGACGCAGGGCCTAGCTTTCACTGCCGGGGCTCGGCCGCCACTGACCTTGAGATCGAGCCACCCACTGACACCGGCCTGACGCCCCGCGCGGAACAGGTGCGGCAAGCGATGGCCGAGGTGTTCGGGGAGCAGAGTCTCGGCGGGTTCGCCCCGGGAGGGGTTGGCGAGGGCCACGGCGAGGCGTCTACCCACTATGACGGCCGGGCCATCGACGTCTTCTACCGCCCGGTGACCGAGGAGAATCGACGTGAGGGGTGGATCCTTGCCCACTGGCTCGTTGCGCATGCGGACGACCTGGACATCCAATACGTCATCTTCGATGACAAGTTCTGGAGCGCACATCTCGCCCGCGGGCGGTGGCACGACTACGAGGCGCCTGCTCCCGGCAACGAAATCCTGCGCCATCTCGATCATGTGCACGTGGACGTTCTCGGTGGAGGTCCCGGCTGACCTACCGGCGCGCATAGCTGCCGTGCGGTCAGGGTTGAGCCTGGAGTGGAATCGACGAGTCGATCAGTATCTCAGCCGCCCGGCGGGCCTGCCTTGCGGGTTCGGTGGTGCCGCTGATTGCGGCGGTGGTTTGCGCGCCTTCGGCCAGGATTGCCAACTGGGCCGCAAGTTCCGCTGTCCCACCGATGTCCGCGACGAGGCCGGAGAGATATTCCTGAAAGGAGTGCTTATGGAGTCGGGCCACCTCGGCGACCGCAGGCGAAACGGCGCCGAGCTCCCCAAAGGCGTTGATGAATCCACAGCCCCGAAATGAGTCGCTGGCAAACCAGTCGGCGAGGTAATCGTAGACAGCCAGGAGGCGGCCCCGCGGGGAGGCGGCTCGGTCAACGGAGGCTGTGACTCCGTCGGTCCACAGCCGGTGCCGATACTGCAGTACCGCAAGCACTATCGCCTCTTTCGACGAAAACAACCGGTATAGCCGCTTCAGGGATACCCCGGAAGCTTCCCGCACATCATCCATTCCTACAGCCTGGATGCCGCGCCCGTAGTACAGCTCGTCAGCAGCCTCAATAACCCTGTTGCGCACCTTTTCCTCATCCATTACCCCAGTGTACTTGCGGGAGAACCATCGTTCCCGTAAGATAACATTCAGGAGAACGTACGTTCTCCATCCTCTGGAAGGACACAGAATGCCGTTCATTACTGCCGGAAACGAAAACTCAGCACCTATTCAGCTGTATTTCGAGGACCACGGGGACGGCCAGCCAGTCGTCCTGATCCACGGGTACCCGCTTGACGGGTCGTCCTGGGAGAAACAGAGCGCAGCCCTCCTGGATGCCGGCTACCGGGTCATTACCTACGACCGGCGCGGTTTTGGCAAGTCTTCCAAGCCGACTACCGGCCATGACTACGACACGTACACCGCTGATCTGCAGGCTGTGATGGAATCGCTCGATCTTCGGGATGCAGTCCTGGTCGGGTTCTCCATGGGAACCGGCGAGGTGGGACGCTACCTGGGTACCTACGGTTCGGACCGGGTCGCGAAGGCAGCATTCCTCGGTTCGCTTCAGCCCTTCCTGCTGCAGACCGATGACAATCCTGCTGGGGTTCCTCAGGAGGTCTTTGACGGGCTGCTTGACGCGGCCAAATCGGACCGGTATGCGTTCTTCACCGACTTTTTCGACAACTTCTTCAATACCAAAGACACCCTCGGCAACCGACTCAGCGAGGAAGCATTGGCGGCAAACAAGAACCTTGCCAATGCGGCTTCGTCCTACGCCTCTGTGTGGGCGCAACCCACCTGGCTCACCGACTTCCGTGCAGATGTAGCCAAGATTTCGGTGCCTGCCCTGATCGTGCACGGCACAGCAGACAATATTCTGCCGATCGACTCGACAGGACGTGAGTTCCACAAAGCGCTCCCTGATGCCGACTACGTTGAGATCGAGGGAGCCCCGCATGGCATGCTGTGGACGCATGCCACTGAGGTCAACAACATCCTCCTCAGCTTTCTCGCTAAGTAACCGACAGAAAACGGAGAAGAGCAATGACTGACAAAAACACACTGGACCGCGCCCAGCAGCTGAAAGCGTTACACACGGCACCGGAGATACTTCGGGTAGTCAACGTCTGGGACGCCATCAGCGCCGCAACTGTCGCCGCGCTGCCGGAGACAAAAGCGATTGCTACTGCGGGGCACTCGATCGCTGCGGCCTACGGTTACGCTGACGGCACCATGCCGCTGGATACAGCACTGGCCGGGGTGAAGACGATCGTTGACGCCGTTGACCTCCCGGTCACTGCCGATCTCGACGACGGATACGAGAATCCGGCTGAGACCATTCGCCGGGCGATCGGGCTCGGCGTCGTTGGCGCCAACGTTGAAGACCGGCTCCGACCTTTTGATGAGTCAGTTGCCCGCGTGCACGCCATCGTCGCTGCGGCAAACGACGAGGGTATCGCGTTTCAGCTCAACGCGCGCACGGACGCGATTGTGCGTGGCGGTGACCGCCCGCTGAAGGACAGCATTGACGACGCCATCAGCCGGGGCCGGGCCTTTCTCGACGCCGGCGCCGCCCTGGTATTCGTCCCCGGGGCTCTTACCCGCGACGTTATCGAGCCTCTCGTTGACGGCCTAGGACGGGGAAAGCTTTCAGTCATCGGAGCCCCCGGCGCCCTTGCAGCAGCCGAGCTGCAGGACCTCGGGGTAGCCCGCATCTCCTATGGACCCTTCACCCAGCGGGTTGCCTTGCACGCACTTCGGGATCTCGCCACCGACCTATACGGGTCAGGGGTCATCCCGGCCGATACCCCGGCCCTGAACTAGGCACAGGACGGGACGGCTGGACATGTGACCAGTGTCGATCGACACCGCCAGCCGTTCCGTCTGTCGCGGCAGGCTCAAAACCAGCCCGCACCTTTCGGGCAGGTCAGGGGCCGGAGGAACCGATGGCAGCAAGATGAGTCGTCGCGGTCACCACGCCGATCGCTACTGTGCCGGTGGCCTGCCGCCCGAGGTACCATCCGTGCATGCGCTCGGTGCCTCCGCCAGGCCGGACCTGCCATCGAGTGTCGCTGACCCGCACGATCGGCGCCGTCGCCACGAGGTCCAGCGCCACGGGAAGGATAACCGTGTCGGATACCGTCACGCCACCCTGGCATTCGTCAGTGATGAACCGCTCGAACTGGATGGATCCGGAGGCGGTGGCTGTTCCCAGCTTGCGGCCGATGGTCAGCACCCCTGGTCCCGACCCGACGACGAACTGCTCGCGGACACCTGTCGTACCGTCACCACAGTCGATCAGTTCGGCGGTGAAGCTCGACGCACTGACCGTCGTCGCACGCCCCGGCGGGCTGGTGGTGCTGGCCTGCACAATGTCGTCCTCAAGGAGGACACCCGGACCGGTGGGGTCAAACTCGGCGCTGTAGTCGCCCCGCGCTCCTGTGCCGCCCGGCGGTGCGACCGGGTCGGGGGCAACCGGGGCGTCGCCGTGGGTTCGCTGCCGCTCCACAGCGTATTTCAGGAAGGCCGCGGGGCTCTCCGCCTCAACGATGAGCGGGCCCACGCTAACGGAGCCGGTGCCATCGCGGGCGAAACTGTAGGACCGACCAGTCGTACGATCGGCACCAGCAGACGTGGTGCCTCCGATACCCGTAAAGAACCTGACCGAAGTACCCATCACCGTAATCTGCACCTCCTGTGCGGGCAGCGTCGTGGTTGATCCCGGGTCGCTGCACCCGGGGTTGGCGGTGACAACCAGGTTGACGACCGCGTGCCCGACGGCCTGGTCGAGGCTATGCCCGATATCGAAGGTTACCGGACCCGGCTCGCTCGCGTCCCGGGTTTCGGTTTGGACCGTGGTGGTGGCGATGTCTTCGCTCAGATCTGGGCAGGTGATGGTGGCCGCCCGGGACAGGAAAACATCAACCGTCGCAGCAGCACCGACCTCCTGCCGGAAGGAGACCGCACCGGCGTAGGCTCCGTCCGTCGCGGGAAGGAGGTTGACCGCAGCCTGGTAGTACCGCAGGTTTTCCTGCTGCGTGCCTCCGGGTGGTGCTGCCACCGCCACTGTTGTTAAGGTCGGGGCGACGAGCCCCACCATGGCTACGCAACACACCAATCTGCAACGTGCACCTGTGCCTAGTTTCATGGCGCGCTCCCTGCCCTCTTGGGCAATTTTACTCCCGGACGGGTTTCACGTCACCGCTTTTGGTCTACAGTTTCTGGACGGCCCGCGGACCTCACACAATTCCGCCAGTAGCGCGTGAGAGCATTAATGCATGCCCCCAACCAGCTCTCCCATGATCGATGTCACCGACATCATCCGCATGGTGGGCGGCGCCTCCTTCCAGCGTGGACAGACCTACGCGAAGCAGGGTGCAGTGTCCCAGCTTGCTTGGGATCCGTCGGGCAATACTCTTGACGCCCGGGTCCAGGGAAATTCACCCGCCGCGTACCGCACGCGCCTTTTCCTGTCAGCAAAGGGCGACGGTCGCTACCGCCTCAGGGACAGCTTCTGCAGCTGCCCCATCAGCCTCGACTGCAAGCATGTGGCCGCCACGGCGCTGCAAAGCAACACCGAGCATCTCCTTTCCCGTGCGGAGCTCACTACCCCCCTTCGGCGAGCAGAGCCGCAGGGCTGGCAGAGCTCCCTCACCGGGCTGATCGAGCCCGCGCCCGACGACGCCGCCCGGGCCGCCACTGCGTTCACCCCTCTCGCGCTCCAGTTTGAGCTCCGGTCCGCCCCCAACTCCCGCCCGGGATGGTCGTCAAACGGCTCATCGCGAAAAGCCACCAAGCCTCGGCTGGGTGTCCGCCCGGTGGTCCGCAACAGCAAAGGCAACTGGGTCAAGAACAACCTGACCTGGGGCAGCATCAGCTATCAGACGTACGGCATCCTCCTCGACCCCGACCAGCACCGCTGGTTCTCCCAGTTCCCCTCACTCCACCGTGGAACCGGGGTCAGCTACTTCGGCAACAACGATTCCTGGCTGTACCTCGAAGACTTCAGCAACCCGCTCCTGTGGCAGTTGCTGCGCGAAGCACGGCGCCTCGGCATCGAATTTGTCGGCTCCACCAAGGGCGTCGCAGTGGTGCTGGGCGGGACGGCCACCCTCAAACTCGATGCCACCGCCACCACCGACCTCCAGCTGAGCCTATGCCCGGTCCTGGAAATCGACGGTCACCAGCACCCGCCCGACACTGCCCGGCCAATCAGCACCCACGGCATCTACACCGTCGACCCCGGAACTCCCACCCGAAGCACCGTCATTACACTGGCACCGTCGGCGAAACGGCTCACCGATCACGACATCGGGCTCCTGCTGCAAACTGCCCCGGTAATCATCCCCACCGAGGAAACTCCCCTCTTCCTCGACAGCTTCTACCCACGGCTTCGCCAGGCGATCGAGGTCATCAGCAGCGACGAGTCGGTCAACTTCCCCGACATCGCGCCCCCACTGCTCATCCTCACCGCCCACTACACCGCGGATGACCGGCTGGAACTCGACTGGGACTGGGAGTACCGGCTCGGCGACGAACCAACCCGTAAATCACTGCTCGCCGAACCCGGCGCCCAGGACTACCGCGACGCCGCTGCCGAGGAAGAGCTGCTCCACGCCGCACGCACCCAGCTCGGGTCCACCCCGCTCAAGGCACTCACCCTGGAGGACATGGCAGCCGTCGAGTTCACCGAGGACACCCTGCCGAAGCTGACGGGATTCGACGGCATCAGGGTTGACGTGATCGGCGAGAAGCCCACCTATGAGGAGCTCACCGAGCCCGCCCAGCTCACCATCACGACCGTCGAAACCGACAACCGCGACTGGTTTGACCTCGGCGTGCTCGTCACCGTCCAGGGCCGCAAGGTCCCGTTCGACCACATTTTCCGTGCCCTCGCCCAGGGGAAAAAGAAAATCAAGCTGGTGGACAACAGCTACCTGTCCATGGACCAGCCCATCTTCGAACAGCTGCGCGAACTGATCGAGGAAGCCCGCTCCCTCAACGAATGGGAGCCGGGACTGAAGATCAGCCGCTACCAGGCCGGGCTGTGGGCCGAGTTCGAGGACCTGGCCGAGGAAACCGAGGAGGCCCAGGGGTGGCGGTCAGCGGTGGCGGGCCTGAACGATCTACAGGAAATCTCCCCCACTCCCCTGCCCCCCACCCTGTTTGCCACCCTCCGTCCGTACCAGCAGGACGGTTTTAACTGGCTCGCGTTCCTCTATCAGCACGGACTCGGTGGTGTCCTCGGCGACGACATGGGCCTCGGCAAAACCCTGCAGACCCTGGCCCTCCTCACCCATGTACGTGAAACCGGCGAAACCAGGCCCTTCCTCGTCGTCGCCCCCACCTCGGTGGTCCCGAACTGGGTGTCCGAAGCCCAGCGCTTCGCCCCCGGCCTCTCCGTCACCGGCATCACCGACACCCAGGCGAAAAGCGGCACGGATCTGGCGACCCTAATCGGAGGAGCTGACGTCGTCATCACCTCTTACACCTTGTTCCGCCTCGATTTCGAGGGTTACCAGGCGCGGGAATGGGCCGGGCTAATCCTCGACGAGGCACAGTTTGTGAAAAACCGGACCGCGAAGGTCCATCTGTGCGCCAAAGAGCTTTCGGCGCCGTTCAAGCTCGCCATCACCGGCACCCCCATGGAGAACAACCTGATGGAGCTGTGGTCGCTGTTCTCCATCACCGCGCCGGGCCTGTTCCCCTCCGCCCGCCGGTTCACCGAGGATTACCGCAACCCGATCGAGAAGACAGGCAACACCGAGCGTCTCGCCCGGCTGCGCCGCAGGATCCGGCCGCTGCTGATGCGGCGCACCAAGGAGGCCGTCGCCTCCGACCTGCCACCGAAGCAGGAGCAGGTGCTGGAGGTGGAGCTGCATTCCCGGCACCGGAAGATCTACCAGACCCATCTGCAACGGGAACGCCAGAAGCTGCTCGGCCTGATCGAGGACCTGGACCGCAACCGGATGATCGTGTTCAGGTCACTCACGCTGCTGCGGATGCTGAGCCTCGACGCGTCGCTGGTGGATAAGGCGTACGACGGCGTCCCCTCCGCCAAGCTCGACGTCCTGTTCGAGCAGCTTGAGGATGTGGTCGCCGAGGGCCACCGGGCCCTGGTCTTCAGCCAGTTCACCTCCTTTCTGAGGAAGGCAGCCGAGCGGCTTGACGCCCAAGGCATCGCCTACAGCTACCTCGACGGCTCCACCCTGCGCCGCGGTGACGTGATCAACGGCTTCAAGGACGGCGACGCCCCGGTCTTCCTGATCAGCCTCAAGGCCGGTGGGTTCGGCCTGAACCTCACCGAGGCGGACTACGTGTTCCTCCTGGACCCCTGGTGGAACCCCGCCACCGAGGCACAGGCCGTCGACCGCACCCACCGGATCGGCCAGACCCGCAACGTCATGGTGTACCGGATGGTGGCCGCCGGCACCATCGAGGAAAAGGTCATGAAGCTCAAGGAACAGAAGGCCAAGCTGTTCAGTTCAGTGCTGGACGACGACGCCGTCTTCAGCTCCGCGCTGACCGCCGACGACATCCGGGGCCTGCTGGAGGGCTAGAGTCGAAGGGGTGAGTCAACAACTATCAGCCGACCTGCCCGCCACCGCCCCCAACACCGGATTCGTCAAAGTGCGGGGTGCCCGCGAGAACAACCTCCGCAACGTCAGCGTCGACGTCCCGCGGGACGCCATCGTGGCCTTCACAGGGGTTTCCGGGTCGGGAAAATCCTCGCTCGCCTTCGGCACCATCTACGCCGAAGCGCAGCGCCGCTACTTTGAATCGGTGGCACCCTACGCCCGGCGGTTGATCCAGCAGGGGTCCAACCCGCGCGTCGACGAGATCACCGGCCTGCCACCCGCGGTCGCCCTGCAGCAGCGCCGGGGCACTCCTAGTTCCCGTTCTACGGTCGGCACCGTCACCACCCTGTCCAACTCGGTACGGATGCTCTTCTCCCGGGCCGGCACCTACCCCGACGGCGCCGAGTCTCTGGACTCCGATGCCTTCTCTCCCAACACCGCCGCCGGCGCCTGCCCCCAGTGCCATGGGCTGGGCATCGCCCACACGGTCAGCGAGGAATCGCTGGTTCCGGACACGTCGCTGACCATCCGGGACGGGGCCATCGCCGCCTGGCCGGGAGCGTGGCAGGGCAAGAACCTCCGCGACATCCTGGGCGAACTCGGTCACGACATCGACACCCCGTGGAACCAGCTACCCCAGGGATCCCGCGATTGGATCCTGTTCACCGAGGAACAGCCGGTAGTTGAGGTCACCCCCCAACGGGACCGCGTGGCGAAACCCTACAAGGGCCGCTTCTGGAGCGCGAAGAGCTACGTCCTGCACACCCTCGCCGACTCCTCCAGCCAGTCCATGCGGGAACGAGTCCTCCAATTCATGCACAGCGGGCCCTGCCCACTCTGCGACGGCAGCGGCTTGCAGCAGGCCGCGCTGGCCGTGACCTTCGCCGGCTATTCGATCGCCGAGCTCACCGCCGTCCCCCTGGCCGAACTCGCGGCGATCGTCGAGCCCACGGCCACCCTGCAACACGCTGGATCCAGCTCCCGCGCGCTGAGCTCCGGTGAGACCACCGAGGTGGCGGTCACCCTGACCAAGGACCTGCACCAACGGGTCGGCGTCCTCCTGGATCTGGGACTCGGCTACCTAAGCCTCCGCCGGCCCACCCCCACCCTGTCCCCCGGCGAAATGCAGCGGCTCCGGATCGCCACCCAGCTCCGCTCCGGCCTGTTCGGGGTGATCTACGTGCTCGACGAGCCGTCGGCTGGTCTGCACCCGGCGGACGCGGAACCTCTCCTGGAGGTCCTGCAACAGCTCAAGACGTCCGGCAACTCGGTGTTCGTCGTCGAACACGACATGGATGTGGTCCGCAACGCCGACTGGGTGGTCGACGTTGGCCCGCGGGCTGGTGAGGCTGGCGGATCGGTCCTTTACAGCGGTGCCGTGGCCGGCCTCGCCGGCGTCGACGAGTCGGTCACCCGCCCGTTCCTCTTCCCGGAACAGGCACCGCCCGCCGCCGAAGCGGTTCAACGTCAACCGGAGCGCTGGCTGACGTTGAACGGCATCACCCGTCACAACCTCCGCGCCCTCGACGCCGCGGTCCCCCTCAACGTGCTGACCGCTGTCACCGGTGTGTCCGGGTCGGGCAAGTCCACCCTCGTCTCCCAGGTGCTGGCCGACGTCGTCAACGACTACCTGCACGCCGACGTCCCGGTGGAGGAATCCGACAGTGACAACAACAGTGACGGCAGCGACCGCGACTGTGCACCGGGCGACCATATGACCGTGGGGCATATCGAGGGCCTCGACCTGATTGACCGGCTGGTCCGGGTGGATCAACGCCCGATCGGCAGGACCCCCCGATCCAACCTGGCCACCTATACGGGTCTGTTTGACGCCGTCCGTAAGGTCTACGCCGCCACCGACGAAGCCAAATCCCGCGGGTACGGGGCTGGCCGGTTCTCCTTCAACGTGACCGGCGGCCGCTGCGAGACCTGCCTCGGCGAGGGGTTCGTCTCCGTTGAACTTCTCTTCCTGCCGGGCAGTTACGGTCCCTGCCCCACCTGCGCCGGGTCACGCTACAACCCGGAGACCCTTGAGATCACCTACCAGGGCAAGACCATCGCCGAGGTGCTCGGACTCACCGTCGATGCCGCCGCAGAGTTCCTTGCCGGTGTTCCGGCGGCAGCGCGCAGCCTGACCACCCTCCGCCAGGTGGGGCTGGGCTACCTGCGGCTCGGCCAACCCGCCACCGAACTCTCCGGCGGCGAGGCACAACGCATCAAGCTCGCCACCGAACTGCAGCGCGCCCGCCGCGGGCACACCCTGTATCTGCTCGACGAACCCACCACCGGTCTCCACCCGGCAGACGTGCAACTGTTGCTTATTCAACTCAACAACCTGGTCGACGCCGGCAACACCGTCGTCGTCGTCGAGCATGACATGTCAGTCATCGCCGCGGCGGACTGGGTCATAGACCTGGGCCCCTCGGGCGGCGATGAAGGCGGCACGATTGTCGCCGCCGGGACGCCGTCGTCGGTCGCCTCCAACACCGTCAGCCGGACGGCGCCCTACCTGGCCCGCCGGCTGAGCGACACCGCCTGAATCTCAGTTACCCGCGCTGATCGCTGAAAGCCTTCTTCCCCGCGGCGCTTGCGCTGATGTGATTTCCGCGGCTCTGATCGGTGACCGGTCCGGTACCGGCGATCTCTCGCATCTGCTCAATGCCAGCGACCGCCTCGGGTTTGGTTGGATAGTATGCGGAGACGGCGACCAGTGCTCCGTCACCTGCCATCAGTTTGATCCGGTAACCACCATCGTGCGCATCCACTATTTTGAAGTAGCCTGACACTTTCTTACCTCCTTGTAAGGAATGTCTGAACGGGTACCTTCATACTATGGATCCGCAGGTCCGCTGGATATGATCCGGGTAAACAAATCTTTTCCCGTCCGCCGGAGCGAAATTCTGCCATTATGCGGGAATGAGTTTGGCCCGACTCCGTCCGCCGTGCCGACCGGCTCACCTTGGAACGAGAGTGGGCCCGTCGGTCACTGCCTCCTGGCCATGACGCCCTCCTCCCATCGTTTCGCGCAGCGAAATCTGGCAGTCGTTTTCTTCGCCCATTTCCGCTACCGGCGGTAAAATGGGACTGCTGGCACGGTAGCCATCCCGGCGCCAACGGCCCTGTAAAAGCTCGGCGAATAGATTCCAATTTTCACAGGTTCTTTTCTCGATTCAAGGGAGGGGAAATGACTACCGCATCACCACATGCTCGTGACTTTCATGTGACCCACGAGCTGGTTCGTACCGGCTCAATGGGAATAGGCGTAGTCCTTCTGCTTTTGGGCGTCCTGGCCTTCGTGCCAGGACTGACGACACAGTACGGATCGCTGGCCTTCGCCAGCGGCTCCGAGGCGCTGCTTTTCGGCGTCTTCCAGGTGTCCATCCTGCTCAACCTCGTCTATCTGATTGTCGGAGCGGCCGGGGTCATCATGAGCAGGGATAGTACGGGGGCCCGTAATTTCCTGTTGGGCAGCGGCGCCCTTTTCCTGGTCATGTGGATTTACGGGGTGGTCATCGATCTTGAGTCGACGGCCAACTTCCTGTCCTTCAATGCGGCAGGCAACTGGATGCACCTGATCATCGCGTTGATCGCCGGCGCTCTAGCCATCGCGCATATCGCCCGTCACCGTGGAGGTGGCCAATCAACCAACACCTAGAGGGGCCGTCGGTCCAGATCATAAACAGTTTGCCTTGCACCGATCCATTCGGTGCAAGGCAATTTTCATTAATCGGCGACATTGGACGGCTACGTCGCGGTCGGCTGGGCAAGGCTGCGGATCGCGGCGAGGTCCGGATTCAAGGGGTCGTTCTCACTTCTGGGGGCAAGGGGGCTTGGCTTGATTGGCGGAAGGAGGGGGCTGGCGGTCTGGCTGGTTGATCAACACGTCGTCAGATCCCGGTGGTTACGACTTGACGCGCAATCCCGACCGGGAGGTCCAGCCCTCCTGGTGCAGCCGCTCGAACCCGTCCAGGAGCAATTTGAGGACAAACTCAAACTCGAACTGGTCGTCGCAGCCCTGTCCCACAACCGTAAGACTATCGTGGGCGCTTGCCGCGGCGAGGACAGCAATGTTTGGATAAAACTCGGACATCCTCTGGAGCGTCACATCCTGGATTGCCGGTGGCATCGCAGCCTGATCGACGGACGTGTCATGGTCATCGAACAATTCCTGAGTGAAACCCCACATGCGTCCGCCCAAAGCATGCATGACGTGATGAGTGAGATCGGCGGAGAAGCCACCCGCGAGGAACATGCCAATGAAAGTATCCATATAGGCGAGGACGGCAGGGGTCTTCGTAGTGCGGGATTCAATCACCCGGCGCGCCCACCGGTGCTGCTGCAGTGCGTGCCTGGCCGAGAGTATCCGCAGCCGGACTGCGCTTTTCCAGTCAACACCTGTTGCAGGAGGATCGATCTCGGCGACGATGGTCTCGACCATGCCGTCGAGAAGCTCCTCCTTGTTTGAAACATGCTTGTAGAGTGCCATCGGCACTACGCGGAGCTCCCGCGCGAGCCGGCGCATGCTCAGCGAGTCAACACCGAATTCGTCGGCAAGAGAGACGGCGGCCTGCAGGACACGATCCCTGTTAAGGCGGACACGCTGGTCCAATCCGGGTTCTTCGGTCACTCCCTACAGCCTTCCCGCCATCCACCAAAGAGTTCATTAGCGGGGAGTACAGCGTTCACCTTGCTCCCTATTGCCTACGATATACGCCGCACGTCACCACCATCAAGGAGTGACAGTCACCCGCCGAAAAACACCGTCCTCCTACGGGTGAGTTGATGCGCCAATTCGTGAACCGTATTGGGCTCCACTTCTGTGGAGAGCAGCGTCCCTGGATCCGCCGCATTCCTCCCTGATGCTCCGGAAATGACCTCGACGATCTTCTTGACAGGAGTACAGCGTACGCCTTAGCGTGGTTCCCACCTAGTGTACGCCGTACACCCTTATTCAAGGGAATCCTCATGGACCTGTCCAGACCAACCGCCGTCACCGCCGGGGTGTTCTTCCTGCTCACTGAAGTGGGCGCCATGGTAGGAGCCGCCCTCTACAGTCCGATCCTGAATGACACCGGCTACATCACCGGCGCCGGGGTGGACAACAGGATTCTCCTGGGCGGCCTCTTCGAACTTCTCCTGGTGATCGCCGCCGTCGGCACCGCAGTGACGCTCTATCCGATCGTGAAGCGCCAGAACGAGGGGCTCGCTCTGGCCTTCGTCGCAGCCCGACTGCTGGAGGCGGTAGTCATTCTCGTCGGAACCCTCAGCCTGTTGTCGATCGTCACGCTACGTCGGCAGTTCGCCGAAGACGCAGGCGCTGGCCCGGAGGTACTCTCCACCATCGGCTCCTCGCTGGTGGCCCTGCGCGAGTGGACCTACCTGTTCGGACCGAACTTCGCACTCGGCGCCGCCTCGCTGTTGCTGGCCGTTCTGATGTACTCATCACGGCTGGTACCGCGCCCGATCGCCGCCCTCGGGCTGGCCGGCGGGTTCCTGATCTCCCTCTCCGCAGTCGCGGTGATGTTGGGCGCCTATGAACAGTTTTCCACCCTGGGCCTGATCGTCGCACTGCCCGTGTTCGCCTGGGAGCTGAGTCTGGCTCTGTGGCTCATCGTCAAGGGCTTCCGCCCGGTGCGCATCCTCACCAACACTGCCTCCGGTCCCGTCCCAGCCACGGCCGCCCGGTGAGAGCTGCGGCACTCCGGCGCTTCGGGCCGCCGGAGGTTGTCGGGGTCACCGAGGAACCAGCACCCTATCCCACCCGGAACGAGGCCCTCGTGAAAGTTCACGCGAGCACCGTCAGCACGGCCGATTACCGAGCGCGCACCCGCGACGTGCCCGCCGGCCGCGGGATCCTCGCACGCCTCGCACTCGGCTTCTTTAGGCCGCGTCAGCCCATCCTGGGAATGGATGTCGCTGGCGTCATCGAGGCGGTAGGCGCTGGCGTCAGACACTTCACACCCGGTGAGGAGGTGACCGCGATGCTCGGGTCCTGGTTCGGCGGTCACGCCGAGTACGTGTGCGTACCGGAGGACGGCACCATTACGGCCAAGCCGCGCAACCTCGGCTTCGAAGAGGCCGCCACACTCGTTTTCGGCGGCACCACGGCCCGCGGCTTCCTGAACCAGGTACCGATCAGTCCAGGCGACTCGGTGCTCGTAAACGGCACCTCCGGGTCTGTCGGAACGGCTGCCGTGCAACTGGCGAAGCACTCGGGCGCGAGGATCACAGCCGTGTGCAGCGGCGCCAACGCGACGCTCGTTCGATCACTCGGGGCTGACCGCGTTATCGACTACACACGCCATGACTTCACCGCCGAGGGAATCAAGTACGACGTCGTCGTCGACTGCGCAGGCACCGCATGCTTTGAGAGGGCCGAGGGTTCGCTGAAGCCTGGCGGGGCGCTGCTGCTAGTCACCTCCAGCCTCAAAGGCATGATGCTCGCGTCCGTCCGGAGCCGCAGGAGCGGAAAGCTGATCACCGCGAGCGCAGCGTTCACAGCGGATAGCCTGGCCTTCGTCGTCCACCTTGCGGAGACCGGTCGGTACCGGCCCGTCATTGACCGCACCTACGACCTGGCCGACGCCGTCGAAGCACCCCCATGAAGTCCTGGGATTTCGCACCGCGCGACGGGGTGACTACCGGGTGCTGTTCACCCTCGATGTCGAAAAACACATCTTGTACGTTCACCGCATCGAACACCGGTCCAGCATTTACAGACCCCGTTAGTCTTTATCGCCGGCCGGGTCTCGAGCAGCCGGCCTCGCCAGGTGGCCAGTTCGCCAAAACGGGATCCGCGCGGGCAGCTGATTCACAGAACCGCTGCGTCTCGACGCCATCGAATGCAATGTCACGAGGCTTGAAGGTGCTACATCGAACGGCCACGTAGCGCGCCATTTTGGAACCCCATACGATGTAGACACATACAGCCGCGGGTAGTTGGCCAGCCCATTCGGATAGACCCGTATCGGGAAAAGGGCTCTAAGTATGCGGGTGCTGTTGATCCTGTCGTTGGTCGGCTGGGCCATTTGGTTTGTCGCAGCCGGTTTGACCTCGAACATCGATCTCATTGACATCGCACTGTTCATCGGCGGCTTCTCAGGCGTGACCTGGAACGTACTAACCACTACTTTGCAGTTGGCAACCGACCGGGTCAGCCGTGGTGCTCGCGCTGTGCGCCTCGGTTAGTGCTGAGCAATCTCGGCAGAGACTTGGTGTAAAAGCCTGTCGGGACGGTGCACGAATATTAGAAGGCTACTGCTGTGGTCCCCCCATTATAGGAAGCGAAACCCCTGGCTACCTTCGAAGGGTTGCCACACGCCCACGCAACAGCGAACGCAACGTTAACCAGCCATGCAACCTGAATGCAACCTTCGTGCAACCCGCCTCACGGTACGTTCGCCATGGGCCCCGTCACCGACGACAGGGCTGTTCGGAATTGGAAGGGAAGCTCATGCCTGGAAACAAAGCCGTTGCCTACAAAGGACCCGGGAAAGTGGAGGTCATCGACATCGACTATCCCACCTTCGAGCTCAAAGATGGACCTGGAGTCAACCCGGCCAATATTGGTCGTCAGGTTCACCACGGGGTCATCCTCAAGACTGTGACAACAAATATTTGCGGCTCCGACCAGCACATGGTTCGCGGGCGTACCACTGCCCCCTCCGATCTGGTTCTCGGCCACGAAATCACCGGCGAAGTGGTCGAGGTAGGCCGCGACGTGGAGTTCATCAAGAAAGGCGACATTTGTTCGGTGCCCTTCAACATCGCCTGCGGGCGGTGCCGAAACTGTAAGGAACGCAAGACGGGCATCTGCTTGAACGTCAACCCCGACCGCCCAGGCAGCGCCTACGGGTATGTCGACATGGGTGGCTGGGTGGGAGGCCAGGCCGAGTACGTGCTGGTTCCCTACGCTGACTGGAATCTGCTCAAGTTCCCGGACCGGGATCAGGCACTGGAGAAGATCCTGGATCTGACCATGCTCTCGGATATCTTCCCCACCGGATTCCACGGTGCGGTGACCGCTGGCGTGGGCGTGGGCTCGACCGTGTATGTGGCGGGCGCAGGGCCGGTTGGTCTTGCCGCGGCAGTGTCAGCGCAACTACTCGGTGCTGCAGTCGTCATCGTTGCCGACCTCAACGAGGAGCGG
Organism: Arthrobacter glycogeni; assembly: GCF_054510815.1. Lineage (NCBI taxonomy): Bacteria > Bacillati > Actinomycetota > Actinomycetes > Micrococcales > Micrococcaceae > Arthrobacter > Arthrobacter glycogeni. The sequence goes on from NZ_JBTNDV010000001.1 coordinate 369,343, forward strand.
CTGGCTCAGGCCCGCAGCTTCGGCTGCGAGACGGTCGACGTGTCGAAGGGTGATCCGAAGGACCAGATTGCCCAACTACTCGGCGTGCCGGAAGTGGACTGTGGAGTCGATGCTGTGGGATTTGAGGCACGCGGTCACGGTGCCGATGCGTCCCACGAAGCACCGGCCACCGTGCTGAACTCGCTGATGAGCATCACCGCCGCCGGCGGCGCCCTGGGCATTCCGGGACTGTACGTCACGGGTGATCCGGGAGCGGTGGACGACGCCGCAAAGGTTGGTTCGCTGTCCCTTAGCCTCGGAACGGGCTGGGCTAAGTCCCTGTCCTTCACCACGGGACAGTGTCCGGTAATGAAATATAACCGCGGTCTGATGATGGCGATTCTGCATGACAAGGTGCAGATTGCCAAGGCCGTCAACGCTAAGGCAATCAGCCTGACAGACGCCCCGCGCGGCTATCAGGAGTTCGACGCCGGCGCTGCCACCAAGTACGTGCTCGACCCCCACGGGTACGTCGCCGCGTAGCATCGCGTCACTGGGACCGCGGGCACCGGCGTCGGTGCCCGCGGTCCCAGCCTTGGGGGTAACGGGGGTAACGGGCGAGGGATCGATTCAGGTGAAAAGCTGTTCGCCCAGGAATGGTGAAAGAGCATCCTTCTGTTCCTCAGTCAGACGGAGCAGGCCCCCCGAGTTTGTGTTGACGAAAGCGAGAATCGTTTCGGCCTTCACACACGCTGCCTCGGTGAGGGGATCACGGATCCGGTAGGCGAGGGTAAAACTTGCCGGTAACAGAGCGCTCACCCACACGTCGATGCGCACCGGAATATTTCGGTAGTCGAGGGTATCGACGAACCGGACCCGATGCTCGACCACCAGGGCCTGGACGCCCGGAGCTATCGAGGAGAACACCGCTACTGGAGGCTGCTCGCCATCGGCTCCCGTCCCGCCGGGCGGCCCGAAGGCGTGGATTCGGGCTTCCTCAAGTAGCCGTAAGACCTGTACATTGTTGATGTGCCCATAGGCGTCCATATCAGACCACCGCATCGGCACCCAGCAGGTTAGCGTCTGGCCAGCCAAATCCATCCCTTTTCCACACTTTCGTCAAGCATCAACATGTCTCGATTTGGCAACGATTAGAATCTGTTCTACCGTAGACAATAACCCGTTCAGGGAAACACTCCACCACTACCTCTTCTGAGATCGTGGTGGAATATGCCCGGTGCTGCCAATCCACCCGACGTTGCTCGTCCGGTAGCCACCACAGACATGACCACTAAACAGTCGAGGCGAGCAGCGGCGCGAAAATGTCCGGGGACGGAACTAGCGTTGGTGGCCTTTCGGAGCATCTGACCCATGAAGAACCAAAAATTCAGTACTACCGCCCGCCGCGGTGTTGCCGTCGTCGCTCTCGCAGGCCTTGGCCTCGGAGCATCCGCTGGTGTGGCTAATGCAGCCCCCGGCAGCACCTGGGACTCCCTCGCACAGTGTGAAAGCGGCGGAAACTGGGGCATCAACACCGGAAACGGCTTCTCCGGAGGACTGCAGTTCACCCCTTCAACCTGGGCCGCTTTCGGCGGACAAGGCGCTCCTCAGGACGCCAGCCGCGAACAGCAGATTGCCGTAGCAGAGAACGTTCTGCAGGGGCAGGGCTGGGGCGCATGGCCAGCATGCTCGTCCAAGCTCGGCCTGAGCGGTGGGGCCAACCCATCAGCAGAGCCAATGCAGCAGGCACCCGTCGCACAGGCACCCGTGCAGGCTCAGGCTGAGCAGATTCAGCCTCAGGTCCAGCAGGCACCCGTCGCCCAGGCACCCGTAGCTCAGGCTCCAGCTGCCCCCGTTGCTCAGGCTCCAGCAGCACCAGCAGCCCCCGCTCCAGCTGTCGAAGCCCCAGTCGCTGCACCCGCACTCAGCGGCGACACCTACACCATCCAGTCCGGCGACACCCTCGCTACCATCGCCAAGAAGCTGGGCGTTGCTGGCGGCTGGCAGGCACTGTACGAAGCTAACGCTGACACGGTCATTCACGCTGACCTCATCTTCACCGGTGACGTTCTGCAGCTCCCGGCCTCATAGGCTCCCGCTGTAGTTAGCTGAACCACCAGTTAACTGAACCAACAAACGACGGCAGTCGTCCGGTTGATCCCGGGCGGCTGCCGTCGTTTGTTGGTTCAATGCCACTTGCGTGTCGCGCGAGCACCTGCCCTGTCTACGCCAGCCCTGCCTTGCGGAGTGCCTCGGTCATTGCCGAATTCGCTGGGGGCGCTGGCGTCCGTCCGGCGTGTTTGCCTGCAGCGGGCTGGCCCTTTGCAGGCCCCTCTCCCATGTGTTTCCCGCTCAGGGGTTTCCCGGTTGCGGGCTCCCCGGCAGTAGGTTTCCCAGCAGTAAGCTTCCCGGTTGCGGGCTTCCCCCCGCGGGCTCGGTCCGGGCGCGCAGTGTCAGCACGCCCGGCCGGAGAGCTCGGGAGTTCGTCGTCGAGCCGCAGGGTTAATGAAATCCGTTTGCGTTCAGGGTCCACTTCAAGCACCTTAACCTTGACCACCTGGCCCGACTTCACCACCTCGTGTGGGTCACTGACGAAGCGGTTCGACATGGCCGAAATATGGACCAACCCGTCCTGATGGACGCCGACGTCGACGAACGCACCAAAGGCTGCGACATTGGTTACCACGCCGTCGAGCGTCATCCCCGGCACCAGATCGGAAATCTTCTCCACTCCCTCCGAGAAGGAAGCGGTCACAAACTCGGGCCGGGGATCGCGCCCTGGCTTCTCCAGCTCGGCGACGATGTCTTTGATGGTTGGCAGCCCGAAGGTATCGTTGACGAAGGCCGTCAGGTCCAGCTCGCGGAGCGACGTGCCGTCCGCGCTGAGGATCCGTCGGGCCACCCCGTAGGCCTCCGGATGGACGCTTGAGGCGTCAAGAGGCTCGGTGCCGCCCGATACCCGCAGGAACCCGGCGCACTGCTCGAAGGCTTTGGCCCCAAGGCGTGACACCTTCAGGAGGTCGGCCCGGCGGGCAAAACGCCCGTGGGTGTTGCGGTGGGCCACAATATTCTCGCTCAGCAGCGGGCCGACGCCGGCCACCCGGCTCAGGAGGGAAGGCGAAGCAGTGTTCACATCCACTCCGACGGCGTTGACGCAGTCCTCGATCACCGCGTTCAGGGAGCGCTCAAGGTTGGCGGCTGTCACGTCGTGCTGGTACTGACCCACCCCGATTGACTTGGGGTCGATCTTGACCAATTCGGCCAGCGGATCCTGCAGACGACGCGCGATCGACACCGCACCCCGCAGGGACACATCGAGGTCGGGCAGTTCGGCGGATGCCAGGGCTGATGCCGAATACACCGATGCGCCGGCCTCGGAGACCACCAGTTTCTGAAGCTTCCGTTCCGGCAGCGCCTTGATCAATTCGGTGGAGAGCTTGTCCGTCTCCCGCGATGCGGTGCCGTTACCGATGGCAATAAGTTCGACGTCGTAGTCGGCGACAAGTTTCGCGAGGGCAGCCAGCGCGGCGTCCCACTTCTTCACTGGAGCATGCGGGTAAACGGTCTGCGTGGCAACAGCCTTGCCTGTGCCGTCCACCACCGCCACCTTGACGCCGGTGCGGAGCCCGGGGTCAAGCCCGAGAGTGGTTCGGCCTCCCGCGGGCGCGGCGAGCAGCACGTCCCGGAGGTTGGCGGCGAAGACCCGTACTGCCTCGGTCTCCGCGGCAGCGAATAGGCGAACCCGCAGGTCGAGCGAGAGTTTGGCGAGAATCCGGCGCCAACCCTGCTGCACCGTCTGAGTGAGCCAAGCGTCGGCTGGCCGGCCGGTAGAAGTGATTCCGAGCACCGCTGCCACCGAACTTTCATACTTGGTCCGCGCCCGGGCGAATTCCGCAGCGTCCGTCGGATCCGCCTCGGCGATGGACAACTCAAGCATCCCCTCTTTCTCGCCGCGGAACAGGGCGAGGACACGGTGGGATGGCATGGCAGATGGCGCCTGCGCGAACTGGAAGTAGTCGGCGAACTTTTGCCCCTCGGTCTCCTTGCCGGCGCGAACCTTGGACCTCACGAGGCCCTGCTTCCAGAGCCTTTCCCGTGCCGAGGTCAGCAGGTCGGCGTTCTGGCCCGCGCGCTCCACCAGGATGGATCGTGCCCCCGCGAGCGCACCCTCAGCATCCGGCACCACACCGGTGACGTAGCGGCCCGCCTCCGTGGTCGGATCCAACGAAGGATTTGCTATTAGCGCGTCGGCGAGCGACTCCAGACCGGACTCCCGGGCGATCTGCGCCTTGGTGCGCCGTTTGGTCTTGAAGGGGAGATAGATGTCTTCCAGCCGGGACTTGGTATCAGCGGCAGCGATGGCGGCACGCAGCAGATCGGTGAGCTTCCCCTGCGCCTCGATCGACTCAAGGACTGCCCGACGACGATCCTGCAACTCGCGCAAGTAGCCTAACCGCTCATCGAGGGAGCGTAGTTGAGCGTCGTCGAGGGACCCCGTGGCCTCCTTGCGGTACCGGGCCACGAAGGGGACAGTCGATCCTGCGTCGAGCAGGTCCACAGTGGCTTTCACCTGCCAGGCGTGGACTCCCAGTTCATTGGCGAGAAGATCGAATATAACGGCGTCTGAGGTTAGAGATAACACGTAAATCATTGTCGCCTACCGCGGGTGGAAGCTTCCAGCCGCAGCACACGCGCGGGTGTCTACCCGCCGAAGGGCTCCACCCTCTGGCGTCCGGATTACGCGCAGGAGTCACTGTCGATGGTGATCGAGAGTGGGTGCTGGCCCGTGAAGGACCCATCTGCAGTGGAGTAGTCGATTTCGACGAACTCGGAAGTGCCCCTTTCGGCATCCTCTTCGAGGGAGACCGAGACCACCACGTTGAGGTATTCGAGAGTGGAAATTTCGTAGCCGACCGCCGGAACCGGCTCGGTGAAGAAGACATTTTCGGGCATGTCACTCTCAGCGGCCATCTTGTCAGCGCCATGGGCACCGGAATGCTCATCTCCGCCGCCCATGACGGTTCCGTCGGCCATGCCATGGGTGCCGTGACCACCACGATTGGCGGGAGTCACCTCGGCGGAGTCCAAGGTGACACCCGATGGGGAGCCGAGGCTGACGTCGTCGATAGTGAACGACTCGAGCGTCTCGTTGTGGATCAGCACCGTGTACTCCTGGTATCCCAGCGCCGGTTCAACCGAACAGAGTTTGGCGCCATTAGCACCCAACTGCAAAGGATCATCCCCCAGGGACGCAGGAACCACACCAGCGGCGGGAGCCTCGGCAACGTTCGCACCCTGGCTTGGCTGCGGCGCACTGTTCACGTTAAGGGGGTTGTTCTCCACCCCACCGCAGCCGGAGATCAGTCCTGCGGTGATCACTGAAATGCCTAGGATCGTAGCGGTTCTGGTCAGCATGGTTCCTCTTGCTCTGGGGGCTCATTGGGTTAGGCCGCGGCGTAATCCCGGGCCGCGCTTACCTGTCATTCGTACCTGGCGGGCCGAGGGTTTGGTGACCCAGCCAATATCGCGCGTGGCAAGCGCCTCTCACTGCATCTGTTCAACCGCGCCCGGCCGCGGTTGAACACTGGGTCAACCGTAACCGGCTGAGCTACGCTATTGCTATGACTGAGCCTGCGTTTGTGCATGAGACTGAGATTGCCACCTCCCCGTTGCGCCTGTGGGAAGCCCTGACCGACGGCGACGTAACGCGACGCTACTGGTTTGGGCGGCGGCTGGAATCCAGTTGGGTTCCCGGATCCCCAGTCCGCTTCTACGATGGAAGCTCCGAGGAAGTCACCCACCACGGCGTGGTACTGGAAGCTGATGAGCCCACCCGCCTGTCGTATACGTTCAGCGAAGTGCCCGACGGCGAGGACGGGCTGACCGATCCGCGGGAGGACGCCGCCAGCAGGGTCACCGTCGACCTCGAAAAGATCAGCGGCGGCGGAATGCTTTTCCGTCTGGTGCACGACCGGCTCGCAGCACCATCCGACGTTGAGAAGGTCAGCGCCGAGTGGTCTCCGATCCTCACTAATCTGCAGGCCCTCCTCGAGAACGACAACGCCCAGTATCCGGCTCCGGGTAACAGCTAATCCTGTTCACCGGCTCAGTAGATCGCATTGTCTTAACGGGCTCACTCCCCTAAGAATGAACTATGACAGTAATCATGAGGTCCCTCGAAACCGCCGTTCCCGAGACCGTCATGGTGCAGTCCGATGTGAGGGACGTCTTCGCCGCCCAACCCGGCCTGAGCCGGCTGGGGACACGCCTGGTCGGTGCTGCGTTTGATTCGTCAGGGATTGAGACCCGGTATACGGCAGTGAAGGAGATGACCCTCGACGCGCCGTCGGAGAATCCCGTGTTTTTTGATTCGGCGGAACGACGCATCCTGTCACCCAGCACCAAGGTCCGCAACGAGGTTTACGCGGAAGAGGGCACCAAACTGTTCGTCGAGGCGGCCAGTAAGGCGCTCGCCGCCGCCGAGGGGATCGGGCCCCTGGACATTACCCATGTGATTACCGTTTCCTGCACCGGTTTCTTCAATCCCGGGCCGGACTACAAAGTGGTCCGCGCTCTTGGGCTGAGCCCCGCAGCGCAGCGCTACCACCTCGGCTTCATGGGCTGCTACGCCGCGTTTCCTGCCCTGCGAGCCGCCAAATCCTTCTGCGAGGCCGAGCCTGACGCCGTCGTGCTGGTAGTGGCCGCCGAGTTGTGCTCACTTCACGTCAGGTCGTCCAACAATCCGGACACCATTGTGGGGTCGTCGTTGTTCGCCGACGGAGCGGCCGCAGCCGTCATCAGCGCCAGGGAATACACCGCTACGGCTCCGGCCCTGAGCCTCGACTTCTTCGAGACGGTCCTGACGCCGGTCGGCGAGGAGTCCATGGCGTGGAACATCGGCGATGAAGGATTCGAGATGGTGCTCGGAACCTACGTGCCGCACATCATCGACGAGCACATTGTGGGGGCGCTGGAGCCTCTCCTGGCCCGCGACGCGTCCCTGGCGGAGAAGCAGTACAAGGACATTGAACACTGGGCGATCCACCCGGGCGGGCGCAGCATCCTGGACAAGGTAGAGGCCAAGCTGGATCTGAAAGAAGACCAGTTGGTGCCCGCCCGGGAGACGCTGCGCGACTACGGCAACATGAGCAGCGCCACGGTGATGTTCGTGTTGAAGCACATTCTCGATCAGCCGTTCACGGGGCAGGATGAGCGAATTTGCTCGATGGCGTTCGGCCCAGGCCTGACCGTCGAAACCGCGTTGTTCACCAAGGTGGGTCCCTGAGTGCAGTTCCTCGCTCACCGCGAGAATGGTTTCCTCGCGCACCGGGACGCTGACGCGGTTGAGGAAATGGACAAACCGGATTGCGATCCGGTGCTGCTGGACCGGACGTACGCCCAGTTCGGTTTGATCAATGCCGCGGTTGCCGGCTGGCGGCGCACCTGGTCCACGCAGATCCGTCCTCAGCTATCGGCGTCGCGGCCCTCTACCCTGCTCGACATCGGATCGGGCGGCGGCGACATGCCGCGCGCCTTCGCACGATGGGCGGCGCGTGACGGCCTGCCGCTGTCTATCCTCGCCATTGACCCTGATGAGCGAGCCCACACTTTCGCCACCTCGCAACCACCTGTGCCGGGACTCACCTTCCGGCGGGCGTTCAGCGCAGAGCTGGTGACCGAGGGCCAGCGGTTCGACGTCGTCACCTCCAACCACCTGCTACACCACCTGACGCCAGGACAGCTTGGAGGGCTCCTGTCCGACTCCGAGCAGCTATGCCAAGGTATCGCTGTGCACAACGACATTGAACGCAGCCGACTGGGCTACCTGCTGTTCTCCCTGGGAACCCTCGCGCTCCGCCGCTCGCTGATCCGCCAGGACGGTCTGACGTCGATCAAGCGCAGTTTCACGGCGGCCGAACTCGCTGCGGCCGTACCGCCAAACTGGGAAATTACCGCGCGGTTCCCGTCCCACACCCTACTGATCCACCGGGCGTCCCATGCATGATGTGATCCTGGTCGGCGGCGGACCAGTGGGCCTGTTCGCCGCGATCCTGCTGCGGCAGGCGGGACTCGATGTGCTGGTGCTGGAGCAGCGGACGTCCCGCAGCATCCAATCGCGGGCCATCGGTATCCATCCGCCCGCGCTGCAGGCGCTGGCCCAGGCCGGCATCGCGGAGAACCTGATTACCCGCGGGGTGTCCATCCATCAGGGCGTGGCCCGCAGCGCTGGGCAAGAAGTGACGCGGTTGTCCTTCGCCGGGCTGCCGCGCAACTACCCGTTTGTCCTCGCCATACCCCAGATCCAGACCGAGCAGGTACTGGAAACCCGGCTCGCGGCCGTCGCGCCCGGCGCCTTCCGCCGGGGAGTGTCGGTGACTGGCGTACATGACGCTAGCGGGTCGATGCTGGTGACAACGTCGACCGGGGACGTGTTGCAGGCGCAGCTGGTGATTGGGGCCGACGGCGGCAAGAGCACCGTCCGCACTAGCGTCGGCGTGTCTGCGTCGCTGCAACGGTACCCGGACACCTATCTGATGGGCGACTTCGCCGACGCGTCAACGGACCGGTCGTCCGCGGTGCTGTATCTGGAGTCGGACGGGATTGTCGAGTCCTTCCCGCTGCCCGACGGGGTGCGACGCTGGGTGGTGCGGACGCCGTCGTTAGTCCGCTCGCCCACGCCGCACGCCCTGGCAGAATTAATCCGCGCGCGGACCGGTGTTGACGTGGACGTTGCCAGCACCTCAATGCTGAGTGCGTTCGATGTGCAGCGGCGGCTGGCACAACGCTTCGTGGCAGGCCGGACGGTGTTGATCGGCGACGCAGCCCACCAGGTCAGCCCGATCGGCGGGCAAGGGATGAACCTGGGATGGCTGGATGCCACCGAGCTGGTGCCGATCATCAGTGCGTCGCTGGTTGACGGGCGAGACATCGGCCGGGAACTGGCGGCGTTCGACACGCGCCGTCGTCGGGCTGCTGCGACGGCTGCACGCCAGGCGCACCTCAACATGGCGTTGGGGCGTCCCCTGCCCCGGCAGGTATTGTCCGCGCGGAACGCCGTGTTCAAACGGGTCAATGCGGTACCAGCCGTACACGACGCCATCGCCCGCACCTTCACGATGCAGTAGCCCACCGTCTCTTCTGCCAACCCACCGAGCAGACCCTTTCCGGTGAGTAGACCCTTTCCGCCCTTTTCCCGCCGAATGGTGAGATCCGGTGGGCTAGCGGCCGTTTGTCGCGCCAGACCTCCCACCTAGGCGGTGGGACCCGGTCCGGCTTTCACTGGGCCGTGCACTAGAGCTGCGCCGGGTCACGGGGCATCGGAGGCGAGCCGTTCCGAAGGGCTTCACCCTAGAACGGTGGTGGGGTTTCTGGTCGCGGTTTTGGTGGTGGTGTGGGTGGTGGGTTGGGTTTGGTGGTGTAGGTTTCCCCGGCGGGGGAGATCGCGATGATCGTCCCGGGTTCGGGTTGGGTGTAGTGCCAGAAACCCTCCGTTTTGAACATATGGTGACGTTTACAGAGCGCTGCCAGATTTGAGTAACTGGTCGTCCCGCCCCTAGCCCAGGGGATCGTGTGGTCGAGTTCGCAGAACACCGCCAACCGGTTACACCCCGGATGCCGGCAGGTCCCGTCTCTGACTCTCACAGCATCTTGGAGGTCTTTGGGGACCCGGTACGTGGTCGCATCAGCCCCGAGCCTGGCCCCCGTATACGGGTGGGTGAGGATCCTCGTAAACGACGGCGCGTGCCCAGCGAGCCTCCGGGCAGTGTCCGGGTCGATTGGCCCGTACCCTTCCAACTCACCCGGGCACATCCCCACCCATGAGGGTCAACACCGGGACCGTCACGAAAACCTTCGCCTGCACACCCCAAAACTGGTTGCCCTCCCCGGACTGGTTGCCCTCGCCGGGTGCTTCGGCCTGTGATCGGGCAAAGGAATCACCGGTAGCCCTCTCAGGGTGAGTCTCACCAACGGATCCCGGGCCGGCGCCGGTGAGGGCGTCGATGAGGACGTCAGCCCTGAGTTGGGTGAGCGTGCGGGGTTCGTCGGGGCCCTGCATGTTCCGGGCAGCAGTGTCCACCCGGTGGTAGATTCCCGCGGCATCCTCGACGGGCAAATACGCTGCGAGCCAGGCCATCCCGTCATAGGCCGGGTTGAGGAGGACTCCGCGTTCCCTGACCGCTTTCTGGTGCCGGGTGCTAATCGATTCGGGGTGCAGCGCCTCGCGTAACCGTCCGGCCTGACGGCAGAACTTCGTCACCGTGGTCCGGCCCGCCAGCGTGATAAGTCTGCTCTCGGAGTCGGCGGCAAACTCGTCGGTCGCGGTGCGGGGCATACTGCTGGTCTCCTCGGCGACCGCCCACGCATGCCGGCGCGAGAGCCTGCCGAAGAGACTAAAGGTGAGTCGGGGCGAAGAGACGCAGCAGGGTCTCGACGACGACGACGTTGGGCCCCTCCGCCGCGAAACTGTCCTCCAAGGCCTGCCGCACATCACCCGGCGCCACCTTGACCGCCGGCACGCCAAACGCTTCTGCGAGCTTCACGAAGTCGGGGCGGGTCAGCTCGGTGGCGGTAGCCTTCCCGAACGCGCCCTCCATGTATTCGCGCAGGATCCCGTAACCACCGTCGTCGACAATCAGCCAGGTGACCGGCAGGTTGTGCTGATTCGCGGTCGCCAGCTCGGCGATGGAGTACATCGACGAACCGTCGCCGGACACTGCGAGCACGCGTTCTCCCAGCCCGACGGCGCCGCCAATCGCCCCGGGGAATCCGTAACCGAGGCCGCCGGCACCCTGGGCGGAATGGAACTGGCCGTCCTTGGCGTCCCAGCAGCTCCAAGCCCAATACGCGGCGATCGTCATGTCCCAGAAGGTCTGCAACCCGGCGGGTGCAGCTGCCCGGATGTCAGCCATGAACGTGCGTTCCTTGCCCAGATCCTGCGAATCCAGGCGGCCCTGCACCTTGGCGAGGGTCTCAGCGACCAGCGCTACGGCGTCGTACCCGCCGGTGCGATCGCGGGCCAGCACGGGTAGCGCGTCGTCCAGAGCCGCGAGGGCCTGACCGGCGTCGGCGCGGATGCCCAGGGCAGGTCGGTTGGACTCGAGCACACGAGGTTCGGCGTCGATCTGGATGATCCGCCCACGCGGTTCCAGCGTGAAGTAGTTGCTGGTCACCTCGCCGAGGGATGACCCGATCACCAGGACCACGTCGGCGTCCTCAAGGACCTCGGTGACATAGCGGTCCTCTACCCACGCCTGCAGTGAGAGCTCATGGTTCCAGGGGAAGGCCCCGTTACCGCCCGGTGAGCAGAGCACCGGCGCGCCGAGCTTCTCGGCAATCGACAGCAACCACGATTCGGCATGGCCGCGACGGGTGCCGCCGCCCGCGACGATGGCGGGCCGCCTGGACTCAGTCAGCCATTTCACGGCCTCGCGGACCAGCTCCACCCGGGGCGGGTTGTCGAACGGGTCGGCGAGCGCATCCTCCACCTGCGGCACCATCACCGGATCGAGCAGCACATTCTGTGGCACCTCGATCCAGACCGGACCCTGCGGGGACGACACGGCCTCAGTCCACGCGTCCTGGATCGCAGACGGAATACCCGAGGCGTGCTGGATGAGCCGCTGACTCTTGGTGACGTTGGCCGCCGAGGCCTTCTGGTCATCGAGCTGGTGCAGCATGCCCTTGCGGCGGGCGCCGAGGCCCTCCAGCGGAATCTGGCTGGCAATCACCACCATTGGCACTCCGGTGGCGTAGGCCTCCTGCAGTCCGGCGAGCGCCGTCAGCGCGCCGGGCCCGGTGGACAGGAACAGCACACCGACCTGCCCGGTGGCGCGGGAGAACCCGTCTGCGGCAAACGCCGAGTTGTTCTCCACCCGCGAGGACACAAAGCGCAGATCCGAACGGGACAGTGCATCGAACAATCCCAACGCGTGCTGCCCGGGAATCCCGAAGACCGTCGTCGCCCCGAGGGCGCTGAGCGTCTCGACGACGAGATCCCCGCCATTACGCTCTCCGGTCAGGGGCTGTGGAGGTGCTGTTGCGACACTGTCACTGGTAACCATTTAGCGTTCCTCCGCAGGGGTGCTGGTAGTTGCCTGGTCGGCCAGCAGACTGACCAGGTCGTAGGCGACGTGCGATGCGGCAACGCCGGTGATCTCCGCATGATCATACGCGGGGGCCACCTCGACGACGTCGGCCCCGATGAGGTTCATGCCGCGCATCCCGCGAAGAATTTCCAGAAGCTCCCGGCTGGTGATGCCGCCGGCTTCAGGGGTTCCCGTTCCGGGCGCGTGGGCCGGGTCGAGAACGTCGATGTCGATGGAGATGTACAGCGGGCGGTTGCCGATCCTGTCCCTGAGCTTGGCGATCACCTCGTCGACGCCCTGCCTGAACACATCGGAGGAGGTGACGATGCCGAAGCCAAAACGCCGGTCATCCTCAAGGTCCTTCACACCGTACAGCGGCCCGCGGGTACCCACGTGGGAGATCGCCTCAGTGTCGAGGATGCCCTCCTCCACCGCGCGGCGGAAGGGGGTGCCGTGCGTGTACTCGGCCCCGAAATAGGTGTCCCAGGTGTCGAGGTGCGCGTCGAAGTGCACCATCGCCACCGGTGCGCCGGCCCGTTCGGACGCCACGCGGAGCAGCGGCAGCGCAATGGTGTGGTCTCCGCCGAGCGTAACCAGCTTGGCGCCGTCGGCCGTCAGATCCAGCGCATTCTGCTGGATGGTTTCAATCGCTTCATTGATGTTGAAGGGATTGACGGCCATGTCACCGGCGTCGGCCACCTGCACCCGCTCGAACGGGGAGATGTCCAGGGCCGGGTTGTAGGGGCGGAGCAGGCGTGAGGACTCGCGGACGTGGTTCGCCCCGAACCGGGCGCCGGGTCGGTAGGACACACCCGAATCAAAGGGGACACCGACGACGGCGATATCCGCGCGGTCCACCTCATCGAGCCGCGGCAATCGGGCAAACGTCGCGGCGCCGGCGTAGCGTGGGATCCGTGAGGAGTCGATGGGGCCAACGTTTCCATTGGCCGTGACGCGCGGCTGTTCCATGGGTACCTCCGGGTTGGGGCAGCGGCTGCCCATACAGATCGGTCGAGAGTAAACACAGAAGTTGCCATATAAGCATCAACTGTTTTGTGTAAGGCTAATTGTGATGTCCGTCTCGGTCAACACCGGCCGCAGACGAATCCACAAGGAAGCGGCCGAAACTGCTCCGTAAAGGATCCATAAATACCGCCGATTCCGTCCTCAGCAGGGCCTACAGTCAAGGCGTGACGACAACTCTGCGCAACATCAAAGCCTCCCGCCGGGCCCGGCGGCTCGGCCATTGGCTGCTGGACGACGAGAACCAACGGAAGCCGAAGCGGTCGAACAGCACCGCCACCCATTCGTGGTGGAAGGTGATGTGCCTGACCGGCGTCGACTACTTCTCCACACTTGGCTACCAGCCGGCCATCGCCGCCGTCGCAGCGGGCGTGCTGTCCCCCATCGCGACGATTGTCCTGGTCCTGGTCACTCTCCTCGGCGCGCTTCCGGTGTATAAGCGTGTGGCCGAGGAAAGCCCCAATGGCGAAGGCTCAATCGCTATGCTGGAGCGCCTGCTTCCCCGCTGGAGTGGCAAGATGCTGGTGCTTGTGCTCCTGGGCTTCGCTGCCACCAGCTTCCTGATCACCATGACGCTCTCCGCGGCCGATGCCAGCGCCCACTTGATCGAAAACCCATTTGCCCCCGGCTGGATGCACGGCCAGGAGGTCATCATCACCCTGGTCTTCCTGGCTCTGCTCTCGGTGGTGTTCCTCCGTGGGTTCCGTGAAGCAGTGGGTATCGCCGTCGCACTGGTCGCCGTCTTCCTGGCACTGAATCTGGTGGTGATTGTGGTGGCTCTCGGGCAGGTAGCCCTCCAGTCGCCGCTGGTCGAGGACTGGTGGACGGCCCTGAATACCCAGCATGGCGACCCCATGATGATGGTAGTCGTGGCACTGCTGGTTTTTCCCCGCCTGGCGCTGGGCCTGTCCGGGTTCGAGACCGGCGTCGTTGTCATGCCCTTGATCAAGGGAAACCCGGGCGGTGAGCAAGAAGACCTGGCAGGCCGCATCGCCGGCGCCAAGAAGCTGTTGACCTCCGCCGCGCTGATCATGAGCGGGTTCCTCATCACGTCAAGCATTGCGACCACCATCCTGATTCCGGCCGAGGAATTCCAGGAGGGCGGCGAAGCCAACGGCCGGGCGCTGGCCTATCTGGCGCACAAATACCTGGGCGACGGCTTTGGGACCGCGTACGACATCAGCACGATCGCCATCCTCTGGTTCGCCGGCGCCTCAGCGATGACCGGGCTCCTTAACCTGGTCCCCCGCTACCTCCCGCGATACGGGATGGCCCCCAATTGGTCCAGGGCTGTCCGCCCCCTGGTCATCGTCTTCACCGCCGTCGCCTTCCTGGTCACGATCGCGTTCAAGGCCGACGTCGAGGCCCAGGGCGGCGCATACGCCACCGGCGTGCTGGTGCTCATCACCTCGGCATCGGTGGCGGTCACCCTTTCTGCGCGGCGCCGCAGCCAAACCCTCGCCACCCTGGGCTTCGGCCTCGTCACCGTGGTCCTGTCGCTGACCACCATCATTAACATGGTGGAGCGGCCCGACGGCGTCCGGATCGCCGGTCTGTTCATCCTGGGCATCGTGGTGGTCTCGCTTGCGTCGCGTTTTAGCCGCGCGTTTGAACTGCGAACCACCGGGATCCGGCTCGACGACGAAGCGCTCCGATTCGTCGCCTCGACCGACGACGGCGACATCCTCCTGATCGCGCACGAGCCGCAGCGTCTCACGGCGGGTGCCTACCGCCGCAAACTCGAACACGCCTGCACGGTCAGCCATTTGACCCCCGCCGATAATCCGCTGTTCATTGAGGTGATTGTTGACGACTCGTCAGAGTTCGAGACCGCCCTGCAGGTGCACGGCGTGACCCGGCATGGCTATCGGATCCTCGAGGTCCACAGTTCGAACGTGCCCGCCACCATCGCCGCGGTGATGCTGCACATTCGTGACATCACCGGGCTGATGCCGCACGTCTACTTCCGCTGGACCGAGGGGCATCCGCTGACCAATCTGTTCAAGTTCCTCATCACGGGCGAGGGAGAGATTGCCCCGGTGACCCGGGAGGTCCTCCGGGAAGCGGAGCGCGATGTGACCCGCAGGCCCTGGGTGCACGTCGGCTGACAGCGGGCCCCTTGCCGGAAGCGGAGATCATCCGCCCGAGGCGGCAGGAACCAGAGTCCAGAGCACAATCGCCTGCTCATTGGTGGGGTTGACCCAGGTGTGCGGCTCGCGGCCGGGGAACGTCACGGTGTCTCCAGCCTCCAACTCGTAACGGTCATTCGAGAAGATCAGGACAAATTTGCCCGCCACCACATGGAGTGTTTCGACTTCGCAGTCCACCGAGTAGAGCTCCGACTCGCCGCGCCCATTGGGTTCGATCACCGCGCGAATCATTTGCAGCCGGCGCTCCGAGCGGGCGGTCATCAGGCGCTCGTTGATCCCCTCGCCCCCGAGGCTGATGCGCGGCGCCTCGCCGAGTCGGGTGAGGTGGGTTTCCGGCACCTGGAACAAATCGCCAATCGATACTGACAACACCTGGCACAGCGTGACCAGGGACGCGACCGACGGCGACGTCAGATCCCGCTCAACCCGGCTAAGGAATCCCTTGGTCAGGGACGTTGCAGCGGCGACCTGCTCAATGGTCATCCGCTGGGATTGGCGGGCAGCACGGATGCGTGACCCGATGGCCACCGGGGCGTTACTAGGTTCTACAGGTAAGGCCTTCACTGGCGTCCCGTCTCTCTGACCAGGGCTCTCCCCCGGGCGAACATCGACTCTGAGCATACCGAGGATTTCCCAGTAGACCTTCTGCCCGCCTACTTGACGTGTTAGGAAGATCACAACTAGCCTATAGCGAAACATAAGTTTCCTATAGGTTACTTTCCATTTATCGTCCACTCATTCAGGAGCACCATGGAATTCATCAATATAACGATTGTGGTGATCTACCTCGTGGGCATGCTGGCCTTCGGCTGGTGGGGCAAATCCCGCACCAAGAACACCAGCGACTATCTCGTCGCCGGCCGACGCCTCGGACCACTTCTTTATACCGGCACCATGGCGGCAGTCGTGCTCGGCGGCGCGTCCACCGTCGGCGGCGTCGGCCTCGGCTACACCTACGGCATCTCCGGCATGTGGCTGGTGGTCGCCATCGGCGTCGGCGTGCTGCTGCTCAGCCTCCTGTTTGCGCCCACCCTACAGAAACTGAAGATCTACACGGTGTCCCAGATGCTCACCCTGCGGTACGGGGCCGAAGCCACCAAGGCGTCGGGCATCGTCATGCTGGCCTATACCCTGATGCTCTGCGCCACCTCGACCGGCGCCTACGCCACCATCTTCGTGGTGCTGTTCGGCTGGGACCGCGCGGCGTCCATCGCCGTCGGCGGGGCGATCGTCCTGATCTACTCGACCATCGGCGGCATGTGGTCCATCACCCTCGCCGACATGGCTCAGTTCATCATCAAAACCATCGGCGTGTTTGCGCTGATGCTTCCCTTCGCCCTGATCAACGCTGGCGGTTTCGACGGCATCTCCGAGCGCGCGGGAGACGAGTTCTTCAGCATCACCGGCATCGGGCTCCAAAGCATCATCACCTACTTCGTGGTCTACACCCTGGGCCTGCTCATTGGGCAGGACATCTGGCAGCGCGTATTCACAGCGAAGACGCCGACGGTAGCCCGGTGGGGCGGCGTCACAGCCGGCGTGTACTGCATCCTCTACGGTGTGGCGGGAGCGGTCATCGGCATGTCGGCCAGCGTCATCCTGCCCAACATCGAGTCCCAGGACGACGTCTACGCCGACATTGCCATCAACGTCCTGCCCATCGGTATTGGCGGACTGGTCCTCGCCGCCGCCGTGGCCGCCATGATGTCCACCGCCTCAGGATCGCTGATCGCCGCCGCCACCGTGGCGCGCGCCGACGTCGTCCCCTTCGTGAGTAGCTGGTTCGGCCGCAGCGGGCAGACCACCATCGACACCTCCACCGAAGAGGCCGCCGATAATCCCGAGCACGATGTGGCAGCCAACCGCCGGTGGGTGCTGGGTCTGGGCCTGGTGACGATCGCGCTAGCCGTCGTGGTGCAGGATGTGGTCGCAGCGCTGACCATCGCCTACGCCATCCTGGTCGGCGGACTCCTGATCGCCATCCTGGGCGGCCTGGTCTGGAAGCGGGCCACCGGCGTTGCCGCAGCTGCGTCGATGGCTGCCGGCACCGTCTTCACGCTGGGCACCATGATCTACCTTGAGGTCAATGCCGAGAACCAGTACGAGGGCATCTACGCGAACGAGCCGATCTATTACGGTCTGGGCGCCTCGGCGTTTGTTTTCATTGTCGTCTCCCTGATCACCAAGCGGACCGATCCGGCGGTCATGGCTGCCTGGGAGCGTCGGGTAGCCGGTGCGCATGACGACGACGCCCAGGTGCCCGGCGTCGCCGCCACGCGCTAGCCCCCGCACCCAGGCACCCCCGCACCCCCGCACCCCGGCACCCCGGCACCGAAAGTTAATCTAACGGCCGGGCGCCGAGGCAGAAAGCTTCCTGCCGGGCCTGCTGCTGCGACCGCGGCCGACGGCGTCGGCCTTGGTCTCACGCTCGGCACGCGCAATATCGTCCAGGGAAATCGGACCATCCTCTTCACCGGTCCAGGACTTGATGGCGCTCCAGGTGACCGCAGCGAGGGGAACCGACAGGATGGCTCCGACGATGCCGGCGAGGATGGTGCCAGCAGTCAGGGCAATCAGGATGACCAGCGCGTGGACGCTCAGGGACCTGCCCATGACTACAGGCTGCAGGAAGTTTCCTTCGAGCTGGTTCACCGCGATGACGACGACGACGACGATCAGCGCCGTCGTCGGCCCGTTGGCCACAAGGGCGACGAGCGCCGCGAGGATGCCAGCGGCCGTTGCGCCCACCAGGGGAATAAACGCACCAATGAAGACAATCGCCGCCAGCGGCAGCGCCAGCGGAACGCCGAGGACAAACAGGGCCAGGCCGATGAAGAACGAATCAACGAGAGCCACGATTGCCGTGCCGCGCACATAGCCGCCCAGCACTTCTAGTCCGTGCGTGCCGACCCGGCGGGCCTTGACCAGGCGCTCGCCCTTGAACGCCCGGAGGGCGAAGGCGAAGATCCGATCGCCGTCTTTCAGGAAGAAGAACAGGATCACTACCATGAGGGCGGCGCCAGTCAGGAACTCGCCGGCTGCGGTCAGGCCTGACACGGCACCGGCACCCACCGTACTGCTGGTCGCGAACTCAGTCAGCGCGGTCTGCGCTTCCTGAATCTGCTGCTCATCGATCGGCAGAGGGCCGTTGCGGATCAACTCGTAGAGCTGATCGAATCCGGCGGTCGCGCTTTCCACCAGTTCGCTCGCCTGGTTACGAACGGCTAACACGATGCCAGTGATCAGTCCGCCCAGAACGCCTAGAAGGACCAGGAAAGAGAACGCCGTGGCGAGCGAACTGGGCCACCCTTTGCGCCGCAGCCAGTTGACCAGCGGACCAATCGCAGCTGCGAGGATTAGGGCTATCAGCAGCGGAATGACCACCAGCCGGATCTGGATCAAGCCGAAGACCAGCACCACTGCCAGGACCAGCAGCAGCAAGACCTGCGCGGCTCTGGTACTGCTGCGGCCCAGAGAGTCCTTCCACGGGCTCAGCGCCGCGGCCCGGGCAGCATCAGAGCGGGCCTTATCCTCCTGGCGTGCCTCTTCGCGCGCGGCCATCTCATTGGTGTGCTTGGGTTTCCTAAACACAGTCCCTGTCTCCTTGCTTGGCTGATGTCACTGGCTGACAGCCCAATTAAATGCTTGTCACTCGTTCGCATCTCTACTGATCAATTGGTTTCGAACCTGGCGCCGCAGCACCTTGCCAATGAGTGACCTCGGCAGTTCGTCTACTTCAACAATACGGCGCGGTATTTTGTAGGCCGCCAGCGAGCCCCGGCAATACGCCTTCAGGGTGTCACCGCTGAACGGGTGTCCGTCGCGCACGACGACGGCGGCCACCACCTCCTCGCCTCCCCCGGCCTGCGGCATTCCAACCACCGCGACGTCGGCCACACTGTCATGACTCAGCAGAGCTTCCTCCACCTCGGTGGGGGCGACATTGAAGCCTCCGGTCACAATAAGCTCCTTGATCCGGTCCACGATGGTAACGAACCAATCGGCGTCGACCCGGACAATGTCTCCGGTCTTAAACCAGCCGTCGGCGCTCAGGACGGCTCGCGTGTCCTCATCATTTCGCCAGTACCCCTTGAACACCTGGGGCCCGCGGATCAGCAGTTCACCGGCGTCGCCCGGCTCTCGATCTATTGTCGAATCCTCCGGATCGACCACGCGGATTTCAGTATTCGGGAACGGCACCCCCACGGTCCCGGGCTTGCGGCTGGGACCAATGGGGTTCCCGAGGGAGATCGGCGACGTTTCGGTCAGCCCGTACCCCTCCACCAGATAGCCGCCGGTCACCGATTCCCACAACTCGATCGTTGCAGGCGGCAGGTTCATCGCACCGGAAATTGCGAAGCGAACGCTCTTCAGGCTGACACCGCGCTCCACAGCGCGCTTCGCCAGACGCTCATAGATCGGCGGGACCGCGGGCAGGAACGTGGGCGGATGGGTCTTCGCCGCGTCCAGCACCAGGTCTTCATCGAACTTTGGGAAGAGCACCAGGCGGGCCCCGATACTCATGGCGAACGTCAGGCAGAGGGTCAGCCCGTAGGCATGGAACATCGGCAGGACAGCGTAGATAACCTCTTTGCCATCGTCAAGGCCCGGCACCCAGGCCCGCCCCTGAGCCGCGTTGACCAGCAGATTCCGATGCGTGAGGATTGCTCCCTTTGGGTGCCCGGTGGTGCCGCTGGTGTATTGCAGGGCGGCGACGTCGGTGGCTACCGGGCCGGGGTGGGTGGCCGCCAACCGCTTGTTCCCCACCAGGGAGTCCCAGGAGGTGACGCTCCTGCTGCCGGACAGCTTGGAGCGGGTAGTCAGCGCACCCCGGGCCGTCCGTGCTTTCCGGACGGGAAGCCGCAGGGCGGCCCGTTTGGAGAACGGCATTGCCCGGGTCAGGTCGACCGTCACAAGGGCGGTGACCGGGACGTCGGCCGGGAGGTCCTGCACCCGCTGCGCGGCCTTGTCCCAGACGATCGCCAGCCGCGCCCCGTGGTCCTCGAACTGGTGCCTCAACTCGCGGTCGGTGTAGAGGGGGTTGTGTTCGACCACAATTGCTCCCAACCGCAGGACCGCATAGAAGGCCACTACGTGCTGCGGGCAGTTGGGCAGTACCAGGGCCACCCGGTCGCCCGCCACCACACCGAGCCGGCGCAGCCCCTCGGCGGCCCGCTGGATCGCCTCATCGAGCTGGCGGTACGTGGTCTCCGCGCCGAAGAACTCGAGGGCAGTCTTCTGGCCGTACAGCTGCGCAGATTCCTCGACGAGGTTGACAAGGGAACCATCCGGGACGGCGACGGCGGCGGGGACTCCCGGTCCGTAGTTACGCACCCAGGGGGCAGTGGTTTCAAAAGTCATCAGTCTACTTTCTGTCTAAGCCTGTTGAACTCTATCCTGATTGGCGGGGCAGCCGATCACCCACTGCCCCTTAGATTACGTCTCAGTCATGTAGTGGCCGGAACAGGACTGCGTAAATACCAGCCGCGCCGACTGCCATCACCACCGCCGAGGTCATGAGTACTGCTGCCACGTCCGCCGCGAGGACACCGCTGCCCATCCCTTTCAGGCTGCGGCGGTATCGGACCCGCTGGCTTACATAGATCCCGAGCGCCGCAGCCAGCAACGCGGTGATGAGGATCAAGGCAAACCACCCGTGCTGGGGCACCCAGCGCACAAAGAGCACCCCGCAGATCACCAGGGCCAACAGTGTGCGCCCCCAGGCCAATGAGGTGCGTTCGGGCTGGAGCCCCGTGTCAGCGGGCTTCGCGCTGCTCATCCGGACGCGGTCAGGCCGGTCGGATGGCCACGACAACGACGACGACGGCCGCGACCACCGTCGCGCCGAGAGCCAGTAACGGGGCAAGGAGCGGGAGCGGGAGCGGCGATCCGTGGCGCATGGACCGCTCTACGCTCAACCATCTGAAGCACGCCGCTGCAGCGATCAGCATGGCCAGCAACAACAGCAGGATCGCGATGGCTTTGCGGACCACCGGGTCAAACAGGTCGACGGCGAAGGCCTCAACGGCGATTCCGCCGGCCAGTAGCGCCAGCGATGTCCGGATCCAGGCGAGGAAGGTCCGCTCGTTGGCCAGCGTGAACCGGGGATCCGGATCGGTACCGCCACCCAGCAACCGCTGCGTCAGAGACACGCGGTGAGGAGATTTATCTGATGAGACGGCCATCCCCTCATCCTAGCGAGCCCCCTCCCTCCCTTCTCCTCTCGCCGCACAGTCAGATCTCGCGACCACTTGAACTCGCCGAGTCGCCAGATCTCGCTGTTCGGCGGAGGGGCGGTCTCGCTCTGGAACGCACCCAGGATAGGATTGAACCCGAGAAGGGGAGTAGCTCCCGTTCAGCACCCTTGCCACCCGGGGAACTGAGCAGCGGCCTGTCGACACACTGGCCATCGATGACGATGGCCCGGCAATCCACCGGCGAAGGCTGCCGGCGAGCGAGACCTTCGGCCGCTTTACGACGGCCGGAGCCCCGTCACGGCCCTGGTCGCTACAGACCAGGAGACCCACGTGACACAATCCCACGACGATCCAGCGCCCGCCGATATCCGCCGCTGGCGGCAGTATCTGGCAGATGAACGCGCCGAGGCGGCGACCTACCGCTATCTGGCGAGCCGCCGTGACGGCGAGGAACGCGAAATTTTGCTCGCCTTGGCCAAAGCCGAAGGTCGGCACGAAGCACACTGGCTATTCTTGTTGGGCCCCGACGCCGGGAAACCGGCCCGCCCCTCCCTGCGTAACCTGGTGCTCGGCTTCCTGGCCCGGCGTTTTGGCAGCGTGTTTGTGCTGGCCCTGGCCCAACGGGCCGAAAGCAGGTCACCCTACGCCGGGGATCCCACGGCAACGGACGCGATGGCAGCCGATGAGCAGATCCACGAAGAGGTGATCCGTGGGCTGGCGACCCGCGGCCGAAACCGCCTGTCCGGCAACTTCAGGGCAGCAGTATTTGGGGCCAATGACGGGCTGGTCAGCAACCTGGCCCTGGTGCTGGGCGTCGGCGCCACCGGCGTCTCCACCGGGTTCGTTCTCTTCAGCGGCATCGCCGGTCTGCTGGCCGGGGCCTTATCCATGGGTGCCGGCGAGTACGTGTCGGTGCGGTCGCAGCGTGAACTGCTGGCTGCGTCCCGACCCACCCAGATCACCCTGACCGCTGCCAAAGAGCTGGACATCGACGCCAACGAACTGGTGCTGGTCTACCGGGCCCGGGGGATGTCCCGGGAAGCGGCCGAGCACCGCGCCTCGGAACGGCTGGGCCTGGTTGATTGCGACTGCGATCCGAGCCTGTCCCTCCAACTAGAAACCGCTGGCAGCCAGGATGAACACGAGCAGATCGGGACGGGGCTGGGGGCAGCCGCGTCCAGTTTCTGCTTCTTCGCCTCCGGCGCCGTGATCCCCATCCTGCCGTACCTGGTCGGGCTCAGCGGGCTGCCAGCCGTGATCATCGCCTGCGTCCTGGTCGGTTTGGCGCTGCTGGGAACCGGCGCCGTCGTCGGGCTGCTCTCGGGCGCGTCACCCCTGAAGCTGGCGCTGCGGCAGGTGGCGATCGGACTGGGTGCCGCCGCCGCCACCTATCTGCTGGGGCTGCTGTTCGGGGTCGGGCTCCTCTGATCGGGTCTTGTTGTCCGGAGGTCAGGCCTTCGTGACGTACTTCTCCAGCTTCACCAGGGTCTTCTCCATCGCGGCGGGATTCTTGCGGAGAAATCCCATCGGCCGCAGGACGATGCGCCCGGTGACCGAGCGGGCATCCCACTGCTCGGTCACCAAAGTGCCGCCATCACGGGGCTCAAGGGTATAACTCCAGGTGGCCTTCGTGAAGTGGCGCCAGGTGATCCGGCGCCCCTCCTCGAACTCGGTGACCTTGTTGAGGATCTTGTACTTCGCCCCGATGCGCATGTCCATCCCGAACTTGGCACCTTCGTAGAGGCGCTGCGGGCCACCCGGCTGCTCGCCCTTGACCGTGTCCGAGCCGTCGATGACGCTATGCAGCGCGGGCGTTGCCAGAACCTCAAAGATGTCGCTTGCGGGTGCGTTGATGAATCGTTCACGGGTAATCAGGTAGGGGCTCATGAACCTATTCTGCCCTGCCCAAGCTGGCGCTCCCAGACCACGCCTATTTGAACGCTACGGTGCGGGGCGCACCGTCATAACCCCCAGCCGGTGCGCCCAGGCCGAAGAGTGTCCCGACCGTAGGTGCGACGTCGATGGTTCGCGCCGGTTCGGATGATACCCGGCCGCGTTTCACCCGTGGGTGGCCTCCGGTGACGAAGAACGGGATGGGCTCAGTCGCCGGGTGACCGTGGTTTCCGGGAATCGGGTTGGACACCACGGCAGGATCCGAGAAGCGCCAGCCAGCCCGGCAGGTAGCGATCAGATCCCCCGCCTCCGGTCCAAGCCGGAGATTGGCTGGAACATCAACGGCGAGCACTCCCGGGTGCGACAACACCAGACCCCGGATCTCCGTCAATGCCGCCTCCCGTGCCGCAGGATCACCAATCCAATACAACAGGTCGGCGCCACCGTTCTGGGCGATCACCAGTTGCGAGCGCAAGTCGGGACGGGTGCCGAGGATGGAATTCACCGAAATAACGTTGGTGGGAATGGACCAGTCCATCGAATGATCGGCCAGCACGAGAACTACGCTGGATTCCCATTTCCCCGTTTCTTTAAGACGGGTGATGAACCGGCCCACCTGAAGGTCAGTCGATTTGAGGGCAGCGGTACGCGCGGCCTTCACCGTGGTGCCGCTGAGATCGCTGTGGCCCATCCGATCCACATCACCCAGGTTGGTGAAGACCAGGTCAGGGTCCACCGAGTCCACCATAGCGATTAGCGCGTTCATGGTCGCAACGTCCGGGGCATGGCCGCTCACGGGAATGATCGGGTTCGGCTCCCAGCGGTACGTTGCCCGCTCACCGAAAATACCGAACAGGTAGTCCTTGCTGAGCACGGTACCGGTGGTATGGCCCGCCGCATTCAGGCGTTCCAAGAGGGTGATGAACCGGAGGTCGGAGGGCCGGTCGAGATCGCGCAGCACCGACTCGGCGCGGTCATAGATCTTGTTCGCTGGCACCCCGGTCCGGTCGGGCCGGGCGCCGGTCATCATCATGACGTGATTGGGAATGGTTTCCATCACCGGCAGGGAGCGCGCAGCCGGGAAGTTGGTGCCTTGTGACCGCAGCTGCGCCAAATTCGGTGTGAGCGACGACGTAATTTCGCTGGGTTTGCAGCCATCCACCACCAGCACATACACCCTGAGCGGGCTGCTCGCCGCCGTGGTCCGCGCCCAAGCCGCACCGTGCATTCCGGAAAGAACGACGGCGGTTCCACCTGCCGCGGCTATCCGCAGGAACTGCCTGCGTGAGGAGCCGCTCACAGTACACCGCCTGCAGCAGGAGTGACGCGTTGAGTGCCTGCGTCGACCCGCCACGAGGTGGAAATTCTGCTGGTCGAGGCTTTGTCTGTTCGCTCAGACAACACGTACCAGTCCATTCGAACCCCGGACGGGGTGACGTCCAGCACCGAGTACCCGTGGGAGTCGAAGTCCAGGTACTTCACGTGTGGATTGCTGGCTTTGAAGGCCTCCTCCACCGCGATCGACGCTGTGCGAGGGGGAACGTTCAGGATGTCATCGAGGTTGTCGCTGGTCACTGAGGTGCAGACCAGTTCGGTGGCAACGGAGTTGCCCGAAGCCGGGTAGGTGAGAGGATCCGCCGGAAGGTCGCAGGCCCAACCCGAGTGGATGTCACCGGTCAGAAACACTGTGTCGGTGACAGCGTTGTCCCGCAGATGCCGAAGGACCCGCGACCGGTCGGCCGTGTAGCCGTCCCACTGATCGACGTTGTAAGGAGCACCGTCGACCGTGGTGGTGCCGACCAGCTCCTGGACGGCACCCACCTCTGACGCGCTCAGCGTCGAAGGGAAGCGAACCGGCGTGATCATGACCGGGTTGCCCACCAACTTCCATTGGGCTTCCGGCGCTGTCAACCCGCTGAGCAGCCAGGACATTTGAGCTTCACCGGTAATGGTGCGGTCCGGGCTGTTGATGGCGGGATCCACCACTGAGGATGCCTGCTCGCTACGGTAGCTACGCAGATCCAGCATCGAAATGCTGGCCAGTGCCCCGAAGGTGAGCCGCCGGTATAAGTTGCCACCCGGTTCATACCGGACGGGCATCCACTCGGCATAGGCCTGCTGCGAGGCGCCGAACCGCGCTCGCCAGGCCCCCTCGGCTCCCTCGGTATGGTTCTCCGCACCATTCGCCCAGGCGTCGTTGGCAGACTCATGGTCGTCCCAGGTCACCACAAACGGCGCCGCGGCATGCAGCGCCTGGAGATCAGGGTCGGTCTTGTACTGCGCGTGGCGTCGGCGATAGTGCTCCAGGGTGGTCATCTCGACGGCCGGGTCATGCGGCCGGACGACGACGTCGCGGGCCTGGTACTCACCGGGAGCATATTCGTAGAGGTAGTCGCCGAGATGCAGCACAAGATCCAGGTCACCGCGGGCGGCTAGGTGCCGGTAGGAAGAGAACCAACCTGCCTGGAGGTTAGCGCAGGACACGACGCCAATTCGCAGCTTATCCACCGGTGCACCCAGTGCCGGTGCAGTCCGGGTCCGGCCAACCGGTGAGACGGTCTTTCCGAAGCTGAAGCGGTACCAGTAGGTTGTTGCTGGAGCCAGGCCCCTTGGCTCAGCTTTGACGGTGTGGTCACGGGAGGCTCCTGTCAGCGTGGCGCCGCGGGCAACGACGCGGCGGAAGGCTGGGTCCAATGCCACCTCCCACTTAACCGTGACGTCCGCCCCTCTGCCGGAGCCCGGGGTCGCGGCGGCTTCCGGTGTGACCCGCGTCCACAGCAGCACGCCGTTCGGAAGGGGGTCACCGGAGGCGACCCCGAACCGGAACTGGGGGCTGACCGTGGGCCGGCTCACACGAGCAGCCTGGGCCGAAGGAAGGACTGCCGGCCAGGCGGCAGCCCCGGCTACCGCGGTGACACCTGCGGAGCGCAGTAAAGTTCGTCGAGTGAGGGGCATCATGTCTCAATTAGATAACGACGATGAGGTGCCGGCGACTAATTATCCCGCCTGTGCGGCAACGTTAACGCAGTGTTTCAGTACTCGACGGCGAAAGTTGGCCTGAAGTTGGTTCCGGTGGCGTGTTCCCCGTGTCTGGCCGGGTTCCCATGTCGGCCCGGCCCAGTGGTGCGGATGTAAGGGGGTCCGGCTCGATTACCGTGGACAAAGGTGTTTCCTCCACAAAGCACAACAGCACGGCAGCTATCAGTCCCAGCGGCGCCAGGTAGAGGAAAAGTGGGGTGAGGGCGTCGTTGTAGGACTCGATCACTGCGCTCCTGGCGGCGTCCGGCAGCGTGTAGACCAGTTGCGGGGTGAGCGAGTTGGCGCCGCCCTCGGTGGTCACCGACCCACCAGGAAGACGTTCGGTCATCAGATCGGCGACCCGCGTGGCGAAGAGGCTGCCGACGATCGCCGAGCCCAGAGTCGCACCGATCTGGCGGAAGTAGTTGTTGGAGGCGGTGGCCGTTCCGACCATCCGGTTGGGGAACGTGTTCTGCACGATCAGCACCAGGATCTGCATGCTGAGGCCCAGGCCCGCGCCGAGCAGACCAATGTAGGTGGAGATGATCCACAGCGCGGTGGCCGGCTGGATGGTCGAGAGCAGGAAGAGTGCGACGGCGACAATAAGTGCCCC
Organism: Arthrobacter glycogeni; assembly: GCF_054510815.1. NCBI lineage: Bacteria > Bacillati > Actinomycetota > Actinomycetes > Micrococcales > Micrococcaceae > Arthrobacter > Arthrobacter glycogeni. The sequence continues at coordinate 396,302 of NZ_JBTNDV010000001.1, forward strand.
CACGATGGGCATCCATTTATAACGGCCGGTCCGGCTGACGACGATCCCCGACCCGGTGGAAGTGAGCAGGAGCGCACCCATCATCGGAATCATCAGCAGACCTGAGTTGGTGGCACTGGCGCCGGTGACCATCTGCAGGTAGGTCGGCAGGTAGCCAATGGCACCGAACATGGTGACGCCGATCAGGAGGCCGCCCGCGGTGGTCAGGTTAAAGTTGCGTTCCCGGAAGAGGTGCATCGGCAGGATCGGCTCGGCGGCGCGTCGCTCCACCATGACGAAGGCGACACCGCTGATGATTGTTGCAGCGATGAGACCGAGGACGACCGACGAGGTCCAGTCGTACTGGGTTCCGCCCCACGTACCGACCAGCACTACGGAGGTGGTGGCGATGGCCAGCAGCATCATGCCCCCGATGTCGAGCCGGGAGCTGTTGATCTTGCGGCTCGGCAGGTGCAGGAAGAACCCCACCACGAGGAGCGCGAGGACGCCGAGCGGCATGTTGATCCAGAACATCCAGCGCCAGCCGGGGCCTTCGGTGAAGAAGCCTCCGAGCAGGGGTCCGGCGACCGAGGCGAACGCGAAGACGCCACCCATGGTGCCCATGTACTTTCCGCGTTCGCGGGCGGGGACGACGTCGGCGATGATCGCCTGGGAGAGGATCATCAGCCCGCCCCCGCCAAGTCCCTGGATGGCGCGGCCCGTGATCAGCCACGGCATGTCCGGGGCGAGACCGCCAACAATCGAGCCGACCATGAAGATGCTGATCGCGATAAGCAGCAGGTTCTTGCGGCCCATCAGGTCTCCGAGTTTGCCGTAGATCGGCATCACGATAGTGGCGGTCAGAATGTAGGCGGTGATCACCCAGAGCATCTGGTCAACCCCGTTGAGCTCGCCGACAATCGTCGGTAGCGCCGTGCTGAGGATCATCTGGCTGAGGGCCGCCAGAAGCATGGAGAGCATGAGGCCGATGAACAGCAGGAGCATGCCGGTGCGTTTCTCGACAACGGCGGCCGGTGCGGTTGTGGTACTGGTGCTCATTGGATTTCCGGGAGGACCTCTCTGAGGAGTGCGTTGGCGGTGGTGAGGGCCGCGAACTGGTGGTCAAGGGTGGGGGCGTGTGCGGACTCCTGCATCGCGTAGCGCAGGGGTGCTCCGGCGATCAGCACGATCATGCGGGAAATGTCTTCGGACCGGTGCTGGTGGGCGACGTCGGCCCATTTTGCCGAGTCGGTGATGCCCGCGGTGACCACGTCGCGGACCAGCTGTTCTACCTTCAGGAAGTAGGCGAAACGGCGCTGGCGGAGTTGCGGGAACTGCTGCATCACCTCCATGCGGAGACTTTCGCCGTCGCCGCCACCCTCAGTGGAGTGCACCACCTGGACGAGCAATCGGGACACCTGGTCGAGGAGGTTCGCTTCGACGTCGAAGGCCGTCAGCCAGGTGTCGTCGATTGACGGATCCTGCAGGCCGAGGATCGCGTCCTCTTTGGTGCCAAAGTAGTTGAAGAAGGTGCGAGCCGAAACATTGGCCCGAGCGGCGATCGCCTCGGTGGTGACCCGGTCGGGGCCGTGCTCGAGGGTGAGCCGGGCGGCAGCATCATGCAGCGCGGCCCACGTCTCGGTGCGTTTCCGGTCCCGCAGGGAAAGTAGTTGACTCACCGAACGATTGTGCCACCCGGTGACGTTTTACACAACCGCAAAATTGCGGCGCTGCATAATCTTCGTGTTCAGGTGGGCGTTAAACGCCCGACGCGCCGACAGTCGCTGTGCAACAACTGCCGGCGCGTTCAGGGGTGGAGCTACGGCTTCAGGAGCACCTTGATGGCGCGGCGCTCGTCCATGGCTTTGTAGGCCTCCGCTGCATCCTCGAGTGGCATCTCGACGTCGAACACCTTGCCCGGGTTGAGCTTCCCGGCAAGCACATCGGCTAGTAGGTCCGGGATGTAGGTGTGGGCCGGCGCCATACCGCCGCCCACTGTGATGTTCTTGGAAAACAGCACACCGATGGGTAGTTCCGCGCCACCGGCGGGAACGCCGACAAACCCGAGGTTTCCGCCGGGACGGGTGCTGGCCAGGGCCTGCTCCATCGACTCCTTGGTGCCTACGCACTCGAGCACCGAGTCCGCCAGCACTCCCCCGAGCAGTTCACGAACCTTTGCTACGCCCTCCTCGCCGCGCTCCGCGACAATGTCAGAGGCGCCGAACTCGCGCGCCAACGCTTGCCGGTCCTCGTGCCGGGACATGGCGATGATGCGCTCGGCACCGAGCCGTTTCGCCGCCAGCACACCGCACAGGCCGACGGCGCCGTCGCCGACCACCACCACGGTGCGGCCCGGGCCCACCTGAGCACTCACCGCGGCGTGATGCCCGGTGGACATCACATCGGAAAGGGTGAGCAGACTCGCGGTCAGTTCCCGGTCGGGATCCGTCACGCCGTCAACCCGTCGGAGGGTGCCTTCTGCCTGGGGTACGCGGACAGCCTCACCTTGTGCTCCCTCAACGTAATGCCCGAACTCATCGTCGCCTCCCCAGGAGGTGAGGTGGTCACAGGCGACTGTCACTCCGTTCAGGCACTGGGGGCACGCGCCACAGCTGTCGACAAAGGGGGCAATCACAAAGTCGCCGACGGCCAGGTCTTTCACCTCGGCGCCGACCTCCTCGACGACGCCAACGAACTCGTGCCCGATCGCCCGGGTGCCGCGGTTCTTGCTGATCCCGCGGTACGGCCAGAGATCCGAGCCACAAACGCAGGAGGCAGTGACCTTCACGATGACGTCGGTTGGACGCTTGATCGTCGGATAGTCACGGTCCTCAACCCTGATGTCGCCGGGACCGTGAATGATTGTGGCACGCATGCATACTCCTCAGACTGGGGGGTGTGGGTGTTCAATCAGCTTAGCGCGGCCATCACGGCACGGGTTCCGGCACAGCTGCCCACTAAGACTGGCTCCCCGGTGAGCATGGAGGTCTATGCCCGACGGCGCCCCCCTCCCAACGGGCAGGTGTGCGCCGAGGGCACAAAAAAGGCCCCGGCGGCTGGACGAATCCAGCCCCCGGGGCCTCTCGGTGAAGGAATTACAGTCCCGCGTACACCTCGCGGAGCAGTGTGGCGGTCTCGGATGGCGTCTTGCCCACCTTGACCCCGGCAGCCTCAAGGGCTTCCTTCTTGGCCTGGGCCGTTCCCGCGGAGCCGGAGACGATGGCGCCGGCGTGGCCCATGGTCTTGCCCTCGGGAGCCGTGAAGCCCGCCACATAGCCGACCACCGGCTTGGTGACGTTGGCCTTGATGTACTCGGCGGCCCGCTCTTCAGCGTCGCCACCAATTTCACCGATCATGACGATGGCCTTCGTTTCCGGGTCCGCCTCGAACGCAGCAAGTGCGTCGATATGGGTGGTCCCCACGATGGGGTCTCCCCCGATGCCGATGGCGGTCGAGAAGCCCAGATCGCGCAGCTCGAACATCATCTGGTAGGTCAGGGTGCCTGACTTGGAGACGAGACCCACGCCGCCCTTGCCGGTGATGTTCGCCGGGGTGATGCCGACCAGGGACTCGCCCGGCGTGATGATACCGGGACAGTTGGGTCCAATGATCCGGGTGACCTGGTTGCCGTCGGCGTCGACGCGTGACTGGGCAAGCGCCCAGAACTCGGCCGAATCCTGCACGGGAACACCTTCCGTGATGATGACGACCAGGCCGATGCCAGCCTCGATCGCCTCAACGACCGCGTCCTTGGTGAAGGCTGGGGGCACGAACACGATAGAGACGTCCGCGCCGGTTTCCGTCATGGCTTCGCTGACCTTGCCGAAGACCGGCAGGATGACATCGCCGTGGGTGACCGTGGTGCCAGCCTTGCGGGCGTTGACTCCACCGACCACCTGGGTACCCGCAGCGAGCATCAGCGCGGTGTGCTTGGTGCCTTCGCCGCCGGTGATGCCTTGCACAATGACCCTGGAGTCTTTGGTGAGAAAGATTGACATACGTTATTCCTTAATCCTTTGGACCCGGCACGTTCGTAAGCCGGGAAGTGCAGGCTCGATCAGCGGGCGGCGTAAGCCAGTTCGGCGGCCTTGTCGGCGCCTTCATCCATGGTGTCGGCGAGGGTGACCATCGGGTGGTTCGCCTCGGCAAGGATGCGGCGGCCTTCCTCGACGTTGTTGCCGTCGAGGCGGACTACCAGGGGCTTGTTTTCCTTGTCGCCCAGGATCTGAAGCGCCTCAACAATGCCGTTGGCGACCGCGTCACACGCGGTGATGCCACCGAACACGTTCACGAACACGCTCTTGACCTGCGGGTCGTTCAGGATGACGTCGAGCCCCGCTGCCATGACGGCCGCTGATGCTCCACCGCCAATGTCCAGGAAGTTGGCTGGCCGCACGTTGCCGTGGGCTTCGCCGGCGTAGGCGACGACGTCGAGCGTTGACATGACCAGGCCGGCACCGTTGCCGATGATTCCCACTTCGCCGTCTAGCTTGACGTAGTTGAGGTCGTTGGCCTTGGCTTTGGCTTCGAGAGGATCGGCTTCATCCTGATCCTCAAGGGCTGCGTGGCCTGCCTGACGGAAGCCAGCGTTCTCGTCGATGGTGACCTTGCCGTCGAGGGCGATGATCTCGCCGCTTCCGGTCTTGACCAGCGGGTTCACCTCCACGAGGGTGGCGTCCTCCTTGACGAAGACGTCCCACAGCTTGATGATCGCGGTGATGACACCGTCGTGCAGCTCAGGGGCGAACCCAGCCGTCTCGACGATTTCACGGGCCTTCGCCTGGTCAATGCCGACGGCGGGGTCGACGGCGATGCGGGCCAGCGCCTCGGGGCGCTCCACGGCCAACTGCTCGATCTCCACGCCGCCCTCTACCGAGCACATGGCCAGGTAGTTGCGGTTGGACCGGTCCAGCAATACCGAGAAGTAGTACTCCTCGACGATGTCGGCGCCCTGCGCGATCATCACCTTGTGAACAGTGTGACCCTTGATGTCCATGCCAAGGATGTCCGAGGCGTATTTGAACGCCTCGTCGGGCGTTTTGGCGACTTTAACGCCGCCCGCTTTGCCGCGGCCTCCAACTTTGACCTGAGCCTTGACGACGACGACGCCGCCGATTTTCTCGGCCGCCGCCTTTGCTTCCTCGGGGGTGTGCGCCACGATGCCGGCGAGCACGGGTACCCCGTGTGCCTCAAAAAGATCGCGCGCCTGATATTCGAACAGATCCACAGGCCAGTGTCCTTCTACGTCGAAGTGGGTTTACACAGGGAACTTTAGTCCCTCGGCGTTCGGCGCCCTGCACAGACTACCGGTTTAGTGACCAAGGGCACACTTCTATGGTTTGTAGAAATGTCGATGGATGAGCTATAGCGCACTCCCTAGCGTCAGGCTCGGCCAGCCAGTTTCCCTGGCGTCATGTCGGCGATCAAGCCTCGTCGCTCGGTTAGCCAGTAGACCAGAGCAACGATCGCCAGCATGACGCCGAGACTCGTGAACACTTCCAAACCCACTGGACCCCGTCCGCTGACCTTGCCGTCCAGGGCAAAGGTGATGGTGATCGACGACAGCATGAACAGGGGAATCATTGCCATAATCACGACAATCCCGATTCTTCGAGCGACCAGGGGCCGACGTTTTGCCGAAACATAGAGCGCCGGGACGATGAGAACAATCCACACCCAGTGGTGGAACCACGAGATCGGTGAGATGGCAAGCATCACAATAGCGTTTGCGCTGATCGCCGCCACCAGGTCGCCATTGCGTTCCGCGCGCTGGATGGTGAAGAACCCCAGAAGGATCACGGCCAGTGCACTGCTGAGCCAGAGGGGCCGCTGGAGGGACTCCGGTGCTCCGAGATGTGAGACCAGAGAATTCAGCGAGACGTTATACATGTCGGACGTGTCTCCGACCCGATGGGGATTGGAGAGCGAACTGAACCAAAACGTGCTGGCCTGTCCAGGCATGAACAGCCACCCGACGGCGATGGTTCCGGCGAACGAGGTTCCCAAAGCGATAACTGCCCGCCAGTCGCGGCGCACCAGGAAGATCAACCCGAATGCCAGCGGGGTGAGTTTGATTCCGGCAGCCAATCCAATCAGCGCGCCGCGCGGCACGCGGGTCGCCGGACGGATAAGGTCCACGACGATGAGCACCATGATCATGGGATTGATCTGGCCGAAACCCAGCCCTTCCCGCCACGGACCCATCACACCTATCAGGACAGCTGCGACGACGACTGGCCAGACCGAGCCGACCCCCGGATCGCCGCCCCGCCCCGGGACCAATCTATTTTTCGTCAGGTAGCCGACGACGAAGATGGCTGTCAGCACCAGACATACCAGCGATGTGCCGGTAATGAACCACAAACCCAACCAGTCAGGGATAAAGGCGAAGGGGGTAAAAGCCAGAGCCGCAAACGGAGGATAGGTGAAAGGCAGACCGGGCGTTCCCGGGGCGGACCCGTACAGCTCGCGATCGCCGTCCATGCCGAGCATGGCGAGGGCGCCGTCGCGGTATACCCGAAAATCGAGTCCGTGGATCTGCGCCACAACCACCACGGCGAACAACGCTATAGGCAATCCAAGCACCAAGACAGTGGCCCGCGCCGACGACCGGTGAGAGACCTTCAAACGCATGGCTCCGAGTCTAGAGGCACTTTACAACGGGAAAATCGCAGCAGGACCGGTGGTGCAACAGGCACACCGCTTGACGCCTAGCTTCTGCTGCGCTGAGCGCGGGCCTGTTACCCGGTCTTGGTCAGCGGCGCGTACCGCAGCAGCAGCCGCTTCTCGCCGACGTCGAACGACACTTTCGCCACCGTCTTGTCTCCGACACCCTCGACGGCCAGGATGGTCCCGTTGCCGAAGCTGGTGTGGTTGACCCTGTCTCCCACGGCGACCGAGAGGACTTCCTTTTGCGGTTGGACCCGCCCGACGACGGTCGCTGACCGGGTGGGCAGCCCCCGCCCCGTGTCCTCGCTCGCGGTCCCGGCTCCCCAATAAGACCCGCTAAACCGGTTGTTCCCGCCAATGGCTGCGCCCCCGGACCAGACCGGCCCCGAGGCGCCTTCCCGTTTCCAGGTGATGAGTTCATTGGGCACTTCGCCGACGAACTGCGACGCCGGGTTGTACTGGCTCTGGCCCCACATGCTCCGGACCTCGGACCGGGTGATGTAGAGCCGTTGCCGGGCACGGGTCAACCCCACATAGGCGAGCCGGCGTTCCTCGGCCAGCTCCTTCGGGTCGGTGGCTGAGCGCTGGTGCGGGAATATTCCCTGCTCCATACCGGTCAGGAACACCACCGGGAATTCAAGCCCCTTGGCGGTGTGCAGGGTCATCAGGGTGACCACACCCAGGCGTTTGGCCTCGGCGACAGCCTTTTCAACCTCCGCGGCAGAACCTTCGGGTGCGTCGGGGATCTGGTCGGCGTCGGCCACCAGCGAAACCTGTTCCAGGAATTCGCCCAACGTACCGTCAGGGTTTTCCTGCTCATATTCGCGAACCACCGCCACCAGCTCCGCGAGGTTTTCTACCCGCGACTCATCCTGCGGGTCGTTGCTCAACCGCAGTTGCGCCAGGTAGCCGGTCTGCTCCAGCACCGCTTCGAGAGCCGCCGACGCACCCGACCCGTCGGCCACCTCGGCGAGGTCGTCAATCAGTTTCACAAAGCCGTTCACCGCGTTCATCGACCGGGTTGCCAGACCCGGTGCCTCGTCCGCCCGGCGGAGCGCCGCCATAAAGGACATGCGTTCCCGTTCGGCGAGCGCCGCGACGGCGTATTCGGCACGGTCTCCGATCCCGCGTTTGGGCTCGTTGAGGACCCGGCGGAGGTTGACGACGTCGTCCTGATTCACCAGCACCCGCAGATAGGCGAGCGCGTCCTTGATTTCCTTGCGCTCGTAGAACCGGGTGCCGCCCACCACCTTGTAGGGCAAGCCCACGCGCATCAGGATTTCCTCAATGGAGCGGGATTGGGCGTTGGTGCGGTAGAAGATCGCTACGTCACCGGGGCGGAGGTTCTCCTCGTCCTGGAGCCGGTCAATCTCCTCGGCGATGAACCGGGCTTCCTCGTGTTCGTTTTCGCCCACGTAGCCCACGATGAGCTCGCCGTCTCCCTCAGCGGTCCACAACTTCTTGTCGGGGCGGTCGGGGTTCCGGGAAATCACCGCGTTTGCAGCGCTGAGGATGGTCTGGGTGGAGCGGTAATTCTGCTCCAGCAAGATGGTGCGGGCGTTGGGGTAGTCGTTCTCGAACTCGACAATGTTCCGGACGTCGGCACCGCGGAACGCGTAGATTGACTGGTCCGAGTCTCCCACCACGGTCAGCTCGGCCAGCGGAATCGTTTCGCCGTCGTCGCTCGGATTCTGGGTGATCCCGACAATCTCGCGCACCAGGGCGTACTGGGCATGGTTGGTGTCCTGGTATTCGTCAACCAGGACGTGCCGGAACCGGCGGCGGTAGTAGTCAGCCACACCGGGGAAGGCCCTGAACATGTAGACGGTTTGGGCGATCAGGTCGTCGAAGTCCATCGCGTTGGCCTGACGCATCCGCTGAGCGTACCCCGTGTAGACCTCTGCGACGGCCTGCTCGAACGGGTCCGAATGGTTGGCCGAGCTGGCGTAGCTTTCCTCATCGATCAGCTCATTTTTGAGCGCTGAGATTTTGTGCTGGATGGATTTCGGGGTGAACCGCTTGGGGTCCAGGTCCAGTCCCTTGGCCACCAGGGTCACGAGCCGCAGGGTGTCGGCCGAATCGTAGATGGAGAAGTTCGAGTTCAGGCCGACCGATGCTGCCTCGCGCCGCAAAATCCTGACGCAGGAGGAGTGGAAGGTGGAGATCCACATGCGCTTGGCCACGTCACCGATGAGGGCTTCGATGCGTTCGCGCATCTCGGCCGCAGCCTTGTTGGTGAAGGTGATCGCCAGGATTCCGCCGTGGTGGGCACGACCCATGGCCAGGAGGTACGCGATCCGGTGGCTGAGCACCCGGGTTTTGCCGGAGCCAGCGCCGGCCACGATTAGCAGCGGCGACCCGCTGTGGCGCACCGCTTCCTCCTGCTGCGGGTTCAGCCCCACCAGGAGTTCGCGTGCCCGCGCGTCGTCCCGGCGCCCGCCGCTGGCGTGCTGTACTTCATCGGAGCGAGCGGCAGCGGAGCCGGCAGCCGCGTCAATGGCGGACTCGGTGCTGGCGGACTCGGTGCTGGCGGATCCGGGCCGGGCCGACGCCGTCGGGCGCCGCCCTGCGCTTGCGGGTGATGAGCCGAGGTGTGGGTCGAAAAGCATATCCATGGTGCCATCAAGTCTAGTTGCTGGCTCTGACGAAACAGGATTGGCGGCGACGTACCCCAAACGCAGAACGCCCGCCGGTTCGTCTGAGCCGGCGGGCGTTGGGCGTTCGTGAGAGACAGTTTACGAAGGCTTGGCGGCGTCGATGTCTTCGGAGTCGATACCGAGTTGCAGCAGTTTGCCGCTCTTGCGGTCTGCCAGGTACTCGCGCATTTCCCGCTTGATGACCGGCAGCAGCATGTACACGCCGAGCAGGTTGATGAACGCACAGAGGAACAGTGCGGCATCGGCAAATTTGATGACCTGCCCGAAGCTCAGCACGCAGCCGACGACGGTGAAGAACAGGAAAACGATTTTGTAGACGACCTCGGCGGTTTTGCCACGGCCGAAGAGGAATTCCCACGCCTTCAGCCCGTAATAAGACCAGGTGATGAGCGTTGAGTAGGCGAACAAAGCCACTGCTATTGCGAGCACGATCGGGAACCAGGGGATCACCGTGGCGAACGCATCGGAGGTGAGGATAACGCCGTCGGGCGCGTCGCCGCCACCCTGCACCTGATCGATGCCGGCCTGCAGGCTCGGCGTCCCGGCGATCACGATGGCGAGCGCGGTCATGGTACAGATCAGCACAGTGTCTATGAGTGGTTCGAAGAGGGCAACGAACCCTTCGCTGACCGGGCGGCGGGTCTTCACAGCCGAGTGTGCGATGGCTGCGGAACCAACACCTGCCTCGTTGGAGAAGGAGGCGCGCTGGAAGCCAACAATCATGACGCCGAGGACGCCGCCAACGAAGCCCTGCGGGTTGAAGGCCCCATCAATGATCGCACCGATGGCTGCCGGCACCTGCTCGATGTTGACGATGATGACGGTGAGGCAGGCTGCGACGTAGATGAACGCCATCGCCGGAACGAGGCGGCTGGTGGTGGCACCGATGGACTTGATGCCACCGAGGATGACCGCTGCAACCAACCCGGCGAGCACCAGGCCGAAGATCAGGGCGGCACCGGCGCTGCCAAGCAGGCCGTCCTCGCCGCCGGTGACTTCCTGCACCTGAGCGAAGGTCTGGTTGGCCTGGAACATATTGCCGCCAGCGATACCAAAAACGAGGATTGCAACGGCGAAGATGCCGGTCAGAATCTTGGCGGGCAATTTACCGAACTTGGCGAACGCGATCGGGAGGTACTTGAACGGCCCACCGCTGACGGTGCCGTCCGCGTGGACTTCGCGGTACTTCACGCCGAGGGTACATTCGGCGAACTTGGTGGCCATGCCGATCAGACCTGCGAGGATCATCCAGAACGTGGCACCCGGGCCGCCGAGTGCCATCGCAGCCCCAACACCGGCAATGTTGCCGAGACCCACCGTGCCAGACAGGGCTGAGGTGAGCGCCTGGAAGTGTGGGACCTCCCCCGGGTCGTCCTTCGTGGAGTACCGGCCGCGGATGACCTCGTAGGAGACCTTGAGCCCGCGGAACTGGACGAACCCGAAGTAGACGGTGAAGACCAACCCAGCGATGATGAGCCAGGCAACCAGAATGGGAAAACTGAAATCCCCGATGGTAACGGGGAAGAAAATGATGCTGGAGAACACTTCGGTGGCTGGGGCGAAGACTGTGTCGATCGCATCCTCGACGGCTGCGAGCCATCCGACTTCGTCCGCAACGCTGGTTATAGGTAGAGCTTGGTTAATTGCCATCTAACAAAACAACCGCAGAACGTCTTGTGTTTCAATCACAGACGCCTATAACGCGAAAATGACGCCAAAACGCAACGTAGTTCACAGACTCCCTTCAGTTAGGCATGAAATGCCTCCGGTTGAGCCGGTCAGCGGGGATAATTGGGGAATGTCCAAAACGCGTGCACAGATCGCTAAAAAGCATGGGGCCGCCGCAGCCGGCATCCCGGAGGCGACGCCAGCTGCCCCCCGCAGCAACGGAAACATGGTCCTGATCGCCGCCGCTGTCACCGCGGTGCTGCTATTCGGGTACTACCACTTGCTCTCCCTCGGCCAAATGAGTCAACTGGCCGACGGGCTGACCATGCCGGACATGATGTTTGGCGGCTACGGAGCGGGCCACGTCACCGACCTGCAAGCGGCCATGGACGGCGACGCCCTGGGTCAGTTGAGCTACCTCCACAAAACCGCCGGAACCTTATTCCCGCTCATCTTTGGCATCGCTTGGCTGCTGCTGATCCAGCTGAACGTCGATCGCCGCTGGCTGCGCTGGGTGCTCTGGTCGCCGCCACTGCTCTTCGCCATCGTGGACCTCTGGGAAAACGTCGCCATCGATGCCCTGCTGGCCGCCGGATCACCCGACGACGGCCGGGTGGCCCTCGTCTCGGCACTCACCATAGCGCGCTGGGTGCTCCTGGGCTCGTCCTGCATCGCGGGCATGCTGGCCGTACTGCTCCCGGCCGGCGTGCGCGGCAAGGTCCTCGCGCCGCCGACCGGCCAGGGTGGGCCACTGCCGGAAAGCAGGTAAGCTGATAGCGCTGTACCCGCCTCTGTAGCTCAGTAGGATAGAGCGTCCCTCTCCTAAAGGGAATGAGGACTCCGTGGCCCGGCCCCAGCGCCAGGCATAACGTGCCCCAACGGATCGCCGTCTGTGGGCTTCTCCTCTTCGAGTCCCAAGACCCAGACTGCCGGAACGCCGGTCATCAGTTCGATGCGCTTCGCCGTGGCGACCTGGTCCCGAGGATGGTTTCGACCTGTCTCCCACGCTTTGTACTGGTTATCGTTCACTCCCAGTCGCGCGGCGAAGTCCTCCTGCTTAGCGCCTGACTCACGGCGTATCTTCCGCAGGCGGTCAGCGAAGGACCACTCGGGGGTCCACGTCTTGTGTTCTGGCTGTGTACTCATGACCTAATTCTTACCAAACCTATGCAGCTATGTCCATACCTAAGTGTATGAAAAAGTAAACACAGGTATTTTTACAGGGTTTCGAGTAGTTGCTTGCGTAACCATGAGTACCTATGCCTAGTATGTGACATGCCAAATACCAATAGGTACGAAATAACCCCCCAGGTATCCATCGGGGAAGCATCGCGTATCGCTGGAGTCAGCATATCGACGCTCCGCCGGTGGGAGCGCGACGGCATCATCAAGCCTCAGCGAACACCAGGCGGACAGCGCCGATACCGTCAGTCCGACGTCGAACAATTAATGACAGAGGGACCGCAGCGCTCGCAGGAGGCTGCATCATGAGCCCTTGGAACGAAACGTCCGACGGTCCGCAGATTCGGCCACGTCGACAGCGGCTCCCTTACCCGATCGCGAAGTCTTCGGTTGATAGCCGACCTGAATTGAAGGTCGGTCTGGCGATCTACCAGGCGATCGGGCGGGTTGCCACAGCGCTAGAGCACGCTGTCCTCAACGGCGTAACTCTCAATCTCAACGATCTGGACCGGAACGTGACGGCTGATCATCAGCCCGACCGGACCGAATGTAGTCATGAGGTCAATAACTCGTGCCCCATTGGTGTAAACGATGTTGTGGACGCCTTGCCGGAACTCCTGGAACGCCTCCGGGGAATCGACGAAAAACTCCTGACCGTCGTAGATCACCTTGCCAGTCGCCATGAAACTTCTCCTTCTGTAGGTGCACCAACTGGTGCGGGTGTAGACAACCAAGACCCTACAGGCGGAGAACCATGGTCGGCGGGACGCTGTCCCCCACAGCGTCCCGCCGACCCGCACGATCACATCGAGCGATTCCGAGACGTTCCATGATCCGCCTGTTCCTGTGGTTCACCGCGTGCCGGGTCGCCGTCCGGTTCTCGCGGAACCCAAAGACGTCTCCAGCGGGAGGTGCCCTTCCACCGGCTCCTGCTGGAGCGGGGAAGAGCGGCGCTATGTCCCCCATCGTTGCGCCGCTGCTGGCTCGGTCAGAGGAGGGTGTCCCCCAACTCCCCTCCTCTGGCCGTGGCCGTGCCGGCCATCCGGGCTTCCTGGTTTGGCCCTACCCGTCAGTTGATGGCTTGTTCTCGGTTGAGTGCACGAGCTGCCTGCTGACGATCGCGGAGGGTGTCGGGATCTACACGATGCCCCTTGCAGTGCGTGACCATATACCGCGCTGTACCTAGATTCTCCCGTGTGGTCCTGAGACCGCCACGCGGGAGTCCGGCCGGTGGAGGGTTTCCCCCCATTGCTTCTCCACCGGCCACCCCAAATTTTGTCCAGTAAGTAAACCGGCGGCCCAGCATCCATCGTCCAAGAAGTCTGCTGAGCCGCCGTACTAACCCAAAAGCCAAGCCCGTTCGCACAGGTCACCTGGCTCTTGAATCGAGTAAAGGATACCGCTATGCCCGGTCCAGCCGAAGAATCACCGCCGATCTCGCTGCCTTTCAACGTCTACCTCGGAGCGAAGGATCTAGACATCAATCCCGCCGACGGGCCGAAAGCCTTCGAGGATGCTCATGCGAAGAGCGCTGTGGAGATCGCTCGCCGCAACCACCGCCTCACCGAGTGCACCGACAACCTCAAGTGGCTACTTCACTCGGTGAGCACGCTCCGCAGCCTCGATCGCACCGGCCAGACCGTCGCCGCGGCCGAGCACCTGGACTACGTCTGGGCAATCACTCAGGGGCAGCTGTCGGCGCTCACCCAAGACGTGCGGCGCGCAGCAGATCGCTACCGAGAGAAAGTGGCAGCCGCCACGACGGCAGAGCAGAACGCCGAGCCGACGCCGGGGTCGCTCGGTATTGAACCCGTGGTGAACACCAACACCCGCGGCGGGACCGGCGCGACGCCGTCGGTCATGGCCGGCCGGGGCAACCGCAAATGAGCGCCTACCGCACCCGGAAAGACGCGCACGTAGTTGTCCGAAACGGGAAGCCAACCGAACTTTTCAACCGTCCGGCCCACTTGGACTACCGCAATAAGAGCGAGCTTTGCAGCCAGCTGACGCAGTTCGTCCGTGGGGTCTGGACAACGGCCAAGCGCATCGACATTGACTCCAGCGCCGGACAGATCATGGTCGACGGCGAGCTGGTCGCCTCCTACTACCTCAGCGACCCCAAACAGAACACCGGATCATTGGAGGCCCTGCTGTGAACCCTGCAACCCGATTCACGTCCGCGCACCGCAGACTGCTCTCTACGGCGCTTATTTTGGGTGGCTTTCTGGTCATCCTGCTGACCGGGCAACTCCTCGCGCCCACAGGCAACGGGGCGCAGATCCTCGGCAGCATCCTCATGATCGCCGGCGCCCTCGGCTTCGCAACCGAAACGGGGCGCCAGCGATGACGATCGGGGACCACGACCCTATGGGCCCATTCTCGGGACCGGGTCTCGGCTTCTGGGTCGAATGTGAGTGTCACTGGATTGGACCCGGTTGCTACAGCGAAGCTGCCGCCCTGAAAGCCCATCAACGGCACCAGGAAACCCGGTCATGAGCCCGCCGAACGAGACGACTGTCGATCCCCGAGGGTTCACCTCCTGGACCTGGCGTCCGGACCCAGAGCCATCGCCGATCTTTGACCGGCTGGTCCGTCAAGACTTGGAGATCGCGGCCGAGGACGCGATCGCGGCCGCCGGCACGGCCCAGGGCTCCGGCGATCGGCTAGAAGCCAAAAGGCAGCTGCGCAACGCATTGGACATTATCCGAGAGCTTGACGACCTAGATAGGGAACCGACGCCATGACCACTCAGTTTCAGGACATCCCGCTCGCGAAGCTGGAAGCCCACCCGCATAACATCCGCCGGCAGCTACACGACATCGACGAGCTGGCCGCTTCCATCAAGTCCAAAGGCATCGTCCAGGCGCTCACTGTGGCCCCGCACCCGACCGCGAAGACCAAGTTCATCGTCCTCGGCGGCCACCGCCGGCTGTCCGCAGCGAAGATAGCGAAGATCAAGACCGCGCCATGCATGGTCCGCCCAGATCTGAACACCCCTGAGCTGCAGACCGAGTTCATGATCGTAGAGAACACACAGCGCAACGACCTGACCCCGATGGAAGAGGCTCGCGCCTACCAGACATTGCTCGACCTGCCCGGCTACAACGCCAAGCGGATCTCCGAGAACACCGGCCGCAAGCACCGCCTGGTCAGTGACCGGATCAAGCTGGCCAAGATCAGCGACCCCGTCGCGACCAAGCTCGACGACGGCCAGATCACCCTGGAACAAGCGATGGTGTTCGCGGAATTTACCGACGACGAAGACGCAACCCAGAAGCTCCTGCAGGTGGCCGGCACCTACGATTGGCTCTACCGGGTTCAGGCACTCCGCCGCAAGAAGACCGCCGTCGCTAATATCGCGGTCACTACCAGGGAACTCACAGCAGCTTCCGCAACCATCCTCGAATCACGCCCGGAGGCCTACCCATGGGGAGGCGACTACGCCCGAGCACCCGAGGTGTCCATCGATGAGCACATAGCCGCTGGCCACCTCGCGATCGTCGACGTCGACAGCGACGGGAAACCCGAATGGGCCGTCCTACGCTCGCAGATGCCGGACCCGGAACCGCAGCAGCTCGACGCCGAGGAGATTGCGAACAGGGAGAACTACCAGCGGATGACTGCTGGGCTCGACGTTGCTGCGCATGTCCGCCGTAAGTTCCTCGAGGAGGTTATCCAGCCTTCCTACTCCCGAGGGCAAGAGGATCTCGCTGAAAAGATCGTCAGGCGGTCTGTGATTCAGGATCTGCAGGGCGACGCCGTTGGATGCGAGCTTCTCGGGATTCCCATAGAGGAGTCCGACGAGGCAAGGTGCCGGGCAGCAGTGCAGAAGCTGGATATCTGGTGCCTGGTCATCCTGCTGGACATCATCAACAACTCCCCCGCCGAAGAGAAACTGCTGTACCCCGAAACTTGGGGACCTATGCACGGGTGGGACTACACCAGTGACTGGCGAGAGTCACTGGTAGCTGACTACGGCTACCAGTTCAGCGAGATCGAGCGCGAAGCCATGGATCGTCTGAAGCCCGCTGAGGACGGCGAAGATGCTGCCTGAGCCTGGGGCCCGTCCAGCGCGGCCGAGGAAGCGTCGGGAGTCGACAATCGAGGACGTCGAGTTCCTAGTGGCCAGTGATGTACCCGAGGATCTGATCGCTGAGCGGATCGGGTACAGCTCCGCGAAAAACCTGAAGACGGCCATTCACCGGTGGGGGCGCCATGACCTAGTGGCCCGGGTCACGGCGTCGGGCCAGCCTCTCCCATCTATCCGTCGCGGCCGCGTCGTCCTAAGGGCTGTCGCATGACCGCCCTGGCGTATCCGCGCGCGGTGGTCTTCCAGAGCCTGGAGTCGTGGTGCATCACCTTGCACCTGGACGCCCAGTTCGCCTCCGACGTCGCCACGACCTTCCCGACCCAGGCGGACGCCGTCCGCGCGGCATGCGTCTGGGTTCATTTGCAGCGCCACAGCCGGCCCTCACGTCGCCTGCCTAACTTCGAGGTATTCGAACCCAAACGGAAGCCGAAGCGCACCCCTGACCTGGCCACCTGCCCGCAGTGCAACCGCCCGACCAGGAAAGCCGTCCTGAAGGCAAAGGACCACCCGGGCACGGTAACCATGGGGCACAAGGACGGAACTTGCTTCGCCTGCCACAAAACCGGCCACAAATCCGGGGACGAAACCGGCAACCAGGCTGCAACCGCCCCCGTAGCCGCTCCGGCAGCTGCCCCGCGCGCGCCGGCATCCGCCGGTGTCGTCCCTAAGCCCAAACCGCTACGCCCCATCAAGCCCGTCGTGTACGTCCCGCTCTCCCGCATGCCAGCACACAGCCTGCCCCTGCCGGCCACATACACCAACCCAATCCCCACTCTCATCCCAGCCCAACCCGGATCCCCGGTAGCGAAGCTCGCCGATATCGCCACGGAAGCCGCGAGAACGACAATCCTCGGATCCGGGCCACCCAGCAGCTTCATCACCGGACCCGCCAGCACAGACCCCGACGACGAAGTCGCAGCGAACCGCCGCGGCGTCGACGCCTACCTGAAGCGCCGCGGCAACCGGAACGGGGCCACCCGATGACCATCCAACCCTCAGACACCACCCGAACGAACGACCTCGCAGATTTTGAGATTCCGTGCGACTTCGGGGAGTTCCCTCGCGCACTGAAGGGCCAGGCGAAGTGCACGGCGCCTGCTGAGTGGTCTTTCAAGGTACACAGCACGTCGCTGTCCGGGGTGTGCCCGGAGGTGGTCCTTGTCTGCGAGGAACACCTCCGCTCGATCCGTGCGGCATCCAGGGGCCAGCTGGAGAAGGTCCTCGCCCTGGGCGTCTGCTCTCATCACCTTCTGCGGTGCGCTATCTGCCACCTACCGATACTTGGCCCCGATGACCTGCTCTGGGGAATCGAGCGGATCCGATGAAACCATGCTGACGCGCTGCGCTCGCGGATGCTGCTGGAACCCATTCGGCACCTGCTCCAAACAGCGCAACTGCCCTTGCCACCCGAAAGACGAACGCACGATCCAGAGGAGTGCAAACCGATGAAAATCATAAGAGCCGTTCGATCCTGGTGGCACCAGAACATCTGCGGGCCGCTCCAACCGGGCTATTTGGGATTCCTTGACCTGATAGATAGCACGCGGCTTGAAGAGGACCGGGAGATGGATGGCTGATCCGAATCGCTGTCCCCACTGCTTCTATGTTCACCCCGTGGCCACGATGGTCACTGACCACATCCGGAAGGAACACCGATGATCCTGGACGTCAACACTCTCGACCTGCGCAAGGCTTTGCAGGCAGTCATCCCTCACGCGAGCACGGATACGAACGTCGCGTCGATCTGCTGCGTCAACTTCACCGCAACGGATACCAACCTGTTCCTAACCGCTACCAATCGGTTCACCCTCGGCCACGCCATCGTGTCGGTGTGGGAAGTGGACGGGCTCTCCGGTGACGTTAATAAGGACAGCTTCACGCTAACCCCCGACGTCGCGAAGGAGCTGCTCGGCCTGTTCAAATCCGGAGGAAAGCAGCCCGAAGAGGAGATGGGCGAGTGTCTGAGGATCACGGTCGAAGAGGACAGCCTGACCTTCCTCGACGTAGCCGGCCTATTCCCTGGCAAGCTGTTCCAGATCCCACACGAGCAGGGCGAGCCATTCCCGGTGAAGTGGGCAAACCGCCTGGTCAACGCGCTCACCGCTGATGTGAAGGTCCCCGATCGGATCGCGACGACCGGCAAGTACCTACGCCTCTTCAGCTCGGCCGCCGCAGCCTACAACGAGCCGCTCCTGATCGAGCCGACCGGGGAAGTCTCCCAGATCCTCATCGCCTGCGGTGAGTCATTCCTCGGGCTGCTGATGCCGGTGCGCGCTTCGGATGAAACCGAGTTGGCCGCCAAGCTCCAGGAATGGCGGAGGGGCTGGTACGACCGGCTGCCCGAGATCGCCTATGCGATGGAGAGAAGCAACGTCAGCGACTTCCTGAAGCACGGCACCGGGCTGCACATCAGCACTACTCAGGTGGAAGACCAGTGACTCCACGTGGACGAGGCGAATACGAGACAACCGAAAACGTGAATGCAGCAGACACAGCGCTCGCAGGCATGCTTGCTGACGCTGAGGGTCAGCAGCTGGTTCAGCGGATCCTTGACCGGAAGCAGGGTTACTAACCCTTATGCCGTACTTCATGATTGATGATCAGCTGCAGGCGAATCGGAAGGCTCAGCAGCTGATCCGCACGGCTCTCCGCGGCGATCTGCGCGGTCCCGCAGCGCTTGGCATGTGGTCGATGGCCGGCAGTTTCTGCCAGGCCTCCCTGAGTGACGGCGTTGTGTCGATCGAGGATCTCGTCAGCATTATACTCAACTACGATCTCGCGCGAGAGCTCGCCGACCTTCTGGTCGCCGCAGGGCTCTGGCACGCTGAGTCCCACGAGTGTGAACGCTGCCCATCGGTCGCGGCCGGCACCTACCTCTTCCACGACTGGTTCGCCCTCAACTACGCCCGGGGCGACACGGTCAGAGTGAAGCGGGACAAGAGCAAAGAGCTCAAGAGTGCTGAGCTCATCGCCGCTGTCTGGGCGAGGGACTGCACCGACGACCCATCCAACCCCACTCGCGGCCGCTGCCGATACTGTGCGCGGAAACTTCTACGGGCAGATAAGAAGTCAGACACACGTCCGACCATGGACCACGTCGACCCGCGTAAGGCAACCGGAGCGACCAACGTTGTACTCGCCTGCTGGGATTGCAACCGTAAGAAGGCAGCCAGAACTCCGGAGCAAGCAGGTATGACGCTGCTCCCCGCACCGCGCGCCGCAGCGTCCTCAGAAAAGGTCTCGCCAGCTGATGCTGCCGCTGAGACCGCTTCCTCGTCCCGGATCAAACCCGAAGATCAATCTGATATCAAACAGAAATCAACGGTGATATTAGACGCCGAAAGTCTTCTCGGGCGCGCGCGGCAGGGTGAGCGCGGGGGCAGGGCTGGGGTAGGGCAGGGCAGGGTAAGTCTTTCTACAGGGTTACCGCCGGGACAGCCGGCACCTCCTCGGCCTAAGCCCAGGAACAGAAGGCGTGGGACCGGTAAAGCCCAGACACCTCAACTCCAGTCTTCCAATCCACATCATGCTGGCGATGCACCTCCTGTCGCTGCTGTGGGTGAGCATGGTTCCCCTTGGTACGGATGGTCAGGTAAGCGATCGGCCGTCGATGAGACAACCTGCGATATCCACCACGAGGAACAGCCCTGCCGCGTCTGCATCCGGGAAAACACATGAGGTTCCCGAGCATGACTGCCAGGGAATACCGGCTGTGGATGTGCAACCAATGGACCGAGGCACAGCTGCAGGGCAAGATCGTCCAGCTCGCTGAGGAGCTCGGCTGGTTGGTCTATCACACCCATGACAGTCGGCGCTCTCAGAAGGGCTGGCCAGACCTGGTGTTACTCCATCCCGTCCGCAACGAGTTCATGATCTGGGAATTGAAGAGCGCCAAGGGCTACCCAACGAAGCACCAGAAGATCTGGCTGGCTGCACTCGCTGCGGTCGGCATCACCGTAGGCATCCGCAAACCCGAGGATTGGGCGAGCGAGCAGATCCAGCGCGAGCTGAGAGGACAGGCAGCATGACGAAACCAACCGCCGAGGATCTGGCGATCGAGTACAGGTACCGAGTGGAGGGTAGGCTCGCGCTGCTGCCGTTCACTCTGGCCGTCGAAGCAACCACGTATCCGGCCAACTGTGCTGTCCACTCGGCCGCGACACCACCGGAGCTGGCGCCAGCCGAGGTGGGTACGAACATGTGCCACGGCTGCAGGAACCTAATGTGGAACGACCTCTACGTCATCGAGCTGATGTGGGCGGACTTGCAGGATGCACTCGTGGCGTCACGATCCAGGGGCAGCGGTCAGCGGTCCGGTACGGACGGCGGCTCGGCTGCACCCATCGACCTATCAGCTTCGGAGGCTTTGGGACTGGCGAGGGACGCTGTCTGGTCTATCGTGCAGCAGCTGATCCTGGACAAGCCACGAGTGCAGCTGCCCGCGGATCACGGCACCGATGTTCTCGCGGGGTGGCTGACGAAGTCCCACTTCAGCTATCTGGCATCGCATCCGAGCAGCCGGCATCTTGTACTCAGCTACCAGGATCTGCAGAAGGCAGCGGATGCTGTCCGTGCTTCGGTAGGTTCTGAGGTGCACCGCCGCCCAATTGTTGACTCGCAGTGTCACCAGTTCGTCGATGACGGAACTGGCAGCAGGCTACCGTGTCCGGGCCAGCTCGAAGGCGTTGTCCAGGCGGACGGCAGCCAGTCGGTTGAATGCACAGTGGATATGCTCCACACCATTCCAATGGACCAGTGGCTGCTACTCACGGCGAGGAAGGGTAGGCGTCCAGCCCGTCCGCGCAACCCCGGGTTGCTGAGCCGCGCCAGACTTGCGACACGCCAGCGGCAAGCTGCCTCAGCAGAGGGTCCTTGACTTAGTGGTAGATTTCCGTGTGATGGTGGTGTTCTGCACCTAGACGACGCAAGGCCTCGACCGGTTAGCCGGTGCGGGGCCTTTGTCATGTGGTGGTGAGGTGAGCCGATCCATGGTTCAGAGGCTCGGTGAGTACGATCCGAAGCGCGGCCGAGGCGGCAGGGTATGGCGCCGGATCTGCGCAACGATCCTTATTCCTGGTGTTGTGTGCGCTTGGCCTCCGTGTCAGCAGGAGATCGACCTAACACTGCCGGCAACTCATCGATGGTCGGGCACGGTCGATCACATCATCGAGCTCGAGGACGGTGGCCATCCCACTGCCAGGTGGAACCTGCAGCCCATGCATCGTCGGTGCAACACCATCAAAGAGAACAAGAAACGCAAGGCGAAATGGACCGTGGCAGCGCAGACCGAAAGGCGTCCGAGCCGCGGAATCAGCGGCTTCGGTCAGAGCGTTCGCCCAAGTCAGACGGGTTTTTTAGAGAACCCCGAGCGGTAGACCCGCCCACCGCTACCATTTTTTCTCTCCCCAAGAAATCCCCCGGTAGCGCCCTACATGGGAGGGCGACCCTAGCGGGAGTTCTGGCCGAAAAGCGAGATGGAGATACGAATTGTCCGAACCAGTTGACCCCCATCGGATCCCGTACCGCCATGGTGCTATCGGCCCCGGTACCACGGGCTACCGGAAGGGCTGCCGCTGCGCTGGCTGCATGAAGGCCAAGCGTGAAGACCAGGCCGCTTACCGCGCCAAGCAGAAGCTCAAGGACGCAGGTGACGTGACGGCACCGGCCATCTTCCCGCCGGCCGTTGAGCCATCGTCTGTATCCATCAGCTGGTCAGCTGAGCCCGGGGAGATTGAGACCGCACTGATCGGCGAGCTGGAGTCCCTCATCGGAGAGCCCCCGTTCAAGAAAACTCTCGTTGTGCTCGCGAGGTACAACGCTCGCGTCCTCGATCAGATCCCTGCTGTGGACCGGTTCGATCTTGTCAGCGGCATGGAGTCGCGCCTGTTCAATGTGTTCGACCGACTCCGCCGTGTCGAAGTTGCACCTGGTGCACGTGATGGATGGGACATGTCGGGCCTACTGACCCCAGATACGCAGCCTTCCGCGGATGAGCGTTAGTACCCACAACCCAGAACCTCGGTACGCGACCCAGAGGGACAACAGCCGTCAGACTCTAGGCGGTTCCGTCTGCAAAGTCATGGAGGCCTCCGGCCGAGTCCCCATGCCCTGGCAGCGCGACGCGCTCGCCGTCGCATGCGAGATAGATCCGGCAACCGGCGGCTTCTGGTACGACACCGTGATCTGGGTAGTCCTTAGGCGAGCAGGAAAGACCACAGTAAGCCGCGCGAAGCTGACCCACCGATCTCTGACCACGGTCGACGGCCGGATGATCTACACCGCTCAGAACCGCCTGAAAGCGCTCAAGCGCCTACGGGATGACATCTACCTTCCCTTGTACCGCTCACCGCTGAAAGACAAGCTCGCCAAGCCCCGCTGGCGTGGCGGTGAAGAAGCCGTCAGGTTCAAATCGGGATCCGAGATAGCGATCGACGCGATCTCGGACAACTCCGGACACGGTGATATGAATCACGAAGGCCATATCGATGAGGCCTACGCGCATGCTGACAACACCCTTGAAGGTGGAATCCAGCCAACTCTGATGACCGTCGTCGGCTCTCAATTATGGATTCTGTCGGCGGCTGGCAACAGCAAGTCCACCTACCTGCACGACAAGGTCGAGGTCGGTCGCGCACTTGTTCAATCCGGACGCAAAACCCGAACCTGCTATCTGGAGTACTCGGCACCGGCGGACTGGGACCCGAGCGATCCAGCCTCTGTAGGTGACACACACCCAGGCGTCACACACACGATCAGCCTCGACCGCGTGATGTCGCTTCGGGAGAACTCGCTCGATCTCGCCGAATGGGAACGCGCCTGGCTGGGCTGGTGGCCGAAAGCAAAGGCCCCAGATCGTGTCATCCCCACCGCGCTGTGGGAGAAAGCCTATGCGGACGAGGACGAGTCGCTCTGGGTCGGCACACCGTTTTGGACCGTGGACACCGACCCTGACCGGGAATGGTCAGCAATCGGGATGGCCGCCAGGTCAGACGACCCGAAGGCACGCTGCTATCTGGAGTGTCTGGACCGGCAGCTTGGCACAGCATGGGTGGTCAAGACCCTGGTCGAGCTGCGCAGTCGCTTCGGGGGCAACCTGGTGGCCGTCGATGCGAACGGGGCCGCCAAGTCGCTCCGCAAGGATTTAGAAGCCGAGAGCTTTGAAGTGATCCTGATGGCCGGCCCGCAGCGGGTGGACGCTTGCGGCGGATTCTTTGATGACATTATCGACGGTCGCCTGCGGATCCTGAACACCGACGATCTCAATCACGCCGCTGCAAACGTAGCCAAGCTCAAATCGGGCGGCGATGCCTTCATCTGGGGCAGGCCCAAGTCATTGGCCGATATCACCGCGCTCTACTCGGTGACGATCGCGCGGTGGCTGTACATGGAGAAATCAGCCGACGACTACAACGCCGGGGACTCAGTTCTCTAGGAAGGGGCTCACATGAAAGAGGTAGGAACCACCATCCTGGATCTATTGGGAGTTACTCTCATCGTGGCGGGAGTGGTCCTGATCTACGTGCCAGCCGCCTTCCTGGTGGCTGGTGCCGGATGCCTGGCAGTTTCGTGGCGAGTCGCTAACCGTGCTCGGCCGACGGCGGCGGTCGACCAGTGAGCCTATTCTTTGGACGATCCGAGACCCGCGCGATCGACGCAACGGCCGGAGTACTCGGCGGGTACGCTACCGGCAACCTTTCTGCGGCGTCGATGAAGCGGGCGCTGCACGTCGTGCCGGCGTACGCTGCAACCAGCCTGATCGCTGAGTCGCTAGCCACTGTGCCCGTCAGCGTGAAAGAGATCAAGCCGGACGGATCACGGGCAACTCCGCGTCAGCCCGGCCTGGTCATCAACCCGAACCCCAACCCTGTGGGCTCACGGGTTGAGTGGATCCACCAGTACGTGACATCGTTGAAGCTCCAAGGCAACGCTTACGGCGTCGTAGTTGCCATGGACCGGTGGGGCATCCCGGAGAAAGTCCAATGGCTGAACCCTGAGTCGGTCAACGTCGACGAGTCGACTCCCTCGCCCGAGTACTTCCACAACGGTCAACGTCTGGACAAGTCCACTCTGGTGCATATCGCGGACTACGTTCTGCCTGGCTCGGTTGTCGGCCTGTCACCGGTGAGCTTGTTCCGACGGCAGCTGGAGATGGCCGAGCGTGCTCAGGAGTTCGGCACGAACGTCTACCGCAGCTCGGGCATCCCGTCCGGACACCTGAAGAACGCCGAGAAGACTCTGAGTTTCATGGAGTCCTCAGTGGTCAAGAGCCGCTTCAAATCGGCTGTCCACAACAATGACGTCTTTGTGTCCGGTAAAGACTGGGACTACAAATCCTTGGGCATGAGTGTTGCTGACTCCCAGTTTCTGGAGTCAATCAAGGCGACGGCGAACCAGCTTGCTGCAATCTTCAAGGTGCCGCCCGAGGAGATCGGCGGTGAGTCAGGCGGAAGCCTGACCTATAGCACCGTAGAGCTCAATCAACTGAAGTTCACGATGCGCGCCCTGCAGCCGCCGGCGGTTCGGTTGGAGACCCACTTGAACCGTCTGCTGCCGGCCGCGCAGTATGTGAAGTTCAATCTCAACGCCAATGTCCGGGGCGACCTCAAGGCTCGCATGGATTCCTACAAGATCGGCCTCGAATCAGGCGTCTACACCCTCGCTCAGGTCCGGGAGTTCGAGGACTTCCAGATGCTCTCCGATGAGGAGATCGAACAGTGGCAGAAGTGGTTCGGCTCGAAGGCGATCACTTCTCAGCTCACCGGTGACGCCGGCGCAGAGCAGCTGCAGGCACGCCAGCTGGCCGAGCTGATCCAAAAGATTTACCTCGGGGTCGGCAAGGTCATTACGGCTGAAGAGGCCCGCGAGATCATCAACAAGGGCGGCGGGAATCTCAGCAAGGATTCCGCACTGATCACCTACTTCAACAATCAGAACGGAGGTACCCCCGATGCTGCGTGAATTGGAACTACGCCATGTCAATCAGCCGGTCCACTACCGCGCAGTTGACGGTGGCCTCGGCATCCTCAGCGGATACGCTGCGGTGTTCAACAAGCTCTCCCAAAACCTGGGCGGGTTCGTCGAAAGGGTGGATCCGTCGGCCTTCAATAAATCGATCGCCGACCAGGTCCCGGTGCTCGCCCGGTACAACCACGACGACAACCATTTACTGGGGACAACCGAGGGCACGACGCTCCGCCTGGAAGTTGACGGGACCGGTCTGAGGTACGACGTCGACCTGCCCGACACCTCGGCTGGCCGCGACGTGAAAGTACTCGCGCAGCGCGGAGATCTCCGGTACTCATCGTTCGCATTCCGCACTGTTGACGATGACTGGGACTTCACCCCTGAGGGCTTCCCGATGCGGACTTTGCTGGCACTGCAGCTGGTCGACGTCGCCCCGGTGAACAACCCGGCGTACCGGGACACCACCACCGGCCTGCGTTCCTTGGCTGAGCGTCTGCATATGGACCTCAGCGAGGTGCGGGAAGCCAAACCTGAGCTGCTGCGCGAGCGGCTGCTCCACCCCCAAGACTCCGCTGCAGAACAGCAGCGGCAGAGCGCGCAGGATGGGCAGGACGAAATCCACCCGGATCTGAGCATCTACAGGCGCCGGCTGGATCTCCTCAGCCGATCCTGATCCCTATCCGTGGGCAGGACGAAATCCACCCGCATCCCCCAATAGTCAGTTTCCTCAACCCCCCTGCATGATTGCCGGGGGTTTCGTCATTTCCGGAAAGGGGAATGCCATGAGCCTCACGCTCGCAAAGCAGCTGCTGGAGCAGCGCAAGACCGCCCACGAAGAGGGCAAAAAGATCATCGACGCGGCGGAGAGCGAGAAGCGCGCCCTCACCGCCGAGGAAGAGGTCAAGTTCACCGAGATCTCCGAGCAGATGGACTCCCTGCGCTCGCAGGCTGACCGCCTGGTCGCGTTCAACCAGGAGCAGAAGGACATCGAGGAATCGATGCGATCGCTGCCCGGGCAAACCGAGCAGCGCCGCCAGGAGGACACCGCGGAGGTGCAGCTCCGCGGCATGCTCAAGGGCCGTAACGGCGCTTTCGAGTATGAGCCGACCCGGGAAGAGCGCCAGGAAGTCCGTGCGCTGGTCAAGGGAACAGGTTCGGCCGGTGGGTTCACCGTCCCGACCACGTTCTACGGCCAGCTCATGGAGCACGCGATCGAGACGTCCGCGATTCTTTCCGCAGGGGCGACGATCCTCTACACATCAAGTGGTGAAGAAATCAGCGTCCCGATCACGGTCTCCGCTCCGATCGGTGCGCAGGTCGGTGAAGGCCAGGTCATTCCGACGTCGGAACCGGTACTTGGGAAGCGCTCGCTGTATGCCTACAAGTACGGGGACCTGCTGCAGCTCAGCCGTGAGCTGGCCGACGACTCCGCTTTCGATCTGGAGGGCTTCATCGCCCGTCAGGCGGGCCGCGCGATCGGCAACGCTTTTGGAACGAAGCTGGTCTCCGGCACTGGGACGAACGAGCCATCAGGGCTGATCACCACGACCAGCCTGGGCAAGACCGGCGCTACCGGGACTGCCGGTGTGCCAACCTTCGATGACCTGATTGACCTGTTCTATTCGGTCATTGGTCCGTACCGGAATAGCCCGGCAGCGGCGTGGATGATCAAGGATGCGACCGCGGCCGCTCTGCGCAAGATCAAGGACGGGCAGGGCCAGTACATCTGGCAGCCGTCCGTGATCGCCGGTCAGCCGGACACCATCATGGGCAAGGCCGTTTACACCGACCCGAGCATGCCCGGAACTGGTGTTACAGCGAAGTCCGTGGCATTCGGTGACCTCTCCGCCTACTTCGCCCGTGTGGTCAACGGGGTGCGGTTCGAGCGCTCCGACGACTTCGCCTTCGATAAGGACCTGATCACCTACCGTGCGATCATCCGCGGCGATGGCGTCCTGGTGGATCAGACCGGCGCCGTCAAGCACTTCGTCGGCGCCGCAACCTAACAAACCCCGGTGGCGGGCAGGTCCTATCTCCCCTGCCCGCCACCGGTCCGCCTCACTCTGCACTTACCTACACGACTCAGGAGTAAGAAAATGGCAGCAAGAAACAAGAAGGTCCGGATGGTTGGCAGGATTTCCGGCACCCGCGACGGCAAAGACTGGCCAGCACCCGGAGAGATCATCAGCCTTCCGGAAGACGAAGCGCTGGGATTGCTCGCTAACGGCATGGCCGTTGACCCGTCAATTGAAGAGACTGCTACCACCCCGGGCGGCGTGGAAACGGCCACCACCACAGGCAACCCGTCCGTCCGCGTCACCGCGGCACAGGCGAAGGCGGCAGCCAACCAGCAGGCGGCCGAACGCGCCAAGGTAGCAGCTGACGCCGCCGAAGCCGAGCAGAAGCGGATCGCAGACGCCGCGGCGAAGTCCGAAGCTGACGCGAAAACCACTGATAAGGGCGCCTCGAAGTAATGACGTCAATCGACCTGGGCGCCAGCGCCGAGGTCACCTGGCCGAATGCACCGGCGGCGGGTGGAGTTGTTGCGCTCGCCGTCGTGCAGCCGGACGGCACTCTGCTGGTGCCGGCACCGGTGCCCAGTGACTTCAAAGCGACATTCATACCGGTCTTGCCGGGCCGGCATCTGATTCGGTGGACCAATAGCGGCGCCACCGTTGACGCCCACACAGACGTCGTCGACGTGTGGCCACAGGATCCACGGTTCTTGTTCCCACCGGAGCAGGCTGCTGAGTCTCTGAACTGGACGGCTGCCGCGGGAGACCGTGAGGATCTTCGCCTGTACGTGGCCGCGGCCACTCCGGTGATTGAGGACATTGTTGGTCCGATGGTGATCTCCAATGAGGTGCACACAGCGGTCGGCGGCGGCGTGATCGTTCTGCCGTCGATTAACGCCACGGTGACGTCGGTGAAGGTCAACGGTGTGCAGGCTCCGGGGTTCTTCGCTGGCGCGGACGGCATCTTGTACGCCGGTTCAAGTCGGGTCCGCGGAGCGTTCCCGGCCGGGGAAATCGAGGTCCGGTTCACACTCGGCATGGCCGTCATTCCTCCGAACGTCCAGCTTGCTGCCCGTGAATTGGTCCGGCACATGTGGCAGATCGGCCGCCAGGCCACCGGTAGGAGCGGCCGGCAGGATCCAAGCGCCGACGCGTACACTCCGTCCGGGTTCGCCGTTCCCCGCAGGGTGATCGAGCTGTGCGCCCCGCATGAGCAGCTGGGAGGGTTCGCCTGATGCAGGGCACCGCCACAGTTGCGTACGAGTTCAAGAACAACTTTTTCCAAGCCGTCCGGACCCTTTTCTCTGCGGACCCGGACACCAGGGGTGTGCTGGTGTGTTTCGGGATGCCTGGCACGTATGAGCCCGATGACATCATCTCCTTCGAGCGGATCACGGAACGCCAGGATGCGGCGACGATGGGCACCAACCGGAGCCGGGAGGAGGTGATCACCCTCGACGTGCTGATCTCCTGCTACCGCGGGGGCGGGCCGGAGATGGAACAGGTGTGCTCCGCGAGGGCATACCAGCTGCTGCGCCTCATCGAGCAACACGCTCGGCAGACGGACACCACAATCGGCGGGTCGGTCAGGCATTGCTTCCTGCAATCGCATGAGTCCGACGGCGCCACCCTGGCGGAGCTCCTCGAGAAGGGGCGCTCGATCGATGTCACAGCCACCTTCGAAGCACGAGCTCGGATCACCGGTTAGGAGCCACCATGACCACCCTGCGCAATAAGTCCCCCCTCGGCGCGATCGACCTTCCCTAATCGGACGGACCCTGGAAGCGGGCGAAAAGTTCGAGGTCAGCGAGGACCTCGCGAAGCAGCTGCTCGAACAGCCCGACGTCTTCGCCCGCGTTGCCAAGCCCCAAACCACCAAGCCCCGCACAGGCGGAGCACAGACCGCTAAGAAAGAGGAATCATGACCACGCAGCTGGATTGCTCGCTGGGCTTCAAGAAGGAAACAGGCTACGGCACTGCCATTGTGGTGGACCGTTTCCCCGAGTTCATCGACGAAGGTCTCGCCTGGAAGCCCACCTTCGCCCAGGGCGCCGGGCTTCGCGTCGGGTCCCGGATCGCCCGGGCCGCCCGCCGCAAGCTCGTCAAGGACGAATCGGGCGGAGACATCAACGTCGAACTGGTGACCAAAGGGATGGGCTTCTTCTTCGACGCCCTCCTCGGCTCAAGCACCAGCACCCAGATCGGCACCACGACCGGCTACCAACAGCTCTTCACCCTCACCCGTGGTCTCCTGCCCTCCTACACCATCCAGAAGGGCATCCCCCCGCTAGGCGGCGGGCCGACCACTGCCCTGACCTTCCACGGCGGGATCTGCGCATCCGGTGAACTGACCGCGGCCGCCGGCGAAATCGTGAAGCTCAAGACCACCTGGGATACCCGCGAAGTGAAAAAGGACGTCGCCTACGCAGCACCGTCCTACGCGGTCAACCCGGAGCTCTACACCTTCGTCGACGGGGCCATCGCCATCGGCGGCTCAGTCACACCACCCACCGCCACCGCCCTCGCCACCGGTGGGACCCCCGCGGCGAACATCACCGAGGTCTCCCTCTCCATCGACAACAAGATCGACGGCGGCGGCTGGACCCTCGGCGGCGACGGGAAACGCGGCCGACGTCCAGTCGTCGGCCTGGCTGAAGTCAAGGGCAAGCTCACCGCCGAATTCGACACCACGTTCCTGCAGAACGCGTACCTCGACCAGACCCCACTGTCGATGCTCCTCACGTTCGCCGCGAACCAGGAGATCAGCGCCGGCGTCCCCGCTGCCCTGCAGATCTACATCGACGACATACGCCTCGACGGGGAACTCCCCAAGTCCAACGGCGGCGACGTCATCACGCAGTCAATCGACTTCGTCGTCCTCGACGCGCTCAAAGCGGGAACGGAACCACTCTCCATCGTCTACCGCACAGCAGACACCGCCCTCTAATGTCCCAGGGCCCCGAGGTCAGGGTCGAACTGGACCCGGGAAGCCTGCGCAAGCTCGTGCTGGCTTCGCGCACCTGGGACAAAGTCGCCCGCCGCGAACTCCGCCAGAACCTTCGCGCGGCCGCCCAGCCCGCCGTGGACGCCGTGCAACGCGAAGTACTGGGAACACTTCCACCTAAGGCCGATCAACGCCGTCAGGGAGCACGCAGACGCGGCTCCGCCGTCACCGGCACCTACAACCGCAACCGCGGCGAAGTCCGCGCCGCGCTCGCGGCAGGGGTCAAGACGGCTATCCGTACAGGCCGGGTGTCACAGAAGACCGGAGATGTGACCGGTGAGGGTGTGCGGATCACGGCGGCGAAGTCGAAACTGCCGGCGGAGAAGCAACCCATGTTGTACCTGTACGGCCGGGCAACGTTCCGGCACCCCGTGTTCGGCGACCGTGAGGTGTGGGTCAACCAGCACGGCAAGCCCTGGTTCTATAAGCCGCTGAGGCGTTACAGGGCGCAGTACCAAAGGGCCGTTGTTGAGGCCATCGAAAAAGCATCCAAGGAGATAGGGAACGCATGAAACTGGTAATCGAGGACAAGGAATACAACCTTGCCGAGGCACTGCAAAAGCCGAGCCTGCTCACCCTGATGGAGTTGCAAGCAAAAGCTGGCGTAGGCATGAAATCGCTGATCAACGGGTCGAAGAAACTCCAAGGCATGGAAGCGCTGGACATCCTCGACGACCCGGAAGCGTTGCGCATCTTCGCCGCGATCATCTGGCTGGCAAGGAAGCACGCCGGGGAAAAGATCACCTTCGAGGAGTCCTCGGGCGTGCCACTTGATTCCTACAAATGGTCGATGGACCCGGAGGTGGAGGAGGAACCGGCCGCGGACCCCACCGGAGCCCGGACGGATTCCGTTCGGGCCGACGAGCCAGCGCCGGCGCGGAAGACCACATCGAGGACATCGAAGGCTCAGTCCTCGAAAACATCATCACCGTAAGCCGGGTCTGGTCGGGCATCACTCCGATGAATGTCTGGGAAATGCGCTACGACATCTGGCGCGGGTACGTCCGCGAGGTCAAGAAACTCTCAACTAAATAGCTGGAGGTGGATCCGTGGCCGGCTCAAACCTGATCTTCGACATCTTCGGGCGGGATAAGGGAGTCGGTAAGGTCTTTGACGACGTCAAGGGCAAAGCGGATGGACTCAAAGGCGTATTCGGGACGGTGGGTAAGCTGGCCGCCGGCGCTTTCGCCGTCGGCGGCCTGCTCGCCCTGGGCTCGGGCCTGGGCAACTTCGTCAGCGGTGCCCTGACGTCACTCCAGCGCATCGAGACCATCAATACGCAGACCGAAGCCACCATCAAGTCCACGGGTGGCGCAGCCGGAGTATCGGCAAAACAGATCGAAGACCTTGCAGGTTCCCTCGAAGGCCTCACCGCCACGGAAGCGGAAACCATCCAGCAGGGTGCGAACACCCTCCTGACCTTCACCAACATCAAGAACGCTGCCGGCGAAGGCAACGACGTCTTCGATCAGGCAACGGTAGCGCTGACGGATTACTCGCGGGCCATGGGTGTGGACATGCAGGGCGCCGCGATCCAGGTTGGTAAAGCACTTAACGATCCAGTCAAGGGCGTCACAGCCCTGGGCAAGGCCGGAGTCCAGTTCACGGACCAGCAGCGCGACATGATCGCTGCCATGGTCGAGGCAGGGGACACTGCCGGCGCCCAGAAAATCATCCTCGGGGAACTGAACACCCAGTTCGGTGGTTCCGCCGCAGCCTACGCGGGCACGACGGCGGGCAAAATCGAGTTACTCGGTCACGCGTGGGGGACCCTGGGCGAGACCCTGCTCGGCGCTGTCGCCCCGGCGCTGGGCCAATTCGCTGATATAGGCACCGAAGCGATCAAGTGGGTCACCGAATCCCCGGGGATGGCCAGCATGTCTGCCTGGCTCGGCGGCCTGCCTGGTCTGCTGACCGGCGCCGGCGGAGGCCTAGCGTCCATCACTGGGCCCTTCCGTGCCCTGTTCGCTGCCTTCGCCGCCGGCGGGTCAGACATCACCTCATCGGGGGTGGCCGGGGCCTTCGAGGTGATCGGCCTCGGCGCGAGGGCAATCTGGGATGCCATCTCCCCCCTCGTACCAACGCTGCTGGAACTGGTGATGGCGTTCTCGCCACTGGGTATCCTGCTCCAGGCGCTCGCGCCCGTTCTCCCTCAAATAGCTGGCATGGCCGCCATGCTCGCATCCGTGCTCGGGGCCACCTTGCAGCAGGTCCTCATCATGCTGGTCCCTGTCTTTCAGATGGTCGCGGCCGCCATAGTTCAAATGGTGCAGGCTCTACTCCCGATCATTCCTGTCATCCTGCAGCTGGTCAGTGCCCTGCTGCCCCCGCTGATGGCCATGTTCATGCAGTTGGCGACGACCGTGATTCCGCCGCTCGCGAGCATCATCCAGATGCTGGTTCCGGTGTTCCTGATGGTGGTCACCGCGGTGATGTCGTTACTGCAGGCGCTGTTGCCAATCATCCCTGTCATCCTGCAACTAGTTACCGCCCTGTTGCCGCCTTTGATGACCGCGTTTATGCAGCTCGCGCTCGCAGTGATCCCTCCTTTGGCACAGACCCTAGCGATGCTGGTTCCGGTAATTGTCAGCCTCATCAGCATGGCTATCGTTCCCCTGGTCCAGATGCTATCCGTGGTCCTCCCGGCTGTGATAAACGCCCTACTGCCGATCGTGTTGACCGTATTCACCTTCATCGCCGACACCATCCGGAATGCGATGACAATAATCCAGGGCATTATCCAAGTGGTCACAGGGATAATCAGCGGGAACTGGTCACAGGTATGGTCCGGAATCCAGCAAATCGCTGCTGGTATCTGGGCGCAGATCGGCAATATCATCTCGACGGCGATCAACCTGGTCCGGAACGTCATTTCCGGCGGACTCCAAACCGTCCGGGCGATCGTATCCGGGGTCCTCGGATTCATCGGGAGTCTGTTCTCCTCCATCTTCGGGAACGTGACCAGCGCCGCGGGGAACATGATCGGCGACGTCATCGGATTCTTCACCGGCCTGCCGGGCAGAATCAAGGGCGCACTGGCTGGGGCCGGCTCTTGGCTGTTCGGCGCCGGCGCGGACATCGTCCAGGGCTTGATCAACGGCATCAGCTCCTTGGCGGGATCGATCGGCAACGTCTTCCTGAATCTGCTGCCCGGCTGGATTCGGGGCCCGTTCAAGCTGGCACTGGGTATCAACTCACCTTCGAAGGAATTCGCAGGCTACGGCGCGAACATCGGCGAGGGCGTGGTGCAGGGTGTGTCCGGGATGCGGGGCGCTGTCGCTTCTGCCGTCGGGTCGCTGGTCGATGTACCGGACGTAGGGGCCCTGAACCTGGGCGCTTCTGCGGCAGCCGCGTCCGGCCGCCAGGCATCCGTCGGGTCCGGTACTACGGCCCAGCAGCAGGGCGGGACAGCGTCAGATGATCTGAAGGATGCTATCCGCGATGGCCTCGCCGGTGCCCGGTTCTCGCTGATGGTCGACGGTAGGGAGCTTCACACCACCGTGAGGGACCTCGAATTTGCATACGGAGGGCGTTAGATGACGTTGTTCATAGGCCCGATCGGCACCCTTCTGCCTTTGGAAGAGGTGGAGGTAGCAGATATCCCGCAGACGCGTCCTCGCTCTGAGCGGATGACGCTCGATGGGACGATCAACGAGCAGCGCGGCAAGACCTCACGGCGGCAGTGGAACATCGGATTGGGCAGTTCCACTGCTGCGGAACTGGCGACGCTGCAAGCCCTGGAACTGGGTGCTTTCGGCCCGCCGCCGTGGGTGTGGGTTGAACCCTACGCGCAGGTCACCAACCTCCTTTCCCCACAACAGTCGGTGCTGCTGGATGGGTCCTTTCCGACCAGCACGGACGTAAAGCCTGGCGGAGCCGGGATCACAGCGGATGGCATTCCTTTTGGACGGTCTGTGAATATTACGAACGGCGCGGACGTGTTCCTGCACTACCGGCGCTCTACCCCGGATCGACTGGCTGTCAGGCCGAAAATTCCCGTGGTGGGTTCCGTTTATGCCTCAGGGAATGCGTACCTGAAGATTGAGTTTTTCAACGCTGTGGGCACCTTCATCGGCGAGGTTTCCGGTGCAACGGTCCTGGGTAACCTCAGCCGCAGAGTTACAGCCGCGGTGGCGCCCGACGGATCGGCGACAGCTCAACTGCGGGTCTACGGTGCAACCCAGCTGACGCTCCCAGCTTTCACCTGGACCAAAGAAGCAGCCCCTTGGGCTGTTGGCCGGGGCTGCAACAAGGTCTCACTGCTGGGCCTTTCCGAGGCTGTCGAAGCAGCCAGCGTGGACGTCGACGCGTTCCGCCGATCATCGATGAAATTAACGGCAAGGGAGTTGGGATAAGTTGCAGCAGGTTTCGGGGTATCCCACCGACCTTCTCTCTACCGAACCGAATGTAGTCGTCACGCACAACGGCGTGGTCCGGGAAGTGGATGCGGTCAGTCTCACCCGGGAACTTGGTTCCTCACTTCCGGCCCAGGCCTCCGCCGGCTCAAGCATCACTGCCGCGACCGGATCTATCACCTGGTCATTGGCCGAGGACACTCAGGAACGTTCCGACCATCCGTGGAAGACCGGGTCGTTCCCGCCCAAGCCCGGCGACTCGATCGCCATCGACGTCGGATACGGTGACGCCCTCGTCAGGGTCTTCACAGGTTTGATCGATGACACCTCCGGTTCTGTCGCATCTAACGAGATCAAGTCCAAAATTGTGGACGGCATCGATCGGCTGAAAGTGCCCGTCAGCCTTGAAGCGCTACAGGCTGTCATGCCGCCGAACAACAGTGGCGGCGAGTACAGGTACATCGGGATCACCCCTACCTTCTTCACCGACAAGTTCCTTCGAGCTGGCGGCTTCTTTTCCACCCCGGCGCAGGAGAACGCATGCGTGTTCTCCGCGACCCTCATGGGATCCGCTTGGCCGGAACGTGGCAGGGTCCGCGACTCGAGCGCCGCCGACGTCATCGGATCACCCTCGTGGGTGACGGTGCCTTGGGGGCAGGCAGCCTATTCCCTGAACACGAACTACACTCCGGCGTTCTCACCCGCCTATGACGGCAGGCTTAACCAGACCATGCAGATGAGCTTCTGCGTTGACCCTGCCTACTCAGGAGGGGTAGCGAGTGGTTCCTTCACGGTGTGGTGGGCGGCCGACTACGTCCGCGTGAGCATCAGCGCCACGGGTTCCGTTATCGCCGAATCCAGGGCTGCCGGCGTGGTCACCGAAGCGTGCCGACTGGCCATCAACACCTCAACCGTTTTCACTCTGAGGGTTTCTCCCGCGGGTGTCTGGACGTTGCGGTCCGATAACGGCCGCGAGATCACAGGCAATGTGGCCATCTCGATGCAACAGGCCACGACCGCGTTTGACCACATCGAAGTGTTTTCCGGACACCAGGCAAAATATCCTCTCGGCGGTGTCCAGGTCTGCTTCACCTCGGTCTACGTGGCCGTCAACCACGTCCGGAATACATCTCTGACACCGGCTGCCCACCGGTTTAGCCTGAAAGCCTCGCCAGCCATCGAGAGCCGTTCAGCTCTGCAACTACTGAAAGAACAAGCCACGGCCGAATGCGCCGCGATGACCATCGATGAGTGGGGAAACCTGCGGTGGACCAACCGAGACATCCTCACAACCTCACCTCCGGTGACTACTTTCAGGTCCTCGAAGGATCTTCAGGACATCGGATGGGAATCTAGCACCCGACACGTCCGGGCCGAACTGACCGTCACCTATATGGAACCGTTGCCGGATCCGTCGCGGTGGGTGAACAAGTTGGCCTGGCAAGGGCCAAGCGAATCGATGGAGGCATTCCAGACGTCGGAGTATTTCGTCGAACCGCCTGCAGACGTGGACTGGGTGATGCTCGACACGACCTTCACCGAACTCGGTGACGTCGGATCCACATCAGACTTCAATCGCGGCTGGGGGTCCTTCTCCGGGGGCATCATCACCGACGGCACCGCCGAAGCACCCCCAGCGAAAGCGCTATCCGTCGTGGCGACGGTGATCGACACCAGAACGATCAAGATCAAAACCAGCATTGGGGCGCTCCCCGCCGGCAACACCTTCGAATTGCGCACCAGCACCACATCATCGAGTATCTGGCCGAAGTGGCTGAAGCAGAACCTACCAATCCTGCGCTGCGGAGCGATCACCACCTGGCACAAGCGCCGCCTGACCGGAGCCAACACCGGACCGATCACCGCAGCCGCCATCGAACACGACGTCGGCTGGTGGATCCAAGACCCCACAGCTATCCAGACGCTCGCTGACTGGCTTTCATTGGAGCTTTCGAAGCCTAAGCCGGTGATCAGGAGCATGGAAGTGGCTCCAGAGCCACGGCTGCAGCTCGCCGATATCGCCACGGTTGAGGACCAGGCGCTCACAGGGTTGGCCCTGACCTGTCTTGCCGCGGGGATCAGCTTGGACGTGAAAAGCAGCGAGAGCTCCGTCGAGTTCGCCCAGTCACTCATGGTCCGGGTTCTCGATGATTCCGCCGGCGTGACCAACGCCGAAATGGACGAAGCCTATAGGGCCACTACTAACCAATCGTTCGACACCGCATGGGCTCCTGAGGCCAATGCTGTCCTCGATTCCGACCCCTTACGGAAGGCCTGACGCATGGCAAATATGAGATCAGTTGGCAACAATGGTTTGAAGTCCATCACGTCCGCCGAGCTTGTTGACCGGGTCGATGATTGGCTCGAAGCAATCGTCGCGATGGATAACGCGCTCAACGCAGTGAAGTGGGATAAGGGTGTCAACACTGCCGACCTGAACACCATCCAGGCGTCGGGGAGGTGGACGCAAAATGCCACCACCACACCGAACCTACCTCTCGCCGTCTCCGGTGACTTGGTCGTGGCCTGGGGTGCAACCACCGGTGTGCAGCGATACACCACCCGCGAAGCAATGCCACGGGTCTACCTACGCAACTATTCGGCCAGTGTGTGGGGCGCGTGGGACTTCCCTTACGGGCGGGGAGTCACCGAATCCAAGACCTATACCGACCAACGCGACGAGGACTACCGCACCGTGGATCGGGCGTTGTGGCGGTCGGAGGACGACGGGCATCAGGCCGCGGCGGAGGCTGCCGCGAAGGTGCACACGGATGCTCAGGTGCTGTTGGACCGGAACCGTCTGGCACCGCTGGAAGCGGATAAGTGGAACAAAGGGGAAGTCCCTGCCGGGACGAACCTCGATACCTGGTACGCGGCGGCGAATGCCGGGGCGTGGAAGATCAGCTCCGCACCCAGCACCCGGACGATCACCGGTCTCCCGGCTGGGGAAGACGCCCTCGGCTCGTTCGTCGTGGATCCGGGGATCGGGTTCCAGACGTACAAAACCTACGCCACCGGCAAAATCTGGTACCGGGTCCTGATTTCCATCACCTCTAAGGCGTGGTCCGCGTGGAAAGACCTCGCGGTGACCCCGATCCTGAACCGGGGCGGGATCCCGAACAACGCAGCCCTGGAAACCTGGTTCACGGCGGCGTTCGATGGCCGGTGGTCGATCGGGTCCACGACGTCGGCGAACACCATGACGGGCCTACCGATCAGCTCGGCGGGAAACTTCTGGGTCTCGAACGCCGGCGGCAACATCGCCTCGCAGGTCTTCCAGGCCTACACCGGGGCCGGGTATTGGGTCCGCAGCATCACCAGCCTGACCGGCCCGACCTGGTCAGCGTGGAAGAACCTAGCCGCCGACCCGCCAACACCGACGGTCCCCCCGGACTACGCGCTCAGGCATCAGATCAAGGCGCAGTCCGCGAAAGCCCTCTCCGGCGGTGTCCTGGGCACTGGAGGCCTGCCGTTCATTGTGCTGCGCTTCGACGACTGGCACGCCGGGTTCCGGGCCAAGGTCGCCGACGTCCTTCGGGCGAACAACCTGCCCTGCATTATGGCGTGCACGGTGAACAACATTGTGGCCGATTCGACCTACGCGGAAATCCAGTCGTGGCACATCAATGACGGGTTCTCTGTGATCGGGCATTCCTACACTCACGGGCCGGCGTCGACGGAGGCTGAGCTGACCCGCGAAATTGTGGAGTCAGCGGACGTGATGGAAGCGAACATGAACCTCCTCGTCCTGAAGTGGGCGATGCCCGGCACAGGTGCCGCCGTACCGTACGGCGGCTACTACGGGGCGACGGAAGCTGACTTCCACTCGACCATCGCGGGGAAGCTCCTAATGTCCCGCTACGGCATCGTGTACGGGGCACGCGGCGGCCATCTCGCCCCGCAGGGCGGGAACGTCCTCGGGCAGGGCCACGTCACCTACGAAAAATCCACCCTCGAAGCGTTCCAAGGGCTGGTCAACGCGGCGAAGAAAGGCGCCTACAGCCAAGTCATGATGCTCCACCCCGGCCAGCTGGACAACACCGTCGACGGGTACATGACCACGGCGACGTTCACCGCGTGCATGCAATGGCTGGCCGCCGAACGCGACGCCGGCCGGATCATGATCGGAACCGCGAACGCGATCCCCGCACTGACGCCAACCACCACCTACCGGCATAACCTCCTCCCCGGGCCGTTCACTACCCTCGATGGGTGGTTCGGTACCGGATGGACGGCTGCCGGCGGGATCGCCACATCCCCGGCGAGCACGGCGGCGCTGTCCACGAACGGCCGGTGGGACGCGTCGAAGTCACTGCAGGGAGGGACCAGGGAAACCCATGTCGTGGTCCGATCTGCCACCACGAACAGTGTGAAGGTCCGCCTCGCCGGTGGAACGATCATCGCCACGGAGAAAACCTTCACCATCCCCGGCGACGGGGCGTGGCATGACCTGCGGAAGTTCTTCACCATTCCCGCGTCCGGGCTCAACGGCGTCGACATCTTCATCAACTCCACCAGCGGAGTCACCTTCGAAATGCGCGAAGCCAACATGTGGGCAGCTTGAGCAGAGCTGTCCCCTTACCCATATCGAAAGGAGTTACGGGTGTGAAATTTCATTCCAGAGAGAAGGCAATACCTGTCCCGCCGGGTGCTGTGAGAGCGTCATCGTCCACTATCAGGTGGTACGGGCGGATCTGGCACCGCCTCGAGGAACCGGCTGCAATGACCGCAGTACAAATCCTTACCTTCCTGGCGGCCAGCGCTGCCGGTGTGACGGCCGTATTGGGCGGCTTCCCCTACTTCCTGCAGATGGCGATCGGCCAGTTGGCGGTCGGGGTCGGCGCGATCCTCGCTATCGGCGGGCTAATCGGTGCAGCATCCTGTCTTCGTGGGATTTGGTGGCTTGAACGGGTTGCTCTGCTCCTGGTCGGTCTCGGTTGGGCGCTGTTCGTCCCTTCGCTGATGTATGTTCCTCTACGGATGCCGCTCAAAGTATTCCTGCTCCTGCTCGTGTTCATCGCACTATTCGACATTTTCAAACGGTACCGGCGCATCGACTGGGCCTATCTGGACCCGACCAAGTAACGGAGGTAAGGCGTGACTCCGGAGCTCATTACGGCGCTGCTTGGGACGGGCGGCCTGGCTCTCATCGTTCCGAAGATCATCGACGGTTTGAAGGCGTGGCGGTCCGGCCGTGCTGCTGAAGAAAAGACCAAAAACAAGAGCCTTGTGGAACGGCTCGCGGCAGCAGAATCAAAAGTCGACGCCGAAACCAAACGCGCTGATGGGGAAGCGAAGCGCCGTCGGGCCACCGAGGAGTACGCAGGAGGCCTGCGTGTGCAACTCATCGGGGCGGGCATTCCCGCCGCCGATCTGCCTCCGTGGCCACGCAAACACGCCGACTAATCCCAGGCCCCAATAACAGCCCTGACTCCGATCGGACCAGGGCTTTTCTTATGCCCACTGAAAGGCAGCAAATATGTGGCTAAGTAACCTCGCCGATGGGCTCCGGGCTCACGGCCTCACAGTGGTTGAGATCCCCGGGTGGAAAACCCGCGGGTTCCTCGGCCGGGAGCTCACCGAAGTCCGCGGGACCATGTGGCATCACACCGCAACCAACCGCGCCCGATTCAACGGCAACGACGCACCCACCCTGCAGATGTGCATCGACGGCCGCCCCGATGTGGCGGGCCCGCTCTGCCACGTCGTGTTCGGCAGAACGGGCGTCGTCTACGTCATTGCGGCCGGCCTAGCGAACCATGCCGGCGCAGGCTACTGGTTGCCCCACATCGGTCGGGACGTGGGGAACTATCAGACCGTCGGTATCGAAATGGAATCTTCTGGCATCGCCCCGTGGGATTGGACGGCAGACCAGATCCGCGTCGCCCCCTACCTGGGTAGGGCTTTGCGGCAGATGTACGGTCACACCCTCGACGTCTCTCACCAGGAGTACTCATCCACTGGGAAGATCGACCCGGCCGGCTGGCCCGGCGGTATGGACGGGCTCCGCAACTCCATTCGCAGCACCACAACGCACGGCGACACAATTAAACCAATCAACCCCAAGGAGTGGGACGAAATGGCATCAAAAGAAGAAATCCGGGCCGTAGTCCGCGAGGAACTGAAAGCGAACCGTGTCGAGCAGGCGAAAGCTGTCTGGTCCGGCGCCGGCTCATGGATCAACAATCGCATGAGCAAGAAGAAGGAATACGCCGAGACGGCGCTCGGTTCGATCGAGGACCGCATTAGCAGGCAGCAGGTCATGCCGTTGCGGGCTGAGGTTGCGGCGCTCCGAACCGTGGTTGCTGAAGGCTCGAACCTGACCCCCGAGAAAATCGAAGCGTCCATCGAGAAGGCTCTCGGTAGCTACGAGCTCGAACTCACCAAGAAGGATCAGTAGTGGCTATCACCCAGCAGGAACACCCGTGGCGGGCCACCGCCCGCACCCTCTTCGCCGCTCTCGTCGCCGGGGCGGTACTTGGACCGCCGATCTTCACGGCGATCACCATGGGCAACCCGGAGGGCGCCACCGGTTACGCAGCGATTGCCCTCGGCGTCTGTGGGGCTATCACCCGGATCATGGCCATCCCGGGAGTGAACCACTTCCTCGAACGGTTCCTCCCGTTCCTCGCCGCCGCGCCCAAACACGACGTCGTCCAGGGCGAAGTGGTACCGGACGGCGACGGTGCACACCGCGCCGACCCTGTCTAATCTATCTACTAACCTTGACGCCTCGAGCGCTGGCCCCCACCATCCGTCACGGATGGTGGGGGCCAATTCGTCGTTAACAAAGATCGAATGGATCGAAGAAATTTCTAAGCTTCGGGGCGCATACTGACTTCGGAGGGTCAGCAGTTTGAGTGTGTGTCTGTCCCTTCGAGGGTTCGGTGTTTGACCGCCGGCCCACTGGACGGAGTTGATCGTTCCCCCTAGCGACTCGGCTCCGCCCAGCTTTGCCCTCGATGGGTAAATGTTCCGCGTTCCTGGGGGGACGCGGAACTCGTTTGTCGCTAGAATCCGTAATCCATGCTGCTACGAGGATCGGGGTTTGCCATGAATCAGTCCAGCCGGCTTTTACCGGAAGATCCTTTCCCCGACGACCTTCGCGACCTCGGGAAGAACCAGGTCGAGGTACTGAACAGCCGGGTCCACCGAGAATTGGACGCGGAAATCTTCGAAGCAGACGGCCCGCAGCCTGCGACACAGGACCGTCTTGAAGCCCTCCGGGGAGAGTTGGACCGACGCGACGGAATGAGCCCCCAGGGCAAGGAGTCTGCTCAATCCGAGAGGGGCGGCAGCGTCGAACGACCAGGTGCGATCACTCGTTTCAGCCCCTAGATCCTACCAATCACAGGTGGAGCCGCCGGACCCCGCCGTCGTGCACACCCCAGAGAAATCCCCGCCGGTATGGACTGAGCTGACCTACCCAGACGGCACCACGAGGACAGAGAAAGCCTTCGCCCAAGGATGGACCAAGACGGCAGTCCGCATCCAATGGGTCGAGCACAGCCTCGCACGATACGCCTGGGTGGAACCCGGCCAGGTCCGCCGGCGAATCTTGGCGGGGAGATGACTTCGCGCTGATCAGTGTGCACTCCAAGCACGCAGATGCGCTTAGGTCGCTAGCCAGTCCCTGGCCGGTTGGCTGATAGGGAATCAGCCAACCGCCCACCAAAACTAATCTTCTATCGCCGCCGGGCTCTCTTGAGCGTCGCTAGAGAAGCGCATCGGCTCAATGTCAGCTTCAGGTGGTTCGACGGGCAATTCGGTATCGCTGTCGAACGGCGCAAGTAGAGACCGAGCTAGGGATCTGGCGTGTGTATACAGTGTCTCGAGCGCGTCGGAACTCCGAAGATAATCTTCATATTTTTCATCTAAGAGGACTCTGTCGACTACCCCTGTCTCAACGAAAAGGGCGCCGACCGAAACTGTGAATGAGGCGTCGGCTGTTGCCCCATGGAGCGTCCCGATTATGGCTCGGAAGTCGTCTTCGTCATCGGCTGGTGAATAGGCGCAGCTCCACATTAGGTCGTGCGCTTCGCCGCCATGATCGTGACCCTCAAGGGAGAAAACTTTTGGATCTCCATACATGAATGCTTTCGGGGTTAGTCGGCTCATTGCCGGCCGCTCCTGAGTGCTCCGAGCCGACTGGCCAGCATCTCCGTATTGGAGTGATTGTGTGGCTTCGATCGAGGTTGCCATTCTTGTCCTCGGAGGTCAGGGAAGTACAAATCCCATGGCGTGGGGACAGCAGCGGGCGGCTTGACTGGGGTTTCTGATTGAACTGCGTTCAGTACCAAGCGGAGCCCCATTACGTGCAAGGTTTTTGCAAGATTCCTGACCGTAATGTTTCTTTCGCCCTTAAGTCGAGCTGTAATTTCGCCCCGACGTACGCCTAGCGCGCGCGCTAAATCCGCGCGTGACATTCCACTTGTTTCCAAGCCCTCAGCAATAAGCTCGCTGGCATCAACCATTGCGCTCTCTTCCACATACGCAGCGGTGTATGCGGCGTCCCCCACAGGAAATAACGTGCTCACTGGTGCTCCCCGTTCCATTCCCAGAAAATCGATAATGCTTTTTCTATTTCAGCTGGTACACGGCTGTCTTTGACCTTTGCGGTTCCGTGAGTCGTGTACCAAATGAATGTGTGTTTAACCACGTAGAGCCGATACTTATCGGCTTTCAGTTCGTGAACTTGAGTCCCGCCTCGTCCGGATTGGAGGAAGCGCATGTTCTCAGGGCTTTTTATTGCGTGCTTGTCTCGAAGGCGCTCAAAGTACCTTTGATAGCGAGCTAGGTATCTGCGGTCTAACGACCGCAGGAAGTCTTCCGATGGGCATTCACCTGACCTCCTCACCATGGCAAGAACGACATCACACCCTGGCAACAACTCTCTGGTGTGTTCAGTCATAAATGAACACCATTCCGGGTGTCTTTGTCAACTGTTTGTAGACGGTGCG
Source organism: Arthrobacter glycogeni (assembly GCF_054510815.1). Classification (NCBI taxonomy): domain Bacteria; kingdom Bacillati; phylum Actinomycetota; class Actinomycetes; order Micrococcales; family Micrococcaceae; genus Arthrobacter; species Arthrobacter glycogeni. Next base: position 439,845 of record NZ_JBTNDV010000001.1, read on the forward strand.
CGGGTGCGCGCGACCTAATGGCCTTTCTGTCATCTTCCCGATCCCCCGATCGTTTCTCGGTGCTTCTGTGAGCACCGAGTGATCACACACGACACGATACAGGGCAGGTCCAGACGGCATGGCAGCTTTCCGTAATTTGGGGCAGAGCCCTAACGTTCATCACGAAACGACACAGTCGTTGCCAGCTGAGCACGGCGGGTAAATCACTGTAAATCAGATTCGCTTGGTCCGCCGGTAGATAGTTACGTCTGGGCGGGGTGTGAGCCGTTGATGAGCTGAAGCAATGTTGACTTCAATTTGTCGGCTTCGCCGTGGCTGATCTTGAAGTCGATGGTGTTTCCGGTGGTGATGACGGAGACGGTGGTGTTCATCATCCCCTTTTTCGATGTAACGGATGAGATTGATCGAATGGGGATCATCTCGGTGTCTCTGTTCCGCACGCCACTGGTGAGCGCAGTGACTCCGAAGCTCAGCGTTGCGGCGGCGACTTTGCCGCCGGACAGACCGGATCTGGACCATTCCAGCCGGTCCGGAAACAGCGTCACTTTGGCATTCTTTCCGGCGACGTGGGACGTAAATTCGAGCAGTGATCCGGACATTGAGACCCCCAGGGATGGTCGGTATGAGAAGCGCTTGGGTTCCTTCAGCGTAACCGACCACCCCGCCTGGTTAGGTTAGACTCGGGTGTTCGCCTCTGTAGTCCAACGGATAAGACAGCCCTCTCCTAAAGGGCAGATCCGGGTTCGATTCCCGGCGGGGGCACTCATGCCACTTGCAGCGTATCCATCGCCTGTCTCCTCGCTACGTCAGTGACCAGCGTGTAGATCTGAGTGGTTGCCAGCGACTCGTGCCGAAGGAGCTCCTGGACCGTTCGCAGGTCTACGCCGTTTTGGACGAGGGTAGATCCGAAGTAGTGCCGCAGCTGATGAGGTGTTCCGAGGACATCTGCCCGTTGCATGGCTCTCTTGATTGCCCGGCTGACCGAATTCGGGGCCACGCAGCGCGCCTGATCGCCGGCCGACGGGAACCAATAGCCTCGTCTGGGAAAGCTGCTGGCAAACAGCACGACCGTCTGGTGCAAGGGAAGGTAAGCAATCTTTCCGCCTTTCCCTTCGACGAGGAGTGTCCGGTTATGGAAATCAACGTCCTGTCCCTGGATTTTTGCTATCTCGTGCACGCGAAGTCCTTGCAGTGAGCCGAGCAGGATCATCATGCGGCAGTTCCGCCGTTGCGCTGCTTCGAGAATGAGCGCCAGGTCCCCGTGGGTGACCGGTCGTGGAACTCCTTTCGGGGGCCGCGGGGCTGGCGTCTTCAGCGTTGGGTCATCTGCTCGTTGCTCGGTTCGGACGAGCCATCGTGAGTAGGCCCTGAGGTGCTTGTGATAGGTGGCACGGGTGGCTTGCCGTATCCCTGGCCGGGCTAGGTAGCCGATGATCTGGCTGGGCTGGATCTCCTTCGGTTCAGCTCCCGAGGTGAGGAGGAAGTGCCGGATGAAGTACTCGCGGTCTTCGATCGTTCGGTGTGAGAGACCTTGTGCGGTTTGCCAGTGTTTCCACTGGGCGAGAGTGGTGTCTGTTTCTTGTCCCATGGAATCTGACACTAAACGCAGAACAGGCTTACCCGTGCCATCCGGTAGCGGATTGTTATCGGCCTGACCTGCAGGGACGTAACCATTAGGGCCCCTATCAGGGAGATCTCTCTGAGGTATCCCCTTCCCCAAACTCCCGCTGACCCCGACCCCGCTCAAAAGCATTTGCCCACGACCGAGAGACCCGACCCTCGGTGGGGGCGTGTCTGGTTGTGGCCTTGGGTCCAGGTGTACTGCCGGGACCTCCCGCAGACGGTTCTGCGGGTTCAGGAGGGTTGTGACCGTGCCCCTGCTGGTTTCGCGCGGAGAGGGGCTGTGAGACGCGCTGAGGCGGTCTCCTGCTGGTCTGGCTTCCAAAGGTCCTCTCCCGTAAACTGGGGGAAGTGCAATCGTGAAGCCTGGTACTGCAGGTGATTGCCTCGCCCGCCGGTTGTTGCAAGCTTCCGGCGGGCTTTTTCGTTTGGTCTAGGTTGGTGAACTACTTATCAAGCGGTCCGGTGCTTGACGCAATTTCTGCAGATCCGCAGCGGTTGGTCGCGAAGTAGATTTGGTGACCAGTCGTGAAGTCCGAAGCGGCATCTTGCCGGTACGACGTTTCCGCTGTATCCGCGCCAGTTGCGGCGGTACCAACATCGGAGCCTGGCTATAACGGTGTACTCGCTCATGCCGTGCACCTGTGCCGTTCGGCGTAGCGTTCCGCAATTGTTCGTCCGTCGTCGTCGGCGTACCAATTCAGCCCGACGTCGCAGGGCTCGCAGTAAGCGCGGTATTGAGCGCCGCCGCCAACGAGTCGGACGGCCATCGCACTATGCCGACAGGTATAAGTTTGGATGCTCTCTGCGCTGCGCTCGCCGGCGGCAGTCGTGCTCATGCTGCCACCGATCCAAGCTCGCCAGGCGTAGCTGGATAGAGTGGGATGACGGTGCAGTTTGCACCTGTGTCCTGCTTGTAAAGGGAAGGTCGTCGGTTCGATTCCGGCCAGGGGCACCAACGCGACGGGTGGCCGATGACCAAATTTGCACCGTACCGCCTTAACACCGTCCCGCTTCTCGGCTACCTCGGCGGTGCATGGACGGTGGACCGCACCTTGCAGGATCTGTCCTCCGGCCTGGCAGGCACCTTCAGTGGCACTGCGTCGTTCACGCCCGACGACGACGGCGCCCTCCTCCACCGGGAACGGGGCACCCTGGTCTGGGCCGGGTCCTCCCCCGCTCCGGCGACCCGGGAATTGCTCTGGCGGGCAGCAGGATCTGCACCTTCAGCTGAGGTGTTTTTCCCGGATGGCCGCTACTTCCACGGCCTCGACCTCACCACCGGGAAGGATTCGCCGGTGCACCAGTGCGCGCCCGATGTCTATCGTGGGCACTTTGTGCTGGTTGACGCGGACAGCTGGCACTACACCTGGTGGGTCAGCGGACCGCAGAAGGATCTCAGGTTGGTGACCCGGCTCCGCCGGGTCACCGAAACCGAGTCGTCGGGAAGCGCCACGCAGGCGTAATGTCTGGCCCTATGACCCATTTGTTCCTCCGGCGCATCCCCCAACTGCTGATTGGCCTGTTCTGCTATGGCTTCGCCATTGCCATGATGATCAAGGCCGGAATCGGCGTCTCGCCGTGGGACGTGCTCGGGCAGGGCACCGCGCTACAAACAGGCCTCCCCTTCGGCGTCGCCACCAATATCATCGGCCTACTCGTGCTTCTGCTGTGGATTCCCATCCGGCAGAAGCCCGGCGTCGGAACCGTCCTCAACGTGGCCCTGGTGGGGCCCAGCGCCGAGGTGGGTCTGGCCGTGCTCCCGGTGCCCACCGAACTGTGGGCGCAGATCCTCTTTTTTGCCGGTGGCCTCACCCTGTTGGCACTGGCGACCGGGCTCTACATCGGGGCGCGGATGGGCCCCGGCCCGCGGGACGGACTGATGACCGGCATCCACCGGAAGTGGGGGTGGAAGATCTGGAAGGTTCGCACCCTGATCGAGCTCACTGTGCTCACCATCGGGTGGGTCCTCGGCGGCACGGTCGGCGTCGGAACCGTCGCGTTTGCCCTCCTGATTGGACCGATGGTCAACGCGGCGTTGCCGCTGCTCCATATTCCGGACCCCCGGCCGCGAGGCTCGGCAGGCGACGCGGCCCCGGCCACCTAAGCGGCGCCCACCCATCCCGGCGACCTAGAGTCCAGGAGCCACGTTCTTCCGGACAGCAAACTGGGTGCGGTGCAGTTCCGCATACCGTCCGCCACGGTCCAGCAGTTCCTCGTGATTGCCTCGCTCGGCAATCTGGCCGTCCTCGATCACCAGGATCTGGTCGGCGGTGCGGATGGTGGACAGCCGGTGCGCGATCACGATTGCCGTGCGACCCTCAAGAGCTTCACTCAGTGCCGCCTGAACCGCGGCCTCGGACGTTGAATCGAGGGCCGCCGTCGCCTCGTCGAGGATGACCACCCGCGGCTGGGCGAGCAGGAGCCGGGCAATGGTCATCCGCTGGCGTTCACCGCCGGAGAGCCGGTAGCCCCGCTCTCCGACCATTGTGTCCAGCTGATCGGGGAGCGACCGGATCAGCTGCTCCAGCCGGGCCCGTCGGATGGCATCCCACATCTCGTCCACTGTCGCTTCGGGCCGGGCCAGCAACAGGTTGGAACGGATGGTTTCATGGAAGAGGTGACCATCCTGGGTGACCATTCCCATGGTGTGCCTGAGCGACTCGAACGTCACATCCCGCACATCGGTGCCGGCCAAACGGACCGCTCCGCTGTCGACGTCATACAGTCGCGCCAACAGCTGGGCGATCGTCGACTTCCCAGCACCGGATGACCCCACGAGGGCGATTGTCTGCCCCGGCTCTACCCGGAACGACACCCCGTGCAGCACCTCTTCACCACCGCGGGTATCGAGAGTGGCAACCTCCTCCAGGGAGGCAAGCGAGACCTTGTCCGCCGAAGGATAAGCGAACCGGACGTCGTCGAACTCCACCGACACCGGCCCGTCGGGGATGGTACCGGCCTGCGGCTTTTCCTTGATCAGCGGGTCAAGGTCGAGGACCTCGAAAACCCGTTCGAAGCTCACCAGCGCGCTCATGATCTCCACGCGGGCGTTCGCCAGGTTGGTCAACGGTGCGTACAGGCGGGTCAGCAGTAGCGCGAGGGTCACCACTTCGCCGGTATTCAGGGCCCCGTTCAGAGCCAACGCGCCACCCAGTCCGTACACCAGGGCGAGGGCCAGCGCCGACACCAGCATCAGAGCGGTCACGAACACCCATTGCAGCATGGCCATGCGCACGCCGATATCGCGGACCCTCGCGGCGCGCACAGCGAACTCGTGCGACTCCTCCTGCGGGCGGCCGAACAGTTTTACCAGGGTGGCGCCGGGGGCCGAGAAGCGCTCGGTCATCTGCGTGCTCATGGCCGAGTTGTGGTCGGCGGCTTCGCGGCGCAGCGCGGCGAGGCGGTTCCCCATCCGCCGGGCCGGGAGCAGGAAGACCGGCAGCATCACGATGGCCAGCACTGTGACCAGCACCGACGTCGTCAGCATGACGACCAGCGTCAGTGCCAGCGCCACGACGTTGCTGACCACGCCGGAAAGGGTGCCGCTAAAGGCTTGCTGGGCGCCGATCACATCGTTGTTCAGCCTGCTGACCAGGGCGCCCGTCCGGGTGCGGGTGAAAAATGCGATGGGCATTTTCTGCACATGGTCGAACACCCTGGTGCGCAGGTCAAGGATGACCCCCTCACCGATGCGGGAGGAATACCAGCGGGTGGCCATACCCACCACCGCGTCGGCGACCGCCACCAGCGCAATGACGACGGCGAGCCACACCACCGTCTGGAGGCCTGTGCCCGCGATAATCTCGTTGACCACCTGCCCGGCAAGGACCGGTGTCGCGACGGCAAGGAAGGCCGACACCACCGACAGCGCGATGAAGAAGATCAGTTTGGTCCGGTAGGGCTCAGCGAACGCGAGGATCCGCTTGAGCGTTTCCCTCGAGAATTTGTTGTTGCTGTCCTTGGCGGTGGAAATCCGGTAAAGGGAATTCCAGGCAGCGCCTTCCATGCTCATGTACTAGCCTCCATTGCTCAGGTCTTCAGCTTATGCCCGCAAAGAGCCCCGCACGGGCCGGGAGAACCGGGGTTGGCCGGATCACACGGGTCTCCGGAACTAATTTCGCTGAGGGCTTTGTTGCACTATGTGGCTGCCCGCTTTGTGCCAGCCCAACCTGGCGCGATAGAACGGCAGGAGACCTCCCAGCACCCCCAGTCATTAAGGACCCAGCAATGAACACCCGTCGTCTTTCAATCCTTGGCGCAGCCACCGCTCTCACCCTCTCCCTGGCCGCCTGCGGTGGCGGGGAAGCGTCTTCCGACGGGTCCGCGGACGACAGCGCGTCCGCCGGATCCACCACGCTCCAGGAGATCCAGGACGCGGGAGTCATCACCGTCGGCACCGAGGGCACCTACCGTCCCTTCACCTTCCATGAGGGCGGCGCCGGCGATCTGACCGGGTTCGACGTTGAGGTCATCACTGCCGTCGCCGAGGAACTCGGTGTTGAGGCTCAGTTCGAGGAAACCCAGTGGGACGCCATCTTCGCCGGACTCGATGCCGGCCGATTCGACGTCATCGCCAACCAGGTGTCAATCACCGATGAGCGCCTGGAAACCTATGACTTCTCCGACCCTTACACGGTCAGCACCGGTGTCATCGTGACCACCGCCGACAACACCGACATCGCCTCCTTCGAGGACCTTGAGGGGAAGACCACCGCCCAGTCGCTGACCAGCAACTGGCACACGCTGGCGCAGGAAAGCGGCGCCGAGATTGAGGCAGTCGAAGGGTGGGCGCAGTCGGTTGCACTCCTGGAGCAGGGACGGGTCGACGCCACCATCAACGACACGCTGACCTACCTGGACTACCAGCAGACCAACCCCACCGATGCGATCAAGATTGCCGCCGAGACCGATGAGGAATCGCTGAGCGCCTTCGCCTTCACCAAGGGCAGCGACGACCTGATTGCCGCCGTAGATGAGGCGCTCGCCTCCCTGCGCGCAGACGGTACGCTTGCCGAGATCTCGGAGAAGTACTTCGGGTCCAACGTCACCGAATAGCACCGGCTAGCACCGAATAGCACCGGCTAAGTACACGGAGGAACACTATCGACTGGACACTGTTCTGGGATTCGCTCGGCCCGCTGGTCCTGGCTGGGCTGACGGGCACCATTCCACTGTCCCTGGCGTCGTTTGTCCTCGGCCTGCTCCTGGCGCTGCTGATCGCCCTGATGCGGTTGAGCAGCAACCGCATCGCGTCGGGAGTGGCCAGGACGTACGTGTCGATCATCAGGGGTACCCCCCTGTTGGTGCAGCTGTTCGTCATCTTCTACGGCCTGCCGTCAATCGGCGTGGTGATCCCTCCCTGGCCCAGCGCCATCATCGCGTTCTCCCTGAATGTGGCGGGCTATGCGGCCGAGATTATCCGCGCAGCGATCCTGTCGGTGCCCAAAGGCCAGTGGGAGGCGGGGCACACCATCGGGATGTCACGCGCCCGCACGATGCGCCGCATCATCCTGCCCCAGGCCGCCCGCGTCTCGGTACCGCCGCTGTCCAACACCTTTATCAGCCTGGTGAAGGACACCTCCCTCGCGTCCCTGATCCTGGTGACCGAGCTGTTCAGGCAGGCGGAAGAGATCGCCGCGTTCAGCCAGCAATTCATGATGTTGTATCTGGAGGCCGCGCTGGTCTACTGGGTGTTCTGCCTCGTCCTTTCCAGCGGGCAGTCCTATCTGGAGAAGAGGTTGGATCGCTATGTCGCACACTGAACCCACCAGCGCCGCCGGGCAGCAAGGCAACTTGCTCACCGTGACGGGCCTGAGCAAAGCCTTCGGCGAAAACGTAGTGCTGAAATCGATTGACCTCGCCGTCCGACCCGGACAAGTGACAGCCCTGATCGGCCCGTCCGGCTCCGGCAAAACCACTGTGCTGAGGTGTCTTAATGGGCTCGAGACTCCCGACGGCGGTGTCGTCTCGATCTCCGGTGGCCCGTCCTTGAACTTCGGCCGCCCGGTCAAGACGAAGGACCTGTCGGCGCTACGGGACCAAAGCGCCATGGTCTTTCAGCACTACAACCTGTTTCCCCACATGACCGTTCTGGAGAATGTGATCGAGGGACCGGTACAGGTGAAGAAGACCCGCCGGGCCGACGCCATCCGGGACGCCGAGTCGCTGCTGGCACGGGTGGGACTGGCCGACAAGAAAGACCAGTACCCGTTCGAGCTCTCGGGTGGACAACAGCAACGGGTGGGTATCGTGCGCGCCCTGGCGTTGAAGCCCGCGCTGCTACTCTTTGACGAACCCACCTCGGCGCTCGATCCGGAGCTAGTGGGTGAAGTTCTGGGTGTCATTAAGGAACTCGCCGACGAACAATGGACCATGGTGATCGTCACCCATGAGCTGGCCTTCGCCCGGGAGGTCGCCGATGAGGTGGTTTTCATGGACGGGGGCGTGGTGATCGAACGTGGCCACCCCGACACCGTGCTGCGGGCACCCAACGAGGAGCGGACCCAACGGTTCGTCCAGCGGCTCCTCCACCCGTTCTGATCCATTCATCGCCGTCCCCGTCAGGAGATCGAGTATGTCCCAGCTCACCGCCGCCCAGCAGGAGGATGGCCAGCAGTGGCGCAGCTTCCGCGAGCGCCGGGACGCTTCCCTGGCCGCGGGGCATGGCTGGCTGACCCTCACCTCGTTGCAGTGGCTCCCGGCGGTGCCGTCAGCTTTGGACCTGGTGCCCGGGCTCTGGAGCGCCAGCGAGCCTGGCTTCGGTCCCGGAGCCACCCTCACTGCCCAGGCAGGTGATGGACTGACCGCGGTTCGTACAGGTCTGCCCGTCACCGGCCCCCTCACGCTGGTCCTGAACGACGGCGCGTCCGAGAACTGGGTGCGATATCAGGACACCGTCGTCGAACTCGCAGTCCGCGGCGACCGCTACGTGGTGCGCACGCGTGACAACACAGCTCCCACATTTACCGGGTTCGACGGCGTGCCGGTCTACGGGTACAGTCCCGGCGCCGTCGTTGAGGGCAGGTACCTGCCCTACCCGACGCCCCGTGAGATGCCGATCCGGACCGCCCACCCCGCGGTCCCCGACGTGATTCAGGCGGCCGGATCGGTCTCGTTTACCCTCGGCGGTGTCGCCCAGACCCTCGTGGTAGAGCAACAGCGCGATGGCGCACTGAAAGTGGCATTCCACGACGAGACGAATGGGCGTACCACCGCCCGGTGGCGCTTCCTCATCACCGATCAGGTGCGGCCGGGCGGTCTGGTCACCCTCGACTTCAACCGCTCGTTGAACTACCCGAGCGCGTTTACCCCGTTTGGTACCTGCCCCATGCCACCTGCTGGAAACCAGATCAGCGTCCCGGTCGAAGCCGGGGAGCGGAAGCCAGTTAGGCCTCCCCACCTAGCTAGCCCGCCGCCGCCGTGGCACCAGCCCGGCGCCACCCCTCTCCGGTGAGGACGCTGGACCCAGGTGGCCGACATTCCCACCCCGGATCTCCAGGTTGACCCCATGGGTCCATGCCGCTCACCGGGTTGACCCTGCGGGTCCAGAGCGAAGCGGGCTAACTGTATTGTCCCGTCAGGCCGCGGTCGCGCCCAGCTCGCGGCGTACCAGCGGCAGCACCTCGGTGCCCAGAAGTTCGATCGCTTCCAGCACCTGGGCCTGGGGCACGGAAGACCAGTCCAGCTGCAGGATGTGCCGGTCGTGGCGCATCTGGGAGTGGGCCAGTACGATCTTCTCCGCTACTTCCTCGGGGTTCCCCACAAAAACGGCCCCCGAACGTGCGGCCTGCATGTTGTAGGTGATTTCGCTGGGCGTCGGAAAGCCTCGTTCCGAGGAGATCCGCTTCATCGTGTCCAGCCAGTACGGCTTGAAAGTGGATTGCGCGTCCTTCCTCAACACCAGTCCGACGCCGCTGAGTCCCACCTTCAGGGTTGCGGGGTCATGCCCGGCGTCGGCGGCCGTCTGGCGGTACAGCTGTGCGTGCTGGGCGAAGTTCCCCACCGTTCCGCCGAGCAACGCAAAGATCACCGGTGTGCCCAGCCGTGCGGCGCGCACCGATGACGCCGGCGTCCCACCGGTAGCGATCCAGATATCCAGGTGCCCCGAGGCGGGCCGCGGCAGGATCAGGGCATCATCCAGCGCCGCACGGAACTTGCCACTCCAGGTGATGCGTTCGGCAGCGTCGAGCTGCAGCAGCAGCCGGATCTTCTCTTCGTACAGCTCCTCGTAGTCGCCGAGCTCGGCCCCGAACAGGGGATAGGACTCGATGAAGGATCCCCGCCCGGCGGTCAGCTCGGCCCGCCCACCCGAGAGCAGGTCAAGGGTAGCGAACTGCTGGTAGACCCGCACCGGGTCCTCAGTGCTCAGGACGGTGACGGCTGAACCGAGGTGGATGGTGCTGGTCTGCGCCGCTGCGGCCGCGAGTACCGGCACCACCGACGAGACAGCGTAGTCGGACCGGTGATGCTCGCCGATCCCAAAATAGTCAAGCCCCACCTGATCGGCGAGCCGGGCCCGCTCCAGCAGGTCGGCCAGCCGCTGCTGCGGCGAGACCCGTTCCCCCGTCACCGGGTTGGGGTGGAGGTCGCCGAAGCTGTAGATGCCAAGTTCCATAGTGCGTGCAACCCCTGACGTCGGTTGGTCTAGGCGGCGATCCGCTGCGGGTGCGTGTAGCAGTTCAGTGAGGTGCCGCGGCTGAACCCCACCAGGGTGATGCCAGTGTCTTCGGCGAGGTCGGCAGCCAACGACGACGGCGCGCTGACCGCCGACAGCACGGGGATCCCCGCGAGCTGAGCCTTCTGCACCAGTTCAAACGAAGCGCGACCCGACACCTGCAGGATGGTCCCCTTCAAAGGCAGCATTCCTTCGCGCAGGGCCCAGCCCACCACCTTGTCGACGGCGTTATGGCGGCCCACGTCCTCACGAAGGCATAACAATTCGCCGTCCCGGGTGAACAGTCCCGCCGCGTGCACGCCACCGGTCGAGTCGAACAGTTTTTGCGACTCGCGCAGCCGGTCGGGCAACCCGGCGAGCGCCGGAAGCGAAACCTGGGCGTCGTCGTCGTGCACGTCAAAGCGGGAGGACTTGCGCACCGCATCGATTGAGGCTGTGCCGCAGATCCCGCAGGAACTTGACGTGTACACGTGACGTTCCATCGCGGTATCCGGCAGCACCACATCGGGCCTGAGCTGGGACTCGACCACGTTGAACGTCTGTTGCCCTGCGTCATCCACTCCCGCGCAGTACCGCAGGCTGACCAGCTGTCCGGGCTCCCAGATGATGCCCTCGGACACCAGGAAACCAGCCACCAGGTCGAAGTCATCCCCGGGGGTGCGCATGGTCACTGAAAAGGACCGGGAACCCAATCGGATCTCCAACGGTTCCTCGCCGGCAAGAATATCCTCACGACGGCTGATCCCATTTTCCGGTGCGCCAACACGGAATCTGGTGATTTGGCGGCGCTGACTTACGCGCTTTTTCAATCTGTACTCCTACCCTTGTCCTAGGATGAGACTAGTGGACTTCTGACCCGAGGATGTGATGGCAATGGCGACTCGTGCGCCCAAGGATGGAATCAACGAAGCCGAAATTAAGGTCGGCAAGCCGAAAAGGCAGGCGGTGGGTCTTCCCGCCGTCCTCAACTCTCTGAAAATTTCGCTGGATCAGATGGGTCCGGTGCGCAGCGTGCAGACGCTACTGTCAGTCAACCAGACCGAAGGTTTCGACTGCATGGGCTGCGCCTGGCCCGAAGGTGACAAACGACACACTGCAGAGTTCTGCGAAAACGGCGCCAAGGCTGTCGCCGAAGAAGCGACCCGCCGCACCGTGACGCCGTCGTTCTTCGAAAAGCACTCAATCGAAGAACTCAACGAGCGTGACGAGTACTGGCTCGGCCAGCAGGGTCGCATTACCCACCCGATGCTCCTCGATGAAGGCGGCACCCATTACCGTCCAGTGTCCTGGGACACGGCATACGACATCATCGTCGAGGAGCTCGCCGCACTCGATAGCCCCAACGAGGCAGTGTTCTACACCTCGGGACGAACCTCCAACGAAGCAGCGTTCCTGTACCAGTTGATGGTGCGCGGTATCGGCACCAACAACCTCCCTGACTGCTCCAACATGTGCCACGAGTCCTCCGGCTCCGCGCTGACCCAAACCATCGGCATCGGCAAGGGGACGGTATCCCTTGAGGATGTCGACAAGGCCCCGCTCATCCTGGTTGCCGGCCAAAACCCGGGCACCAATCACCCCCGGATGCTCACCTCGCTGGAGAAGGCCAAAAAGAACGGCGGCCAGATCGTCGCGATCAACCCGCTGCCCGAAGCGGGGCTGCTGCGCTTCGAGAACCCGCAAAAGATCTCCGGAATTCTTGGCACCAAGTTCGGCGGCGGCACCCAGTTGGCCGACGACTTCCTGCAGATCCGCCTCGGCGGGGACCAGGCACTCTTCCAGGGCCTCGGCAAGCATCTGCTGGAGCAGGAGGAAAAGACCGGGGCGGTCTTCGACCACCAGTTCATCAAGGAACACACCACCGGCCTGGAGGAATACCTGCAGGAACTTCGGGACGTCTCCTGGGACGAGATTGTCGAAGCCAGCGGGATCCCCAAGTCGCAGATCACCTCGGTGGGCGACCGGATGATCGCCTCCCCCGGCACCGTGGTCTGCTGGGCGATGGGCCTGACCCAGCACAAGCACTCCGTGAAGACGCTGCGCGATGTGGTCAACGTCCTGCTGCTGCAGGGCAACATCGGGAAGCCGGGTGCCGGCGTCTGTCCGGTGCGCGGCCACTCCAACGTGCAGGGCGACCGCACCATGGGCATCTTCGAGCGCATGCCCGACGGCTTCCACGACTCGCTGGACTCCCACTTCAACTTCGCCTCGCCACGTAAGCACGGCGTCGATGTCGTTGCAGCCATCCGATCCATGCGCGACGGCGGCGCTAAGGTCTTCATGGCGATGGGCGGCAACTTTGTGCGAGCCACCCCCGACTCCGACGTCACCGATAAGGCGCTCCGCAACACTCGCCTCACGGTCCAGGTGTCAACGAAGATGAACCGTTCCCACCTGATCACCGGCCGCCGTGCCCTGATCCTCCCGGCCCTGGGCCGGACGGATAGGGACACCCAGGCGAGCGGTGACCAGCGTGTCACGGTCGAGGATTCGATGAGCGCGGTGCATGCGTCCCGGGGGCGGCTCCGTCCCCCCGGACCAGACGTGCGCTCGGAGATCTCGATCGTGTGCGAGCTCGGTGACCGGTTGTTCGCCCGACCCGAAAGCCCGTTCCGCGACAACGCTCCCCAGCTCGACTGGGTCGCGGCGCAGGCCGACTACTCGGTGATCCGGAACCACATCGAAGCAGTCATCCCGGGTTTCGAGAACTACAACACGCGGATCGAAACCGGCGGATTTGTGCTGCCGAATGGTCCCCGCGACGGCAGGATGTTCACCACTCCGTCAGGCAAGGCAGTATTCACCGGCAACACCCTCGAGTACCCCAAGGTCCCTGAGGGCAGGCTCCTGCTGCAGACCCTGCGGTCGCACGACCAGTACAACACCACCATCTACGGCAAGGACGACCGTTACCGCGGCATCCACGGCGGACGACGAGTGGTACTGGTCCACGAGGACGACCTGGCCGCCGCCGGGATCGCGGAAGGGGAAATAGTGCATCTGGTGTCTCAGTTCTCCGATGGTGTGGAACGGCGGGCCGAGAACTTCAGGGCCGTCACCTACCCCACACCGCGGGGCTGCGCCGCCGCGTATTACCCGGAAACCAACGTCCTGGTGCCGTTGGATTCAACAGCCGACGTCAGCGGAACGCCGACCTCCAAGTCGGTCATCATCCGGCTCGAAAAGATCGCCTGAGCTAAACACGATCTGAGCTAGACCTACAGAAGCCCCCGTTCATGCGAACGGGGGCTTCTGTAGGTGCGAACCAAAGCCGTGTTCGCGACCCAGTGCTACCTGATCCAGGGAAGCATCAGGGCTTGTAGGCGGTCTCCGGCTACACATCCCTGGGCTGGCACCACCATCACTCCGCTCGCGGCGGCAAGGCCGCGGAGCATACCCGAACGCTGATGTGTTGCGGCAACAGCCCTGCCGGATTCCAGTCGGTACGGCACCAACCGGCTCCGCCCAGGGAGCTCATCGAAATCTTCCCCCACCGTCGTTTCCTCGGTCTCGGGGAACGGAGCGCCGCGCAATCCCGCCAGCAAGGGCCCGACGACGGTGAACATGGCCATCATCGCTGCCAGCGGGTTGCCCGGCAGTCCAACCAGGAACCGCCCATCCGGGAGCCTGGCAAGGAGCGTGGGGTGTCCGGGACGCATGGCCACGCCGTCAATGATGAACTCAGCCTCAAGTGTTTCCAACGCACGCCGGATGTGATCAGCCGACGAACCGCCTGTTCCGCCCGTGGTGATCAGGACATCCCCGGAAGCCCGGGCCAGGGATAGCTCGTCCATGGCCTCAGCACTGATGGCGGCGACGACGTCGTCGAGGTCGTCCTTGGCACGGCCGGACGTGTCGACATGCCCACCCATCATCTGAACCAGGCCGGGGAGTTGCGGCCCGAACGTGTCACGGACCTGCCCAGGCTCGGGCAGACCCGCCTCGATCACCTCGTCCCCCGTGAGCAGCAGTGATACGCGGGGGGCGCGCAGCACTGGAAGCGTGTCGTAACCGGAGACCGCGGCAAGCGCGATCTGCGCTGGGTTTAAGGTCACGTTCGCCGGGATGGTTTCGCTTCCTTCGGATGCCTCTTCACCGGCCGGGCGAATGTGTTCCTGCGGCCGCGGCTCGTCGGGGCGAGCGCTGTCGTTGCGGTCCAGGACAGCACCCCGCGCCGCGCCGTGTTCCATCCGCAGGATCCCTGTGGCTCCGTCAGGTACTACTCCCCCGGTGAGGATGAACGTTGCCTCCCCGGTGGCCAGCGGCCGGGCGCCTGAGTCGCGATGTGGTGTGGCGCGCGGCCAGGGATGCCCTTCCTTCGGGGCGGGGCTGACCAGTTGCCAGGGCGGGTTGCCGCTGACCGCCCACCCGTCCATTGCCGACGACGCGTAGTGCGGGATGGCCTGCAGCGCCCGGACCGGCTCTGCCAGCGTCTGCCCCAGGGCGTCGGAGAGGGGGACGGTCTGGTTCGCCAGAGGAGATCCCGCATCATAAGCTGCCCGGCGCGCCGCTCCCCAGCCAAGGTTCCGCCCGGTGGGGCTCGCCTCAGGGCGGCTCTCGTTGTGTGGGCTTTCGCTTTGCCCCGCGTCGTTCAGGGGCGTTTCCCCGGTCTCGGACTCGTTCATCGGGGCTTCGTTCACGAGGCGTCCGACGACGTTGACGCAGCCGCATCGCCGGTGGGGCACTGCCTACGGGCAGCCTCAATGGCCGATTCCATGGCCACACGCTCGCTCGCCTGCTGGCTGCCCACCGCAAGTCCCGCGGCGTAGCCCGCAATGAAGGTGGTCAGCGGCGCGGCGGGCCGAACAATTGAGTGCGCTGCGTCCCCGGCGAGGGACAGGATGGCATCGATGTCGATCGTGGTGCCCTCAAGCTCCAAAGCCTCGATGAGCTGGGCGCTCCATTCCTGAAGGATCTGATCCTGCTTTTTCATCGCTGCTCCTGAGGTTTCGGTCGGTGCCGTGCCTGAGACACCGAGTGATTGGGCGTCAGCCCAGGTGTCGACATCCGCTGTGCTTCCCGGCGGAACGTCAATTGTTCTCCATTGCACCCTAGCAAGGAGTGCCTTCATCGACAGATTCTGGGCTCCACCGCTGGTTTGGGCTGCCATCACGGCGGTGCGGAGGCTCCCCAGTCGGTACAGCGCAGCCAGCGGCTGGTCCCGGCCGCCGTCGTGAGCGACTACTGAGGACTCAGGACACTCTGCTGCCGCTGCCAACAGCACCGGGATGGCCTGCGCGATGCGCGGCATGTCGCAGGCGAGAACCAGCACCCACGGCGTGGTGTCCTCAAGTAAGTGGTCGACGGCGGCGGCCAGGGCTGCTGCTGGCCCACCGAAGGGAGGGGATTCGCGGATGAACTCGCAGTCCTGCGCCATCGAGCCCGCCACGGGGTCCCCCGGCAGTCCGTCGTCACGGTCGGGACCCACCACGATCGTGCGGTGTGCAGCGGCGACTGCATCACATGTGAGACTGAGGAGAGTGCGTCCTCCACGGTGCAGATGTGCCTTCGAGACACCGCCGAGGCGCGACGACCTGCCCCCGGACAGCACTACGGCGTTGAAGTCGAGGGGTGTTGAATTCAAGCGGCGGACTCCGCCCGGAGGAATGCGCTCCACTGCGGTGCTGGCTTCTCAATTTCGCGGAACTGCCACGAAGCGCCGCGCGGTGGTTGCGGGGTTATACGCAGGTGCCAGCCGAGCGAGGTGAGGGTCTTGTCACTCTTGTCATTGTTACACCGGAGGCAGCATGCCACGAGGTTCTCCCAACTGGATGCTCCGCCGCGGGAGCGTGGGAACACATGATCAATAGTTGAAGCGCTCTTCCCGCAGTAGGCGCACAGGTGGTTGTCGCGCCGCAACACTCCCCGGCGGGTCACCACCACGCTGTGGCGGTACGGGATCTTTACGTAGCGGTTCAGCAGGATAACCGAGGGGCGGCCCAGGACGTCGGTGGGTCCCACCACCGGGTCCTCCCCTTCCGCGACCACGCTCGCCTTTCCGGCCAGCACAAGGACCAGCGCCCGGCGGAAGGTCACTACCGCCAATGGCTCATACCCAGCGTTCAGAACGAGAGTGCGCATGCACATTCCTCTTTGCCGACTTCGGGCCTGCGTCCCTGTGGTCCGGGAGAGCAGGACGACAACTGACTTATTGAGAGTAAGGGTAGTTCGACGGATGCCCGGTTTGCTAATCCGGCGGCCCGGCTTAGCGCGTGTCGTCGGAAGACGACCTTGGGACAGCACGGGGATGGTACGCAGGAAGACCCGGGAATCGAAATCCCCGGGTCTTCCTGCGTACAGGGTTGTGTGCCTTAGCCGCCGACGCGGATGAAGACGGGGCCTGAGCCGAGGTCGGCTGGTGCGACGACTGTCTGGTTGCCGTTGAATCCGCCGTGTACGGCCTGTCCACCACCGATGTAGACGGCGATATGGGCCACTCCGGCGCCACCATCTGCATAGTAGATTAGGTCGCCTGGGATGGCCTCGCCAGCGCTGACGGTGCGTCCGAGCGACAGGTAACCGGCTGGCCAGCCATGAAAGTTGATGCCAGCGGCAGCGAGCGCATTGCTGACGAGGCGGGTGCAGTCCTGGGTGACCCCGAGCTGTCCCTGCGCTGCGGCGGCGATGGTGGCTGCCACCCCTGAGGAAACGGCCGGGGCTTTCTTGGCTACTGGCGCCGTCTGGGCCGGCGCGGCCTGGGCTGGCGCCGTCTGGTCCGGCGCGGCCTGCTCGACCTCTACCGCGGGTGCAACAGTTACCGGCTCAACGTCTGCGACCTCGGCGTCTGCGACCTCGGCGCCCGGAACCACGACGGGGGCTTCGTCGATCTCGACGACGGTCTCGACCTGTGCGGTGACCGCTGGTGCCTCGACGACGACTGGTGCTGCTACCGCCTTGACCGGAGTGCGGTTGAAGGCAATCTCTGCGTCGGCCGGAGCCTCGACCACGGCTGGAGCCGCCTGAATCTCCAGAGCCGAGGTGAGGGCCACCCGTTCAACTGACTCGAGCGGGAGGTCGGCGGCGTTGGCCGACACACCACCCGCCAGAACGAGGCCGGATGCTGCGACGATCACAGCTGCCTGACGGCCGACGCCACCGGCGTTTTCGGTTACTGCCTTGGCCAAGGTCGAGAAGCTGGTGTCGTGGCGCTTGTCGGCACGGTGCCGTGCAGTAGCTGCATGTGTAGTCATTGTGAAACTCTCTGGTTTGATTCTCGAGCTCTAGCGGACGCGGACAAAACTGGAGCCGGCGAGGTCGGAGAGCGGATGCAGGATGGTCGCATTGACGCCGTTCATTCCGCTACTGATGACCTGCCCATTACCGACATAGATGGCAACGTGTCCCGGGCGGATGACCAGGTCCCCCGGCTGAGGTGAACCGACCACGTCGCCGTATGCGTAGAACTGCTCGGGCCCGAGGTCCCCAACGGTTTTACCAATCGACCGCAAAGCCACTTCAACCAGAACTGTGCAATCTTGCACTGCGCCGATCTGCGAGTAGGCACTGGCCACAAGAGCCGCGCCGGCTCCATTTGCGGAAGCTTCAACGACCTCCGGCTTTGGAGCGGGGGCTGGAGGAGCTGTGACCGGTGCTGCGACTGGTGCGGGCGCGGGGGCCGTGGGCGCCGCTGCTGGCGCTTCGGCAGCGGGGGGTGCTTCCTGCACAGCGAGCGCCACAACGGCAACTGGAGCAGCAGCCTCGGCTATTGGGTCGACGACGGCCTGGGCACGGGCCCGGACGACTGGTGCAGCTTCCGCTACTGGTGCGGATTCGACTACTGGTGCAGCTTCCACCACGGCGGGCGTTGCGGTAACGGCGGTGCGCTCGAAGGTGATGTCGGCGGCGGCAGCGGCGCTAACAGCGTCGGCGGTGACCGATACGGAGTTGAGGGGGGTGGAGAGGACAACACGCTCCGACTCGCCAATACCGTGTGCTGGCAGTCCGGCGGTCAGGACGAGTCCTGACGCTGCGACAATGACGGCGGCCTGGCGACCTACTGATCCAGCATTTGACGAGACGGCGGTCGAAATGACTGTCAAGGGGCCGTTATGCGGGCGGGCGGCCCGGTGGCGGCCCGGAGAAGAGCTGGTTGACACGTTTGATTGCCTCTCCCAATTGCCTGCGGGGTGAGCTGTCGGATTCGGATGGGAGTCACCCGGTCACATGATTTCCTGCTGGAAGTACGCAACTTAACCCCAAGGATTTCTCGCGAAATCCACTAATTGGTTCCCCCGCCTCTGCCATGCGAATTGTGCGAACGGACCCCGGGCAGTGGCAGAGCTAGGCGATCTGCTCGGGAGTGCCGAACCTGTGAGATTTTGGCACGGGGTTGACGGTACAGCAGATCGAGAGCAATGTCACATTCCGGTCACGGAACGGTGTGTCCTTGGTTACAGCCAGCCCATCGGGTCGACCGTCTGTCCGTCAACCACTACTTCGAAGTGCAGGTGGCAACCGGTTGAGGCGCCGGTACTGCCGCTCTGTGCAACTACCTCGCCACGGCCAACTTTCTGCCCCTCTTTGACGCTGCTGAGGGAGAGGTGGTTGTAGGTGGATTCGAGCCCGTTGCCGTGATCAATCACCACGCG
Source organism: Arthrobacter glycogeni (assembly GCF_054510815.1). NCBI lineage: Bacteria > Bacillati > Actinomycetota > Actinomycetes > Micrococcales > Micrococcaceae > Arthrobacter > Arthrobacter glycogeni. Next base: position 458,730 of record NZ_JBTNDV010000001.1, read on the forward strand.
GTTCCCTCCGCCGTAGGGGTGCCACCCGGTGAAGGAGACGGTGCCGGCCGCTGCGGCGAAAACTTCGGTGCCGCAAGAGCTGCTGAAGTCCTGGCCGGAATGGAGCTCACCGCTCATGCCGGTGATCGGGCTAACCCGGTAGCCGAAGGGTGAGGTGACGACTAGATCCCTCATCGGCGCTGACAGGGAACCCCCGGCCGAGGCGGGCACCGCGGCGGATCCTGCCGCGGTCATGATCTCGCTGAGCTTGGCGTCGGCGTCGAACGTACTCTGCAGTGCGGTGCGGCCGAAATCGACCAGCGCGGCGTCAGGAACCGTGATATCGCGGGGGGCGACTGCTGCTTCGACGGTGGAGACGGTCTCGCGGGTGGCGGCAGCCACACCCTCGGCGGGACTGGATGCCGCGGTAGTGGGTAGTGCGATGGTGAGCACCAGACCCGAGGCGGCAGCGGCGATCGCGACCTTCTGGCTCATCCCGGTCAGTGAGAGGTCGTTCCGGACGCGGACGGCACGACGTCGTCGTTCAAGTCGCTGGGCGTCTCGGGGACGCGCGGCGGGTACCGCGGCGGCGGCACGGCGGCGTCCCGAAGCGTTGTGCTTCGACAAAGGGTCCCTTTCGTCTATGCCTGCGAAGTTAGCTGTCGGATTCGAGTCGGGAAAGAACTCGGCCCTGATCTGTTCCGTCGGAGCGGCAGCGGATCTGAGCTTCACCCTAAGGCGGCAGATTAGCCGCCGTTGATGGGTCCTCCGCCCCTGTCACGGGTGATGAGCATCCCGATCCGCTGACAGGGTTAGGCGTGCGGATCAGGTAACGCTGATGTATCAACGCCAGTTTTCCACTATGCGCGACCAGAAGCAAAAGAGATACGTTCGTTATCTTTTCCTGTGGATAACTTGCGGCTACACCGCGCTTTACCGCCCTAAAGTGCCGTTTCGCTGACCGAGACGAAGACGTGCGCGGCGACCTCGGGCGGTAGTTCGAGAGCTCCCTCGATCCCCTCAACCCGGACCGACACATAATCGCCGACGGTTTGCACGCTGATAACCGTTCCCGGCCGCAATCCGCCCTCATCAAGCTGCGACAGCAGCTCGGGATCCACCTGGATGGGCTCGGCCAGGCGGACGAGGGTGACCACCGATCCCAGCGGATTCGTTCCCATCACCGCCAGAAGACTGCGTACACCGGCGGTGAAGTTCTCGGTCGGCGGTCCACCGAGTGCCTCCAGCCCGGGGATGGGGTTGCCGTAGGGCGACTCGGTGGGCTTTCCCAGCAGCTCGTACAGGCGCTGTTCGACCCGTTCGCTCATCACGTGCTCCCAGCGGCATGCCTCTTCGTGAACGTACGCCCAATCGAGGCCGATCACATCGGAAAGCAGTCGTTCAGCGAGGCGGTGTTTACGCATGACACCGATGGCGCGGCGTCGGCCCAGATCAGTGAATTCAAGGTGGCGGTCGCCCGAGACCACCACCAGCCCGTCACGCTCCATCCGCCCGATGGTCTGTGAAACGGTTGGACCTGAGTGGCGGAGCCGTTCGGCGATCCGGGCGCGGAGGGCGACAATGTTCTCCTCCTCCAGTTCCAGGATGGTCCGCAGGTACATCTCAGTGGTATCGATGAGGTCCGTCATGCGGTTCAGCTCCTTGGCACTGGTGCGGGTTGGAACAGCGGGCAGGGTTCGCGGTGCGAGCGCGGCACGTAACGCCAGCGTCGAACGTGAGTTCTCCGCCTCCCAAGGTTAACCTATTTCCTGCTGACCGCGGCAACCAGCCGCCACCACGCACACCCCCGTTGCCTGGTCATAAATGCCGCGGGAGCCAGGCAGTGCGGCAGAATGAAACCCGTTCTAAGTTGCGCGCTTATCCCTTGGAGGAACCATGAGCATTTCCCCGGACCATACGATCCCCGCTGGGCTCCTCCCCGCTGACGGGCGCTTCGGCGCTGGGCCCTCGAAGGTTCGCACCGAGCAATTGGAAGCACTCGCCCAGGCCGGGCACACCCTGCTGGGCACGTCACACCGCCAGGCGCCGGTGCGTCATCTGGTTGGGTCGATCCGGGCTGGCCTGACCCAGCTGTTCAGCGCACCGGATGGCTACGAAGTGATCCTGGGCGTCGGCGGGGCGACTGCGTTCTGGGATGCAGCCTCCTTTGGCTTGATCGACAAAAAAGCCCAGCACCTGTCCTTCGGCGAATTCGGGTCGAAATTCGCCTCAGCTACTGATCGGACGCCGTTCCTTGAAGCGTCGTCGGTGATCACCTCGGCGGCGGGAACCCGGCCGACCCCGCAGGCGGAAGCCGGCGTTGACGTCTACGCCTGGCCACAAAACGAGACGTCCACTGGTGTCGCAGCCCCAGTCCACCGGGTGGACGGAGCCGCGCCGGACGCGCTGGTCCTCATCGACGCAACCTCAGCCGCGGGCGGGCTGGACGTTGATGTGAACGCCTCCGATGTCTACTACTTCGCACCGCAGAAGAACTTCGGATCCGACGGCGGACTGTGGCTGGGGATGTTCTCCCCCGCGGCGCTGGAACGCGCGGACCGGATCGCCGCGAGCGACCGGTGGATCCCCGACTTCCTGAACCTCAAGACAGCCATCGGCAATTCGCTCCTGAACCAGACCTACAACACCCCGTCGCTGGCCACCCTGGTGACCCTCAACGCCCAGGTCGAATGGCTGAACGCCAGCGGCGGGCTCGGGTTCGCCGCCGCCCGGACCGCCGAGTCAGCGGGCAGGGTCTACCAGTGGGCCGAAGCGTCCGACGTCGCAACCCCCTTCGTGACCCGCGTCGAGGACCGCTCCAATGTCATTACGACAATTGATTTCGACGAATCGGTCGATGCAGCACTGCTGGCGAAGGTGCTGCGAAACAACGGCATTGTCGACGTCGAACCGTACCGGAAGCTGGGCCGCAACCAGTTGCGCATCGCCACGTTCGTCTCGATCGAACCGGACGACGTATCAGCGCTGCTGACGTGTATTGATCACGTCGTCGGCGGCTGACCATCGTCGAAGAGCGTCATGGATCGGTGACCGGGTCCCCAAAATCGGTCACGATCCGCAGCCGGCGGCGGGGTGACCCGTCGAAGCGAAGTCGCAGGTGGTGGGCCCGCCAGGCCCAGATCATCCCGGCCAGCGCAGCGATAAGTCCCGCCGCTGCTGCGACGGCGAGGCTCCACCGCGGGCCGAAGGTGTTGGAGACCAGGCCGACGATCGGCGCGCCGAGTGGGGTGCCGCCAAGGAAGATGGCGAAGTACAGGGCCATCACCCGGCCGCGCATCACCTGTTCCGTGGTGGTCTGGACGTAGGCGTTGGCGCTGGTCAGGAGGGTGAGCGCGAATAGGCCGACAGGAACCAGGGCGAGACCGAACAGCCAGACGGTAGGTGCCAGGGCCGCCGCGGCGCAGGCGACGCCGAACGCTGCTGCCGCGCCGTAGATGAACCGCAGCCTCGGCTTGCTGCGCCGTGCGGAGAGCAGCGCCCCGGCCACTGACCCGACTGCCATCACCGAGGACAGGACCCCGAACACGCCGGCACCACTGTCGAATTCGGTGCGGGCCATCGCCGCGATAAAGACGGCGAAGTTGAGTCCGAACGTTCCCACGATGAAGATGGCGAGCATCACCATCATCAGGTCCGGCCGGTTGCGCACGTATCGGAAGCCTTCACGGATCCGGCCCTTTCCCGGCGGAGACTTTTCCAGGACCCGCAGCTCGGAGCGTCTGATAGTCATCAGCACGAAGATCATGGCGCCGAAGGTCAGGGCGTTGATCAAGAACACCCAGCCGGGGCCAACCGCTACGGTCAGCAGCCCCGCGACCGCGGGGCCAACCATCCGCGCCCCGTTGAAGGAGGCACTATTCAGTGCGACGGCGTTGGGCAGGTAGTCGTCGCGGACCAGTTCCGAGACGAAGGTCTGGCGGGCTGGCGCGTCAACGGCCGACACGAACCCGAGGGCGAGGGCGAACGCGTAGACGTGCCACAGCTCGGCAACCCCGAGCACCACCAGAAGGCCCAGCCCAACGCCGAGCGCGGCCATGGACAATTGGGTGATGATGAGCAGTTTGCGCCGATCCACCGAATCGGCAATCAGGCCGGCCCAGGGGGCGACGAGGAGCTGCGGCCCAAGCTGCAGCGCCATCACAATGCCCATGGCCGCTGCATCCTGGTCGGTGAGGATGTCATACACCAGCCAGTCCTGGGCGGTCCGTTGCATCCAGGTGCCAATATTGGAGACCAAGGCTCCGAAGAACCAGACCCGGTAATTATGGATGTGTAGCGAGCGGAACATTGCCATTAGCTGCGTGCCGCCCGTAGCGCTCCACGCCTACCGTGGGCCAACTGGCTATTCGCCTCCGGCGGCGCCGGTGGAAACCGATTCGTCCTGGGCGGAATCCTCCGGCCGCACCCGTTCCGCCCAGGGAACCCAGGGTGGTGAGAGCAGAGAGGTTTCCGACGGAAGCAGGCCCACCTCGGAGATAGTAGGTTCCTTACCGCGTGGTACCCGGGCCAGGGTAGCGAACCAGTGCCAGCCGCCATAGCCGGGTAGATGGGCTTCGAACCGGTGGGTGACCACCCGTTCGGCGTCAGGGTAGGCACCCACATGGGCGCCGAGCTGCCCGGGCTCTGCCACCTGACTGAGACCGTTCCGCGCGAACTCCACTGCGTCGGCCAGGACGGCGTCGGGCTTGGAGGGCTTCCGGGGCGCGCGGCGCTTAGCCGGAACGGCTGCGGCTTTCCCGCTGGCCTCGACGTTAGCCGAGGGGGCATCAGCTGAGGGGTCACCGGTCAATCGGTCGTCCGGCGTATGCGCAATGATTTCCAGGTCTGAGTCCACGGTGGCGCCTACGCGTCCAGGTCGTCGGCAACCGCGCGGAGGACAGCTGCCACCTTGCCGGCGTGCGACTTGTCAGGGTACCTGCCGCGTCGCAAGCCGTTGGAGACGTCATCGAGCAACTTGATCAGATCTTCGGTGATAACCGCCATGTCATCGGCGCTCTTGCGGGATGCCTTCGCTACCGACGCCGGGGCCTCAAGGATGCGGGCGGAGAGCGCCTGCTGCCCCTTGCGCCCGTCGGCGACGCCAAACTCCAGCTTGGTGCCGACCTTCACCTCGGTTACGCCGGCGGGTAGCGCCGAGGCATGCAGGAAGACCTCCTGGCCGTCGTCGGTAGCCAGGAAACCAAAGCCCTTTTCAGCGTCAAACCACTTGACCTTGCCAATAGGCACGTCATTACCTCGTTCTGTCGGTGCTGCAACGGACACCTGATACCTGCGCCGATCCTTGGATGGATCCGGTGCCATGGCTCGTGCGGCGGCCGGCGTCTCGTCGGAGAAGTCTCTAGCTCCTAAGAATATCCCCTGCGGCAGTGTGCTCGGTGAAGGGGCCGCGCTGTGTACGCTGTTAGCGTTATGGCAAATACCTCCCCACACCCTCTCCCAGACCACGGTTCCCGCGCCCCGGGGCGGAATCTCCCGCGGCTCGCCCTGATGGTGACCGCAGTGGTGCTGGCCGCCGTCGGGCTGCTGTGCCTGGCCGCTGTGCTGGTCACCGCTTTCCTGGAGGGCACTGTGTGGCCTGGCTTCGTCGCTGGCGCCTACGTATGCCTCCCTGTTGCTTTCATCCTCATGATGCTGCTGGTGATCTCCGGAATCTGGGCCCGCAAACGGGCCTAGCCGCCCCTATCCCAGGTACTTCCGGGAGAACTGCCCGGGGCCCTCGCCTGCAGACGGGGTAACGTTGTCATAATGTCCGCTATCCGCGATCTAGCCACCGATCTGGCTGCACGCAGCGACGCCCGGCTCCGTGACCTTCTCACGGCGCGCCCGGATCTCATCCTCCCGCCAGTCCCCGATTTCGCTGCGCTCTCCGCCCGCGCCTCAACCCGGGTCAGTGTGCAACGAGCCCTGGAAAATCTCAGCGAACCCGAGCTTGACGTGCTGACCGCCGTCCAGCTCTCAACCCATGCCGACACCGGGCAGAGCACCACTGCCGTCTGGCTCCGTTCGGAGATTAAGGGCGCGACGGTCAAGGTCCTCGACACGCTGCTCGCCCACCTGCACGCGCTGGCGCTGCTCCGGCGCGCGCCCGCGCCCGCTGATACTCCGGCGTCCGACCGGAACCGGCGCTTCTATCTGCCGGTAGCATCCCTCGCTGAAGCCCTGGGACCCTACCCGGCAGGTCTGGGCAGGGAGCTCACACTGCTGGTGCGGCTGCTGCCCGGCTACGCCAGACAGCTGCCCGCTGCCGTCGACCGGCTGCGCGACCTTGGTCTCGAATTGGGGGGTCCTGAGATGGGGGATCCTGAACTCCAGCCGATCAGTGCCGCCAACGCTGCTGCGCAGACCCTGCACCGGGCGGTGTCGTCCCCCGCCGGCTGGACAGCACTACTGGCGTTGGCACCGGCGAGGACCGGCGATCTTCTGAGCAAGTTCAGCGTCTCGGCTGTTGGTGCGTCCCCGGCGAGCGCCGCGGACGACACCTCTCCTATTCAATGGCTGCTCCGACATGGCCTTCTTGCCCGTCTCGATGCGGGCCACGTTGAATTGCCGCGCGCCGTGGGGCGGGCTGCCCGCGGCCATTTTATCGTTGCACAGCTGCGGTGCGATCCCCCCGCACCACCGCTTCGCACCATCCGGAACAGTATGCGGGACAACGCTGCCCACAGCGCTGTGGCGGAAACCCTGCGACTGGTCACCGACCTCGTGGCGGCCGTTGACGCCTCTCCCATCACCACCTTGCGTTCCGGCGGGGTGGGGGTCAGGGAGATCCGGCGGCTCGCCGAGTCGCTGCGGGTCGAGCCTGACCAGACGGCCTGGCTGGTGGAGCTCGGTGCTCTTGCCGGGCTGCTGGTGCTCGACGTCGACACTTCCCGCTGGCGGGTCGAGCCGGGAACACTCTGGCTGGCCCAAAGCCGGGTCGAGCAGTGGCACCGGCTGGTAACCTCGTGGCTCGACGCGCAACGCGCCCCGTCCCTGGTGGGAACCCAGTTGACTGCTGGCACCGCCGTCAACACGCTGGCCGCCGAGGCGGTCCGCCCCGACGCACCGCACATCAGGTCCCGGATGCTGGCAGCATTGGCGGCGCTCAGCCCCGACCCCGCCGGGCGGCCCGACGACGGCGCCCTTTCCCCGGTGCTGCAGGTCCCCGATGTCATCGAATGGCTCACCTGGAGCCAGCCCCGGCTACAGCGGCGCTTTGCCCGACTGGTCCCGGGCATGCTCACCGAGGCCTCGCAGCTCGGCCTGGTGGGCTCGGGTGCCCTGACCGAGCTCGGCGCCCTGACCGAGGCCGGCCAGCACGACGCCGCCGCCGCTGCCCTCAGCGACGCCCTGCCCGCTCCGCTGCGCCACTTCATGCTGCAAGCCGATCTGACCGCCGTCGCACCCGGCTATCTTGAACCTGAGGTGGCCACCGAGCTGGCGCTCCTCTCCACCCCCGAAGGGCAGGGCCCGGCCGGCATCTTCCGGTTCTCGGCCGAGTCACTGCGCCGCGCGTTCGACGCCGGCCAGGACGCTACGGCAATCCTGGCGTTTCTGGCGCGCCACTCGGCCACCGATGTCCCGCAGCCCCTGAAGTATCTCGTCGATGACACAGCGTCACGGTACGGACGGTTGCGCGTTGGCCGGGCCAACAGCTACGTCCGCAGTGACGACGACGCCGCGCTCTCAGCTCTCCTGACGGACCCCCGGGCCGCCGCACTCGGGCTGGTCCAGCTGGCACCGACGGTGGTGATCTCCCAGGCGTCCGGGCCGGAACTCGCTGCGGTGCTCCGAGAGCTGGGCTACGCCCCAGCTCTCGAAGGCTCCTCAGCGCCGTCCAGTCCTGGGCGCTCCGCCTCCGCAGGCGGCACAGGCAGCGTGACGACGTCGTCGTCGCGGGTGGTACTCAACCCGTGGACGCTGTCGGCCGAAGACATCGCCAACCAGGTGGCGGTGCTGCGCGGCGCCGGCGTCGCGGCAGCGGGCGGCATGTCCACCACGGAGAGTGACACCTTGTTGGGCCTGGAAACCCTGCGGAAGGCGATCCGGCTGCGCAGCCCGGTCCGGCTCGGGTTCGCTGACAGCCAAGGGAATTCCACCCGCCAGATCCTTGTTCCACTATCGGTATCCGGTGGCCGGGTGAGAGTCATTGACCCCGCCAACGAGGTAGAGAAGGTCGTGTCCATCCACCGGATCATGGACGTAGAACTCGTTTCACTCGATGAAGGGGCAACAACTGATGCCTGACGGCCCACTGATCGTCCAGAGCGACAAAACCATCCTCCTTGAGGTGGATCATGAACAGTCCACCGAGGCTCGGCACGCCATCGCGGCCTTCGCCGAGTTGGAACGCGCCCCCGAACACGTCCACAGCTACCGGCTGACCCCGCTGGGGCTGTGGAACGCCCGCGCGGCTGGCCTCGACGCCGAACACGTCCTCGATACCCTGCTCAAGTACTCACGCTTCCCGGTCCCCCACGCCCTGCTGGTCGACATTGAGGAGACCATGTCCCGGTACGGGCGGCTGCGCCTGGAGAAGGACGACCAGCACGGGCTGGTCCTGCGCACCAACGACTACCCGGTGCTTGAGGAGGTCCTGCACGCCAAGAAGATCCAGCCGCTGCTGGGCCCCCGGATCGACGGGGAAACCGTCGTCGTACATTCGTCCCAGCGCGGGCAGCTCAAGCAGCTGCTCCTGAAGCTGGGCTGGCCGGCCGAAGACTTCGCCGGCTACGTGGACGGCAAACCGCACCCGATCGCTCTGCTCGAGGACGGTTGGACCCTGCGCCCCTACCAGAAGCTGGCGATGGAAAACTTTTGGGCGGGCGGCTCCGGCGTGGTCGTCCTCCCCTGCGGTGCGGGCAAAACCCTGGTGGGTGCCGCGGCGATGGCCACCTCCCAGACCACCACACTGATCCTGGTGACCAACACCGTCTCCGCCCGTCAGTGGAAGGACGAACTGCTGAAGCGGACCACCCTCACCGAAGACGAGATCGGTGAGTACTCAGGTGCGGTCAAAGAAATCCGGCCGGTCACCATCGCCACCTATCAGGTGCTGACCCTGCGGCGCGGCGGGCTTTACCCACACCTTGAACTTCTGGACGCCAACGACTGGGGTCTGATCGTCTACGACGAGGTCCATCTACTGCCCGCCCCCATCTTCCGAATGACCGCCGACCTACAGGCACGACGGCGGCTGGGCCTGACCGCCACCCTGGTCCGGGAGGACGGCAGGGAGGGCGAAGTGTTCTCGCTGATCGGCCCCAAGCGCTACGACGCGCCCTGGAAGGACATTGAGGCGCAGGGCTACATTGCGCCGGCCGACTGCGTCGAGGTGCGGGTGGATCTGCCACGCGACGAGCGGGTTGCCTACGCTATGGCCGACGACGGCGACAAGTACCGGCTCTGCGCCACCTCTGAGACAAAATCCGGCGTGGTCGAGAAACTGGTCGCCTCGCACCAGGGCGAACAACTCCTGGTGATCGGCCAGTACATTGACCAGCTGGACGAGCTCGGCGAACGCCTGAACGCACCGGTCATCAAGGGCGACACCCCCGTGAAGGAACGCCAGCGTCTCTTCGGCGAGTTTCGCAATGGGGAACTTCACACCCTCGTCGTTTCGAAGGTGGCCAACTTCTCCATCGACCTACCGGAGGCGTCGGTGGCCATCCAGGTGTCCGGCTCCTTCGGGTCGCGCCAGGAGGAGGCCCAGCGGCTGGGGCGTCTGCTGCGTCCCAAGGCCGACGGCCGGGCGGCGCGCTTCTACACGGTGGTGGCGCGGGACACGATCGATCAGGACTTCGCAGCCAAACGCCAACGGTTCCTCGCGGAGCAGGGCTACGCGTACCGCATCATGGACGCCGCGGACATTCCTCAAGGCTGACATGCGGGGAGTTATCACGAACCATCCAGCGAACTCCCAGTGTCTGGGAGGATACTGGGAACTGTGAAAAAGACTGGACCCGAAGCAAAACTTCTCGTAGTGGACGACGAGCCGAATATTCGTGAGCTCCTCTCCACCTCCCTCAGGTTCGCCGGTTTCGACGTCGTCGCCGCGGCCAATGGCCGTGAGGCGCTGGCCGCTGCCGAGACCCACAACCCAGACCTGGCAGTCCTCGACGTCATGCTCCCGGATATGGACGGTTTCACCGTCACCCGCCGGCTACGTGCCGCTGGCCGGCACTTCCCCGTGGTGTTCCTGACCGCCCGCGATGACACTGACGACAAGGTCACCGGGCTCACCGTGGGCGGCGACGACTACGTCACCAAGCCGTTCAGTCTTGATGAGGTGGTGGCCAGGATCCGCGCTGTGCTCCGCCGCACCCAACCGATGGACGACGACGACGCTGTGATCCGGGTTGACGATCTTGAGCTCGACGACGACGCCCACGAGGTACGCCGGGCCGGGGAGGTCATTGACTTGTCCCCCACCGAGTTCAAGTTGCTGCGTTACCTGATGATGAACCCCAACCGGGTGCTCTCCAAGGCGCAGATCCTCGATCACGTGTGGGAGTACGACTTCAACGGTGACGCCTCGATTGTTGAGTCCTATATTTCCTACCTACGGCGCAAGATCGACAAGAATCCCGATGCTGTAGCCCTAATCCAGACCAAGAGAGGCGTTGGCTACCTGCTGCGCACCTCCGACAAGCGGTAGGCCAGGCTTGGACCTGGTCGATCGGTGGAAAGCCGCGTCGTTGCGCACCCAACTGGTCGCCACCATGACGTTGCTCATGGTGGTCACCATTGCGATTACCGGAATCGTCACCGTTTCGTTGTTACGCAACAGCCTCCTCGACCAGATGGATCGGGACATTCGCGCCAACGCATACGACGTGGCTCAGAATATTCTTCCCGCAGGTGCTTCCGATGGGACCCTGCTCAGGTTCTACGGCGAGCTGAGAAATCAGGCGGGGCAGAAGGTCAGGTCGACCCTGCCCGAAGAATCGACCGATGTGCCGGTCATTCCGGAGGTGAGCGTTGAGGCCGTGATTGAGCGGAGGCAGGTGGGCTTCTCCGTTCCCGGCAGCGCCCCGGGTAGCCCCGGCTGGCGGGTGGTCCTCATCGAGCTGACTAACGGGCAGGGAAGCGTCGCCATCGCGTCGAATCTGTCCACCATCAACGGGTCTCTTGAGGAGGCAGGGCAGATCATCTTCGTCGTCGGCCTCGGTGCCACAATCGTGGCCAGCGGTATCGCCTTCGTTGCAGTGACCCGGCAATTCAGACCCCTCGGGCGGGTGGAACGGACCGCTGCGGCGATTGCCGCCGGCGACCTGTCCCGACGGGTCGAGGTGGAGCGGCCCGCCACCGAGGTGGGGCGTCTGTCCCGCTCCGTCAACGCGATGCTCGCCCATATTGAGGCCGCCTTCTCCGCCCGCACCGAATCCGAACGCAAGATGCGCCGCTTCGTGGCCGATGCTTCCCATGAACTGCGTACCCCGCTGGTGACCATCAGGGGGTTCTCGGAGTTGTACCGGCACGGTGCCCTGCAGAACGACGACGACGTGCGGTCGGCGATGGGCCGGATCGAGAGCGAAGCCAAGCGGATGGGCGAGCTGGTCGAAGATCTACTGACCCTGGCCCGGATCGACGAACAGCGCCCGCTGAAATCCGAGCCGCTGGACCTGGTCATTCTGGGTAACGACGCCGCCCTGGACGCCCGCGCCATCGCCCCGGACCGGGCGATCACGGTGATCGGTCTCGACGGCGGGCAGGCCCGATCCGCTCCAACGGTGGGCGACGAGGCACGGCTGCGGCAGGTGGTGGCGAACCTGATGACCAATGCGCTGCGCTACACCCCTGACGGCACCCCCATCGAGATTGCCGTCGGCGTTGAGCCGGTAATCCACGACCGAATGGACTCGGTCATCGAAGTCAGGGACCACGGCCCCGGCATTTCCGAGGACGACGCGGCCCGGGTCTTCGAGCGATTCTACCGGGCCGATTCGTCGAGGTATCGGGAAACCGGGGGCACCGGCCTGGGGCTGGCGATTGTTGCCGCCCTGGTAGCCCAGCATGACGGTTCGGTCCGGCTGGAGGAGACGCCCGGTGGCGGCGCGACCCTGTCGATCCGATTGCCGTACAGCGCCCCCGAGACTGAGGACTCCCCCTCCACGGGTTCCTGAATCCGAGAGCCTTATCCACATGTGGGGGCTTCGCCTCCGTTGCCGTTCATCCTGGGCCTAGGGTCGAAGGTGTCAGCAGATGAGGAGATCCATGATGACAAACTTTCAGGTCGACACAGACGCGCTTGCAGCCAAAAGCAACGAGGTTCAGGGCACCATCGGCCGCCTGCAGTCCGAGGTGAACACCATGCAGGCCGGGCTGTTCGATATTGAGATGCTGTGGAAGGGCCAGGCTGCAGCCAACTTTCTGGAGGCAGTGAGGCAGTGGCGTGCCACCCAGGCGCGGGTCGAGGAGTCGCTCGCGGAGCTCAACCAAGCCTTGACAGTTGCCATCCAGCAGTACGCCGACGCCGAGCTGAGCAACGCCAGGATGTTCCTGTACTGAGCCACACCTGCCTTGGGCCCCCGTGCCGGGTCAAACCGGCACAGCACCGCACCTGCCCTGAGCTCGTAGTACCTTGTACCTGGGTCATAGCGTCCTTTCGCCGACCAACGCCGGAAGGACGGCACCCCGGGTGGGATACCGTCCTTCCTGAACAGCGTTGGTGAGCTACTGGACCTAACGGGGGCTAGAAGCCGCCCATTCCGCCCATTCCTCCCATGTCGTCTCCGCCGCCGCCACCGGCTGCAGCCTTTTCAGGCTTGTCAGCTACGACGGCTTCGGTGGTGAGGAACAGACCAGCGATGGAGGCCGCGTTCTGCAGGGCAGAGCGGGTCACCTTTACGGGGTCATTGACTCCGGCAGCCAGCAGGTCTTCGTAGACCCCAGTGGCTGCGTTCAGGCCGTGACCTGCAGGCAGTCCGCGGACCTTGTCGACGACCACGCCTGGCTCGAGGCCAGCGTTGAAGGCGATCTGCTTCAGCGGGGCGTCGATGGCAACGCGAACAATGTTCGCGCCGGTTGCCTCGTCGCCTTCGAGCTGCAGTGAGGCGAAAGCCTTGGCGCCAGCCTGAATGAGGGCAACGCCGCCACCGGCGACGATTCCCTCTTCGACTGCTGCCTTGGCGTTGCGGACTGCATCTTCGATGCGGTGCTTGCGCTCCTTGAGCTCAACCTCAGTTGCTGCTCCGGCCTTGATGACTGCAACGCCGCCGGCCAGCTTGGCCAGGCGTTCCTGCAGCTTCTCGCGGTCGTAGTCGGAATCGGAGTTTTCGATCTCGGCGCGGATCTGGCTGACGCGTCCGGCGATCTCCTCGGCGTTGCCTGCACCCTCGACGATGGTGGTCTCGTCCTTGGTGACAACTACCTTGCGTGCGCTTCCCAGGAGGTCAAGGGTCGCGTTCTCAAGCTTGAGACCCACTTCCTCGGCAATAACCTGGCCACCGGTGAGGATGGCGATGTCGGCCAGTTGGGCCTTGCGGCGGTCGCCGAAGCCTGGGGCCTTGACGGCTACCGACTTGAACGTGCCACGGATCTTGTTGACAACCAGGGTGGCCAACGCTTCGCCTTCGATGTCCTCGGCGATGATCAGCAGGGGCTTGCCGGACTGCATGACCTTTTCGAGAACAGCAACCAGGTCCTTGACGTTAGCGATTTTGGAGTTGACGATCAGGATGTACGGGTCTTCCAGCACGGTTTCCTGGCGCTCGGCGTCAGTAACGAAGTAACCGGAGATGTATCCCTTGTCGAACCGCATGCCCTCGGTGAGCTCAAGCTCGAGGCCGAAAGTGTTTGATTCCTCGACGGTGATGACGCCTTCTTTGCCGACCTTGTCCAGTGCTTCGGCAATCAGGGCGCCAATCTCGTTGTCGCCGGCGGAGATGGATGCCGTGGCAGCGATCTCTTCCTTGGTTTCGATTTCCTTGGCGGAGGCGAGGAGCTCACGAGTGACTGCTTCAACAGCCTTCTCGATGCCGCGCTTCAGGCTCAGGGGGTCGGCGCCGGCGGCGACGTTCCGCAGGCCTTCCTTGACCAGTGCCTGTGCAAGAACGGTGGCGGTGGTGGTACCGTCGCCGGCGACATCGTCAGTCTTCTTGGCAACTTCCTTAACCAGCTCTGCGCCGATCTTTTCAAACGGGTCGTCCAGTTCGATCTCCTTGGCGATGGATACACCATCGTTGGTGATCGTGGGGGCGCCCCACTTCTTTTCAAGGACTACGTTGCGGCCGCGTGGGCCCAGCGTTACCTTGACGGCGTCGGCGAGGATGTTGAGCCCTCGCTCAAGGCCGCGGCGTGCCTCTTCATCAAAAGAAATGATCTTGGCCATAGTGGCTTAGGTCCTTTCGGGGACAGTCCTGCTTATCAGCAAACTTTGTGCTCACCTGCTGCGGTGCCCGCGACGGACGGATAACGGCCGGACGATCTCTTTACGTCCTGCCGAGAACCTCACCACAGTGGTGTGCGTGTCACATCCAAAACCACCAACAATTAGCAGTCAGCGGCTTAGAGTGCTAACTCAATAATTAGCACTCTGACTGTCTGAGTGCAAGTGACGGCTCTCCCATTGAACACGGGTCACGCCGTAGACCACCGAGTCGTACACGGTCCCGCGCACCACCCGCGCGTCACGAAACCTGGCCTCTTCGGTCCATCCCAGCTTCGCTCCCACACCGCACATGGCGAGGTTACCGGACCAGGTGGAAAAATCCAGGCGGCGGAAGGCTGTCGCCGTGAACAGATAGTCCGCCCACAATGCGAGCGCCTCGGTACCTACTCCCCGACCCCGCATTGACGGGTCAAACACGGTCATTCCGGCCCTGGGCCAGTCGGTTTCCTTCGATTCCCAGTGCCAGGAAACAGTCCCCACCAGCAGGTTGGTCAGCCGATCGGCGATCACCAGCCGCCACCGCACCCCGGGCCATTCGTCGGTGTCCAGCTGTGAGCTGATCCGTGTCACGGCGTCGTCGGCATCCTGTTCCGTGGGCGGCGGGAAGTAGGGGCCGTTCCACCGCGGTAGGCGGAAAGATCCGTCGCATTCCAGTCGTGCAGCCGGATCTGTTGCCCTTCCAGCATGACTTGAGATCCGGCCATCGGAGACAGCCCGCACGGAGGTGAGAATGGTGGCACTCGATGCGGTGAATGGCTCGCCCGCCCAGCCGCCGTGACGGGATGCCATCGCGAATCCTGCATCAGCCAGGAACCTGTCGAGGGAATCCGCGTCCAGGAACCGCGGACGTGCGCGGTCCGCGCGAAGGGTCGTGCCGTCCGGGTTCGCGGTGGTTTCGGTTGACGTCACCACGTCGCCGTCGAGCCCCTCGACATGATGGACGATGCGCAAGGGGCGACCGGCGCCGTCGACCACGTCCTGGGCGTTGTCCGGCGTCCAGGTCTCCCACGCGCGCGACCGACCAGACGTCCCCGGTGCCCGTCATCGCGGAGCCGGTGCAGGTACCCATCCGTTCCACAGCCGACGTCGAGCACTGACTCGGCAGCCATGCCGAGCGGCACATACGCCCCCGTCACTGGCATCCCACGAGTTCAGAAGGTTGTAGAGGTTCGCCGCTTCAGCGTCTGAGTACATGCCTACTGGAACCCGGGTCCGACAACCACAGTGATGTTGGGAGACACTTCGGTGGTCTCTACCAGGGTCGGAATCCTCAAGATGCCAGCCAATTCCTGTGCTGCGGCCAGCTGGGAGGCGTTGTTATAGAAGATCACTGAGGTTTGTGGTGGAACGCCACCCCAGTCAGCGATCTGGCCGACAGCCCAGCCTCCGCCGGAAACCCGGCCGGCAGCCGAGCCGGCCAGCCCGCCGATGCCGGTGGAGTTGTAGACGTTCACTGGCTGGGTTCGATCGATCGCCGTCGGGTCCTCGCCCGGTGATGGCGAAGTCGTCGTGGGCACGGTGGTCGGTGGCTCGGTGGTCGGTTCCTCGGACGGTCTTGCTTCGGGCGGACTTGCTTCGGGCGGTGAAGGCTCGAAGGTCTCGTCGTCGGGTGATAGCGAGGGTGACGGCTCCGACGTCGCAGTTTCGGAGGCAGGTGCGCTGGAGGCCCGACTGGACGCGGGCGCTGCGCCCTCGCCGATACCCAGCCGCGGGAGGATGAAGTACGCGGCCAGCCCGACGGCGAGCGCCAGCACTCCCACAATAAGTTTCAACGCCAGTCCGCTGGACCGCGGGGGAACCAGCCTCTCCCGGTGAACTCCCTGCCGCGATGCGGATTCGGGGATTTTGTCGAACTCGTCCCGGGGGTATTGGCTCATAATGTTGCGTAGTCCTTGAATATTGCCGCTGGAAAGAGGTCGCCTGGAGCGTTCAGATGTCAGCGCCGAGTCGGCGGGCCGAGCGCGCGCGCTGACGGGATGTACGTAGTCTACGCAGTCGTTTGACCAGCATGGGGTCGTGAGCCAACGCCGCCTCGGTATCGATCGTGGCGTTGAGGATCTGGTAGTAGTGGGTAGCCGACAGATCGAACAGCTCCCGGATGGCCTGTTCCTTGGCTCCCGAGTACTTCCACCATTGGCGTTCAAGGGCCAGCATCTGCTGCTCCCGATCTCCTAGTACGTCCGCCTTGCGGGGGCTCCCAGGTTCCGGGTGCACCACATTGTCAGCGCTCGCTGCCTCAGTCACTACCGATCGCCCCTTAGCTGGATGCAGCGTGCTGGCACGCCACCTGGTCTGCCCTTCATGGTAATTGGGAATAACACTGTTGTCATTTGGCGCGCTGGGGCACAAGGATGGGATGGTGTCGGATTACCAGAGCGCTCTCTTCCCCGAGCCAACCCCCTCCCCCAAACCGTCCACCGGTCCGGTCAGCCCTGCGTTCCCTTTCGCGGCACCGGCCCCGGTGGCCGATGTCGTCCATCCGTCCTGGGCTGCCGCCCTGGCGCCGGTTGAGCCACAGCTGCATCTTCTCGCTGATCGCCTGCGTGCGGAGGTCGACGGCGGCGCAGAGGTGCTCCCCGCTGCGCAGCACATTCTTCGGGCATTCAGCTACCCCCTGGATCAGGTCAAGGTGCTGATTCTCGGCCAGGACCCGTACCCGACGCCGGGACACGCCGTCGGGCTATCGTTTTCAGTAGCGGGCGCCACCCGTCCCCTTCCGAGGAGCCTGGTCAACATTTACCGGGAGCTCGCCGCCGATACCGGCGCCTCAGTTCCCGCTCACGGGGATCTTACGGGGTGGGCTGAGCAGGGGGTGCTCCTCCTGAACCGGGTCCTGACGGTGCGGGCCGGTGACGCCGCCTCGCACCGCCGACTGGGCTGGAATGTGGTCACCAGCGCGGCCGTCGAAGCACTCGTCGCCAGGAAACTGCCGCTGGTTGCTGTGCTGTGGGGGCGGGACGCCCAGCAGATCAAGCCGCTGCTGGGCGATACTCCGGTGATCGAGTCTGTCCATCCCAGTCCGCTGTCCGCATCACGAGGGTTTTTCGGCAGCCGACCGTTCTCCCGGTCCAACGCACTGCTTACTGAGCTGGGCGCCGATCCGGTGGACTGGCAGCTGCAGTAGCTAACGACGACGGTTGCGACGACGTTCGTTGCTGCCGACACCTTTCGTGAGCGGTCGGGCCAGGTTGTCACCAAGAACCACCCCGCCGGCAATGGCCAAGATGATGGTCAGTGCGTTAAACAGGCTGTTACTTCCGGCGCCCACCAGCTCGGCCTCGATGGTCAGTCCATACATTGACCTGAACACCATCAGCCCCGGATAGAGGAACATCACCGCAGGGACCGCCACGACCAGCTGTGGTGCGCCCATCCTCAGCGCCACCATCCTGGCCAGCATCCCGATCAGCACGGCAGCGATCGCAGGGGCCAACCGGTAACCTACCCCCAGCGTGACCACCAGCGAGTACAGCAGGAACCCTGTGACCCCGATGAGGGATGTGGGGAGGACCAGTTTCATGTCGGTCTGCTCCGCCACGCAAATCATCGCAACGGCGATGAAGACCAGCACTGCAACCACCGGCAGCGGGTAGAGGGATTCGGCCGACGTCGTCAACTGGAGTTCAGGGATACCGACCAACGCTCCCGCCACCAGGGCGACGGCGATTCCCGAGATGATTGCGGCGAACACCAGAAATGCTGATAGATACCTGCCAGCCGCCGTGACCGGGTACCCGTTGATCGCATCCTGGGTAGCCGAGACGAGACGACCTGTGGGTAGGAGCAACAAAATGCCGCCCACGACCACCAGCGACGGGGCTACTCCAATGTCGAGCCACCAGAAGAACATGGCGACGATAGTGACCATCCCCGCTGAAGTGGCGACGGCGAAGAATTCCGGGACCCGCCATTTCCCCAGCTGCCGGGACAGGAGGTCGACACCAATGCAGCTGGCGAAACTGATGAACGACTCCAGCGGACCACCGCCGATGAAACTCACGATGGCAGCACCGAAGATGCCGAACGCTGCGGTCACCATCCAGCGGGGGAAGGGTTTAGGTTTGTGGGTAATCTCATCCAGGCGCGCTGCGGCGTCGATCCGGGAGGTCCCGCCGTCGACGATGTCAGTCACGAGCTGGTGCACTTTCAGCAGACCGGCATAGTTGTTGGTCCACGAGCGGACAACACGTAATACCGTAACCGGGGCCTGGTCCTTCGCCGAGTAGTTGAGGATGACCGACTGGTTGGTGATGTCCACCTCAATGTTATCCAGCCCAAACGCTGCGGTGACCGCGATGATGCTGGTTTCAACTTCGAGGGCACCGGCGCCGTAGCGGAACATCGTCTCGGCCAGGCCGAGCGCGAAATCGAGGGTCCTGCGGGCGTTGATATCCGGACCGACGGCCTGGATCATGGGGTTGGCGTAGGGGCTGCCAGCCAACCGTTCCACGATGCTCATCGCCTGGGTGGGCGGCGCCTCTCCCTGGACCAGGCGTCGAAGCACCTTGCGGGCAGCGGCGTTTGACCGGTCCGGACGGACCGAGCGTGGTGTGGTGGGCAGCGCGTCGGTCGGTGTTGAGTATGTCCTGCGGTCGGGCTTCCCGTTTACCTGACGGGGCCGAGTCTTGGTTTTCGCCGTCGAGGCCCTGTCTGGTTTGCTGGTTGCCCGTGCGCGTCCAGTTGGCACCGGGCGTTCTCCGGTTGCCGGAGCGCCGGGGGTCCCTGGCAGCGAGTGGACCGGCCGGGCGGCCGGCGGGACGCCCGGCGGGCGCGAGCTGCCCGCGGTACCGGCGGTGGGGACGATCGGCAGCTGTTCTGCTACCGGGGCGGGGTTGGTGTTGGGGTTGCGGCCGTCGTCGGCCTCGGTCTTCTCACCCATGGGATTCACCCCTTCGTCCGGTGTGCCCGCGAGAAGCGGAGCTGGTGTTTAGTAGAACGGTTGGTGGTGTCTGCGCCAGTAGATTTGTCGAGCGACCCGTTCGCCAATGGCGTTCCACACCCGATACTTCCACGCACTGAGTGGCAGGTCATAACAGCCGACAAAGTCCGTCACAGTTCTGGTGAAACTGGTTTTGAACAGTCCCAGTCCGTGGTGCTGATGGGTGGGATCTTTGAGCCGGTCGCTGGGCGGGGTGCCGCAGAAGTCGTACTCCATAATCCCAAACTCTTCCTTCAGATCGTTGATGGCTTGCCACTGCACCAGATGGGAGTCACCGTACTGGGAACGCTTGGGTTTGGACCCGCCGTCCTTGTAGGTACCCTTCAACCCGTAGTTGATGACAAACGCTCCCACCGAAGGTTCGCCGTCCTCGTAGACGAAGTACAGTCGGCCCTGGCCTGCATCGGAGAAGTTCTTCCAGAACCGGCTGTAATAGTCGTAGGAGCGGAGCTTCGCGGCCGAGCGATCCTCAATGTGAGCCATCAGCCGGTACATGGTGCTGAAATTTTCGTCGGTGGGTTCCATCCGGCGCACTTCGACGCCCTCGCGGAT
Source organism: Arthrobacter glycogeni (assembly GCF_054510815.1). Lineage (NCBI taxonomy): Bacteria > Bacillati > Actinomycetota > Actinomycetes > Micrococcales > Micrococcaceae > Arthrobacter > Arthrobacter glycogeni. Next base: position 478,592 of record NZ_JBTNDV010000001.1, read on the forward strand.
GGCTCGTCTCACGGCATTGCGACCCCGCGAATGAAGATTGCGCAGCAACTGGTTCGGCTCCGGGGTGGTGTCAAGGATTGCTGTGTGATCGTTGGGTTGCAGGTCGAAGGTCTTGACCAGGCCCGCATTCAGGAACAGCCGGTCGACGTCGTCGTCGGCCGGGATGTCGGGTTCCACCTTCACGGCAAAGACTTTGTGCCGCCCGGAGCGGACCAGATCGCGGCAGGCATCCAGGATGGCTGGTACGTGGGCGGGATCCGCCACATCGGGACCCTTGATGAGGTACCAGAGGGCACCCAGGAGGGGCAGCCGCTTCTCGATCACCAAGTTGTACGTGGTGTAGTCCGGGCACTCGAAAACCAGGAATTGGAGGGTCCAGCCGTGGTGTGACTTCACTTCCGCGAAAGATGCCGACTGAAGAATATTTCCGCCGTTGGGGTTTGCTGTCACCAACGCGTCCCAATTGTCCCGCTCCTCGGCCGTGGCTAGACGCGCGGTGAACTTAACCAAAATCCCTCAATCAGTGGTGATACAAAGACAGTTCAGTGTAACGGTTGGCCCTGACGGCGACCGTCAGGATTCCCCCGGCGGCCCTCCCCATTCGTCGGCGAGTGCCATAGCATCGGAAGCATGGACTATCGATACCTCGGACATAGCGGATTCAAGATCTCGGAAATCACCTACGGCAACTGGCTGACCCACGGCTCGCAGGTGGAGAACGACGTCGCCACCCAGTGCGTGCGCGCGGCACTGGATGTGGGCATCACCAGTTTTGACACAGCGGATGTATACGCCAACACTGCCGCCGAGACGGTGCTCGGCGAAGCATTGAAGGGCGAGCGGCGCCAATCCCTGGAGATTTTCACCAAGGTGTGGGGACCCACCGGGCCGAAGGGTCCCAATGACGTCGGACTCTCCCGCAAGCACATCATGGAGTCGATAAACGGTTCACTCGAACGACTCCAGACCGACTATGTCGACCTTTATCAGGCGCACCGCTACGACCACGAAACACCCCTCGAAGAAACCATGCAGGCCTTCGCCGACGTCGTCCGCCAGGGCAAGGCGCTGTACATCGGGGTCAGCGAATGGGATGCGCGGCAGATCCGGGCCGGGCATGCGCTGGCGAAGGACCTGGGGTTTCAGCTGATTTCCAATCAGCCGCAGTACTCGATGCTGTGGCGGGTGATTGAGGAAGAGGTGGTTCCGGTATCGGAGGAGCTGGGGCTGTCCCAGATTGTCTGGTCACCGGTGGCTCAGGGTGTGCTGACCGGTAAGTACCAGCCGGGTGGAACTCCGGAGCAGGGATCGCGGGCTGCCGACGAGAAGGGCGGTTCGAACATGATCAAGCGATGGATGTCCGATGAGACTCTTACCGGCGTCCAGAAGCTCCAGCCGATCGCCGATGATCTGGGCCTGACGATGGCGCAGTTGGCTGTGGCCTGGGTACTGCAGAACAAGAATGTTGCAGCAGCGATTATTGGCGCGTCCAAGCCGGAGCAGGTCAAATCAAACGCGGTGGCGTCGAGCGTGACCCTTGAGCCGGAGGTGATGGCGAAGATCGAGGAGGCCATCGGCTCAATGGCCGAGACCGATCCCGCAAAGACCGTCTCGCCCGAGGAGCGGCCCGTATGAGGCTCGCGGTCACCGGAACCAGCGGCAAACTGGGGCGCACTGTCACGAAAGTACTGCGGGCGGCCGGCCATGAGGTGCTCGGAATGGATCTGCAGGGGGAACGGGACCCCGGGTTCCTGAAGATCAATCTGACCGATTACGGACAGGTTGTTGATGCGCTGATGGGCGTCGACGATCGGCACAGCGGCTTCGACGCCGTCGTGCACCTTGCGGCCATCCCGGCGCCCGGTCTCCAGGCGGATGTGGCGACCTTCCACAACAACATGCTGTCCACCTACAACGTGTTTCAGGGGTGCCGCAGGGCGGGAATCCGGAAGATTGTCTACGCCTCTAGCGAGACGGTGCTGGGCCTGCCGTTCGACGAGGATCCCCCCTACATCCCCGTCGATGAGGAATACGCGGCCCGGCCGGAGAGCACCTATTCGCTCGTGAAGCACCTCGAGGAGGAGATGGCGATCCAGCTGACGCGTTGGGATCCGCAGTTGAGCATTACGGCGTTGCGGTTCTCCAACGTCATGGATCCCGAGGATTACGTCGAGTTTCCGTCCTTTGATGAGGATGCGATGGCCCGAAAATGGAATCTCTGGGGGTACATTGACGGTCGCGACGGCGCGCAGGCGGTGCAGCGCGCGCTGGAGAATGCTGGCCCCGGCTTCGATAGGTTCATCATCGCGGCGGCCGACACGGTGATGAGCCGGTCGAGCGCATCCCTTGCGGCCGAGGTATTTCCTGACGTAGAAGTGGTCAAGGATGTTGGCGAGCACGAGACGCTACTCTCCATCGATCATGCTCGCAGTGTGATCGGTTTCGACCCGCAGCATAGCTGGCGGGACCACGTGGGTTAGCACTTCCGCCCCGCCGTCTTCCTTTCCCGTCCTCTTCGCCGAACCGTGAGCTCTGGTGGGTCATCGGGCCTGTGAGGGCCCGATCTAACGCCTCAGCGGGTGGGTTGTGGTTCCCTTTATGCCGCCGATCCAAAACTTTGATCTGCCAGGAAAAATAGTTCAAAATTCTTTTCCGGGTGCCTTCCTGCGGACCTTGTTTTGTCAGTGCCCGATGATGGAATGAAGGTATGAAAAGCAGTACAGCTTCTTCTACCGGAACGGGATTCGTTCCCGAATCCGGCCCGGACTCCGGCTCCAGTAGAGGGCCCGCAGATACGTCTGCGGGTACGTCCACTGGGGCGTCCGCGGGTGGGTCCTCGAACACGCCCGCGGGGGCTTCGGGCGGTTCTTCGGGGACGTCTGGTGGGGCGTCTGGTGGGTATGGTCCGGGTGGTCCGTTGGGCGTCGGCGCGGTGTGGACCGCCCCGGCAGCTGATCGGGAAGCGTCAGCTGATCGGCCGGTGTTGGTGGGCGGGGTGGCTGTGGCGGCGGTGGTCGGCCTGGATGCGGGGCGGACCCTGGACCTGATTAAGGATCTGGGAGGGTTGCGTTCCTGGGTTGATGCGCAGGAAGCGAAAG